>NZ_CP072203.1:3016939-3318633 GCF_017654315.1 Gordonia polyisoprenivorans
TCTCCTCGGCAAAGACTCATCACTATTCAATTCACGCATACTTTGTCACGTTGCCGTGTCGAGGTAAGACACAATTCACTTCCATGTGAGCCTCTCACTGTCAGGGCCATCTGGTACCCGCGGCCGTCTTCAACAGAGGTACCCACGTTCCTACGACAGATCGAAATGCGCGCGGGCTTCCGCCAAAGTCATGGAGTATGCGCTGGCTTTGGCTTCTAATCGGCTTCTTACCAACACGCCCTGTTGACTGTAGAACTGTTCGTCCATGGGATACAGCCCGAGGTTCGCAGCATAATCCACGAGCATTTCCTCGGTGAAACGATCCTTCACCCTGCGCCTCTGATACGCAGACACATCCTCGAAGGGCAGCGGGTCGCCTTGCTGCTCGAAAGTCCAGCGGTTTCCGTCCTGGCCAACTCCCACTGAACGGGCGTAGTTCAACCATTCCGTGTCATGATCGGCGATCAGGAGAATGGAACGGCCCCCGTTGGGTTGCTTCGGTCTTGACACTTCCCGCTCCGGAACCATCATGAACGAAACTGCCTCGCACGGAAGTCGCCGAGCGAGACCACCGATCGGTGCCTCGTCTGCGCCGCTGAAGCCTCCGGCGAAGTATGCTGTCCATTCGGTGTTGCGTGTGGGCACGAGAAGTTCAGGGGGAGTGTAGCCCCGGACGAGGGGTTCGACGTGGGTGAGCATGGCACTTAGACCGCCGCCGACGGCAACGGACTCGACGTTGTGTCTTCCGTGGATTTCGACTCGCCAGTCTTCAAGTGCAGCGGCTACCGTGGCAGTAGGCGCTTTGAAGAATCCGATCGCCCAGGTTATCGGCGCGAACCGGCCGTCAAGCAAGTAGTGGGTCATTGCGGTGTCACCTCTCGTCACGTTGGCACCTTTCGTCCGTGCGTTTCCTGATCTGCTGATCAGCAAACGAACTCGGTGCAGCACCAGACAACACCCGCCCCGATCACCGACGCGGCCACAGCGAGCGCCGCACACACGCCTGTCAGCTCCGATCGTCCTCACGCCCGACTGCCATCGCTCACCACGACACCGCCCCCACCACATCAGTGCATCACAACAAAACTGTGATGCCAGATTCTGAACTGTTCTCGAATACCCAAACATGACTGACAGAATTCGGCAACCTAAAGATCGCCATCGGTTTCTTTGATCCGGCAAGTGTGCTGGTCGCAGCAACATGCGAGAAATTCCGTACCGGAAACAATCCCCACGAATGGGGACACCGGAATCGGTGGGCAAGGGTGGCAGGACCCACAGTGAGCCCGCTGGCCGCCGATCACCTGGGATACGCGGAGTGAGCCACCTATGATCGGCCCCGCCACGAGCCGTGTGGAGTAGACAGCCCGCATTGCGAAACACGTCGACCCTGCAGCCTCACCGGCGACCTCACAGCACCCCGCTCGGCATCGACGAAGGTCGACCCTGCTGACCGGCCCAGGAATGATCCGAGAATCAGCCCACCGAATCCAACACGCTTCGATCCGATCGGGAAGGACCCCATCCTCTGACGCGAAGCCAAGCCGCGAAGTGAAGCCTGGTCACGGCCACACAGTCCAACCGGAGACCTGAGACGTACAAGGAAAGGCGGACCGCAGCGACAACGACGAAACAGTTGAGAATAAGCGGTACCGATAGAGGAGCATGCATGCTCGTCTCCAGTACAAGAAACGCACATGGACCTGGAGACCAGCAAGGATGTCAGAGTGCGCCTGCATGAATCTCTTTCAAACACAGGAGGCGCACACCGGCCGGAGGCCGGCAACTATGTCACAGTGCGCCTCCGTGGATCTCTTTCAAACCCGCCGACCGGGTTCGACGCCCTTTCACGTAAGGCGCACCTGCCGGGTCGGACGGTGGAGGGACCGCCCGTAGAGGCGTCTACCCGTCTGTCAAGGGACAGCGGGAACTGCCCACCGGCGGTCATGAAGACTGCCCGTGGGCGGTTACGAGGGGGTGCCCGGTGGCGGACATGAATCTGCCCGCTGGTCCGCTGCCGGGGGTGGGGTTAGGTCAAGGTGGTGACTCCTTTCCCGGCGAGTGCTTGGGCCAGGCGTACGGAGTCGCCGTTGGTCTGGCAGAGGTGGGCGTGGTGCAGCAGCCGGTCCACGGTTGCCGTCGCCAGTGTTTTGGGCATCAGCTCGTCGAATCCGGAGGGGTGCAGGTTCGACGACACGGCCACCGATTTGCGTTCGTAGGCGGCTTCGACGATCCGGTAGAGTCCCTCGGCGGCATCGGTGCCCACGGGCAACAGGCCCACGTCATCGATGACGATGAGCTCGGCGCGAACTATCTTGGCCACTGCTTTGCCGAGGGTGTCATCGGCACGGTGGGCGCGCACGAGCATGCCGAGGTGTTCGAGACTGAACCAGGCCACCGGCATGCCGGCTTCGATCACTTTTGCCCGAGCGCTTCGAGGAAGAACGTCTTACCGGTGCCGGAGGGCCCACACACGACGAGATTCTCTCGGCGACTGACCCATTCGAGGGTTTGCAGGGCGTGCTGGGTGGGGATCGGGATCGACGACGCCGACTCGTCCCACACGTCAAACGTCTTGCCGGTGGGGAAGTTCGCCGCCTTACGCCGAGAGGCCAGCATGGAGCGGGCGCGGCCGGCGGATTCCTCGGTCAACAGGGCTTTGATGACCTCGGCGGGGTCCCAGCGTTGAGCGCGGGCGGTGGCGAGCACGTCGGCGGCGATCGCGCGGGCGTGTGGTAGCCGGAGTTGTTTCATCAATGCTTCGACCTCGGCCGGCAGCGACGAGGTGACGGGTGCGGTCATCGCTGCTGCTCCTCGTTGTCGGTGTCGTCGGCACTGTTGGCGCCCAACATGTCCAGCTCTTTGTTCCCTGGGCCAGCGAGGTATCTTCCGACGCGTGGTGGCGGGTGGGGTCCATCCCTTTGCTGGCCAGGACCGAGTCGAGGTCACCGGTGGCGAACCGGCCGTGCACCGCGGCATGCCCGAGTGCCCAGTCCACATCGGCGCGGCCGTGCAGGGCCGCCAACTCCACCGCGTGAGCCATCTTCTGATACATCCGTTCAGTACCCACCGCGGCCGCCTCTTTCAACCACAGTCCGGCGCCCTCGCCGATCGCCAGGAACGCATGCTTGCCAGCACTGCGTGTCCGAATCCGGTAGTCGCCCGGCATCTTCGGCTGATGGCCGGGGAAATGACTGTCGTCGATCGCCGGGGTGCCGCGGGTGGCCCGTCCATGGCGGGCCACCTCCACCGGCCCACCGGTATCGAGCGCACACACGACGACCTCACCGGTGCCGGGATGGTGACGCACCCACACCGTCTGCCCCAACAATGTTGCAGGAAAAGAGTATTGGCAATACTCGAAAGTGATCATCGGGGTATTCGCGGGCACCTGGCGAGTCACCCCCAACCCGGCGGTGTGCGGTATCTCGGGGATCGGATGCAACCGGAGTCGTTCCTCGGCGAGCATCTCGACCGGACGCCGGCCGGTCACCCGATGCTCACGGTCGTTGATCTCGCTCATGAACTGCGCACACGCCACCTCAACCTCGGCGAAGGTGTCGTAGGCCTCGAGCAGGTTCGTGGCGGTCGGCACGATATCGGCTTTGGCGAGTTTCACGGCGTTTTCCACACCACCTTTGGAGGCGGGGTCGGCCGGCTCGCAGGTGAGCACGCTGACCCCGTAGAACCGGCCGAAGGTGACCGCGTCACGGTTGCGGACCGGTACTCCGGCCACATGCCCGGTGGTGACGGTTTTCTCGTTGTCGGTCAACACATACGTCGGTGCGCCACCGATGATCCGGAACACGCGGTCCAGGCCGGCAAACACACTCGGCGCGGTCCGGTCGTGCAACGCGATGACCACCCGGAACCGGCACCACGCCAGCCACGCCACCAACAGCACCACCTTGCGGCCATCGACGAGGGGCCCGTCGCCGAAGTCGTACTGCAGCCACAACCCTGGTTCGGTGATCCACGGGCGGTGGACCCGTGTATTGCCCAGTCGCCATTGGGTTTTGACTTCCGCAACCGCACGCCGGGTGGTACGTTCGGTGCCGGTGAAACCCAGCGCGACGAGTTTCTCGTGAGCCTTGTCGGCGCGGATCTTGCCTTTCGATGTGATCACCCATCGCTCGATCTGCGGCAGGTAGTCATCGATCAGCCGGGCCCGGCGCACCGCCGGCGCCAGACCCGCGGCACGGTCAGCGACCGCCCGTTTCACTGTGTGATGGCTGCACCCGCACAAGGACGCCGCAGCCCGATACGACCCCGTCAGGTCGTAGGCATTGAGTATCTCCATGAGTTCTCCGTCAGACTTCAAGGTGGGTCTCTCCCGTGAGCTCGTTCGATTCGACTAGGCATCGACATCGAAACCACGGGAGAGACCCCCACAGCGCAGACGCGCCGGATGGATACGACAGAAGTGGGCAACATCGTGTCCGCCAACGGGCACTTTCCTGACCGCGGGTGGGCAGTCCTTATTGGCCGTCAGCGGGCACTTTCGTGACCGCCCATGGGCAGTTTTTCATGTCCGCCGACATCTGTCAGAGCAGTCGCCAACTCCGCAAGCTCACACCCCACGAAGTCGAGTCGCTGGTCAGCGAGTACCAGGACGGAGCGACCGCTCGTGATCTTGCCACCAAGTACGGCATCCACCGCATGACCGTGACCCGGCATATCCAGCGCAGCGGACACCAGACCAGACCAGTGAGATCATTCGAGGAAGATCAACTCGAACAACTCATCGCCGACTACCATTCAGGTAACTCGGCCAACGCGCTGGGGCGCAAGTACGGTGTCGCGGGCAGCACGGTCGCACGTAGTCTACGCAATGCCGGAGTCGATCTACGACGACGATAGATTATGAACTCAGTAGCCGAGTTCGCTGTAGGTTTTCACATTGCCTCGATTGGGCAGATGGAGAGGTGCCACATTCCGTTGACACCGCTGCCGGACGGGCGTGGCGGTGTCTGCGCTGCGGCGACTTCGCCGTCGGGTCACCGCGGCATCCACGCCATGGCCTTGGAATCGTCGATGTTCCAACCGGTCTGCTCGGCGATCGGGTGCAACAGCGGCAGCTCAGCGTCGAATTTCTGCTGCAGTGTCTGCTGCCTGTGGCGCAATTCGATGACGAACACTCCGGCGAGCACCAGGAACAGGCCACGGAGTGTTCACCTCCGTCACAGACCTCAACACCAAAATCCGCGCGTCCATCGACGGATGGACCTGACTTGGCGCATTTTAGTGTCCACTGCTGATGGCGGTGATGGCGTCTGCGAGGTCGGCGGGTAGGGGGTCGGCGGCGGTGAGGGTATGGCCGGCGGCTTGGATGGTGATGGTGCGGTAGCGGCGGGCGGTGGTGACGAACTTCTTGATCGACCAGCCGGTGCGGGTTTCGATGATTCGGGTGATGGCCAGTGCGGCGAACACGATCGTCAGGTGTGCGCGGATCGAGTCTTCGAGGTGGTGGAAGATCGGGCGGGCGGCCAGATCACTTTTGGACATGCGGAAGCTTTTCTCGATCCGCCACAACTGATGGTAGGAGCCGATCACGAAATCTGGTGTCGGGGAACTGATATTGGTGGCATAGGCTTTCCACCCGGCCAGGGTTCGGGCCCTGGTTTCCAGGGCGCGGTTGACGTGTTTGTCACCGCCTTGCAGGGTGACGAACCGGTTCCGTTTGACCGGGATCTGCCCGGCCACGGCTTTCTCGGCCTTGGCGATCTGCTCGTTGATCCCGCGCAGGCTCCGGCGTGCGCGATCGGCGCTGTAGCGGTAGTAGATCACCCGATGACGCCGGTAACTGGTTTTCGAGGTCGCCGGCTGCGGCTGGGTCAACGTCAACCCGTCTGGCGGGATCGTATCGGGATTGTCTTTGTGCCACTTCATGATCTGGTACGGAATGGTAGGAATCTTCTCACCCAGGATGAACGACAGGTCGGCGTTCTCGATGGCCGCCATGTTGGCCGCCGAGATCATCCCGGCATCGGCGACCACGGTCACATCCACCAGCGAGTGGGCGGTCATGAACGCGGTCAGTGGCGGCATCATCGTCAGCGTCTCGGCTCGGTTGCCCTCGAACGCTTCCATCATCAACGGGAAACCGGCGGCATCGGTGAGCAACCCGACCGTGATCTGTGGTTCCAGCCGACGTTCTTTCGAGAACCCGGGTTCGCGGAACCCGTCGGCGATGTCGGTCTCGAAGTACAACGTCGTCACATCGTACAAGCACAGCGTCGCTGGCCCTATATTCGCGTGAGCAGCACAGGTTTTCGCTAACGCATGTCGCCACGACGGTTCGGCATAGGTGCGCAGGTGACGTTTGACAGTCGCATACGAGGGAGCAGCGACTCCGGCCTCGGACAGGACCCGCAACGAGTCGAGTTTACTGGTCGGCTCGATGATCCGAGCGGTCACGAGATCCCGAAACACACGGTCGGCGTTCGGGATCTTTCCGAAGCCGAGTTCGTCGTAAACCGCGGTCACCGCATCCAGCAGCACCGCCATCCGTGAGCTGGTGATCGGTAAGGGCCCCGCACCATCAGCAGCGAGTACACCGAGGTCGAGCTGCTGCTGGCCCGCGGCCAGACGCTGCGCCGCGACCGCCTTCAACGCTGCGACCTCGGCATCAGTGTGTCCCGACCCGATGTGCTCGATCTGACGCGACCCACCACGATGCGAGTACACGATCTGCACAGCAGTCGCCCCCGACTTGGTCGTCACCGTCCGCACAAACGCCACCCCAGCAGCCTAAAACCCCACCGTTAGTGTCCACTCCACAACCCAACACCGCAGGTCACAGACCCGCGAACACCGGAATCGCGAAAAATGAGCCAAGTCAGGTCACCTCCGTCACAGACCTCAACACCAAAATCCGCGCGTCCATCGACGGATGGAACCCCAGAGCCCGCCCATTCGTCTGGACCGAAACCGCCGAACAGATCCTGGAAAAAGCCAACCGTCCAACAACTTCAAACTCGCGCCATTAGGAGGAGGTGTTTCCCGGGCCCATGCGCGAACCGCAATTGGAGTTACCGCAGTTTTCTACCCAAGTCTGGCTCCCACATTGCCACAATTATGTGGTCGCCGTACCGCGCATTCCACGATTCATATCCATCGTGATTTGGTTCGACAAAGAAGGAGAACCCACTATCGAGTAGAATAGTCAGCTGATATTCCTCGGTGTCGGCCGCCGAAGTAATCGGACTCTCCATCAACGGTAATAGCAATTCAACGCGCGGAGACCCCTCTCGTGGATCAACAACGAATCTTTCGCCCGCGTTAGTGACACAGACCATGGGGTCCTCAAGGGTGAGGAAATTGTGGTTGTTCGTTCTTAGAATAATGGTGTAGCCGCCGTCAATATCGATAACCTTGTCGCCAGCCAGCGGAAGTGGCATGGCTACGCTCATGGTTTCCACCCTTTCGGCAGTGGGAATGACCCGTCGGGCTTGATGGGAATATGTGTCTGGGGGTTGCCAGAGGGTTTACCGTCGAGGTCAATCGGCTGGCCATGCCCATTAAAGATCCGCACATATTTCCAGTTTACGGGACTGATATTGGTGGCATGGCTTTCCATCCGGCCAGGACTCGAGACTTGGTTTCCAGTGCGCGGTCGGCCCTTACACTACTCCCATTAGTCTGCGCTTACAGGAAATGGCGGTAGCGGCAACTGCCAGGAAGTGCGCGTTGGTAGTCGATATGGCCCGTTCACTCTCCCAAAGTTCCAGCGCGCTTGTCGCCATCAGGAACGCGTGTCTGGATCATCGCAACTCAGTACAGGTCCTTCTCAAAGACAGCCCCATTCTTAGAACACACGTCAATGAGTTTCTTGATGTTTTGTCCGGCGAGTTCCCACACTTTCTGACCTCGCTCGCTCCACGTTCGCGGTAGGCTCTCGACTAAACCCATGCCGATTAACGCGCGGATGGTTAGGTCGTTCTTGGAATACGCATAATCGAAAGCTGAAAGCATTTCGGATACACCTGCCGGATCAGTCTCAACGTTCCTGTCGATCCAGGAGGCGGTGTCTGCAAGAATCATGTGAACTGGCGGATCGAGGCCGTCTTCTTCGAACTCTTCCTTTCGATCGAGAAATGCATCATGAATCGGCCTGAACCGGCGGGCCATTTCTTCAACAAATTCTAGCTGCTCGGCGTAATCGTCATTGTCGGTCATCGAGGCGCCCTTGGTATATTTGGCTTGATTCCTAGCTTCTCAGCCCTGTCGAGCAGGGAGTTTGCAACGTCACGGTCATTCTGAGAAAGCGTCTTGTCCGTGTTAAGAATCTTATTTATGGAATTAACCCTTTCCTGAAGCTTAAGTGTATGAGATTTGCCGCCAACTGTCTGTCCTGGATGCTGCTGTTCCCATTCTACTGCATCAAATGTCGTGCCGTCTCCGACCCTATTAGGGTCTTTTGCGCCCCTGTATAGCTCATCGATGTTGTTTTGCAGTTTTCTGTTGCTAACGCGGGGATGGATAGCTGGCGGCTTCTGGGCGGCGTTCTGGTTCCCGCCTTGTGCCGGGTCCGTTGTCGGAGACTGCGTTCCCGACTGCGGGGAATTTGTCCCGGGTGCAGCGTTTTCTCCAGGCTTCTCCGTGGTTGCCGGAGGCGGCGAGGGCGTCTGATTCGTCGGCGGGTTGTTGGGCGTCGCGGGCGAGTTGTTGTTATCGATGTGTAGTTGGTCCCATAGCCATTGCAGCGCGTGGCGGAAGGCTTCGGCGCCGTTGATGGCTTGGGATAGCAGCCACGTCATGATTGCCACGGGTAGGTTCTTGAGCCACTGCATGATCGCGGCGATGAACTCGAAAAACGATTGCAGTAGTCCGGCCATGCTGTTCTGGACTGCTGCCCACCAGCCGAAAATGCCGCCGCTGAAGATGCCACCATCGCCGCGGTCAGGGACCGTCCAGTCGATCGGCTGAACCTGATCAGTGCCGTCCCCGGTGGTGCTGGTGGTGTCACCGCTTGAGCCGCCACCACCCGCACCACTAGCGCCACCGCTCGATGTCGAGCCGCCACCGCCACCGGTTTCGCTGCCGGTGTCTGCTGTGCCACTGCCGCCTTGGCTGTCGGTCCCACCGCCGGTACTTTCTTCCGGCGCGGTGGGTGCTGGAGTGAAAGTGTTCGACGGCGGGTCAGGAGTCGGTGCCGGCGCGGGAGCGGGCGTATCCGATCCTCCGCCGACACAGTCGCCGGGTTCACATCCCGAGTCGCCGCCGGTAGCACCACCACCACCGCTGCCCGATCCGTGCTGCGAGTCGTCGTTGCCGCCGTCTTGCAGGCCGTCGCGGCCGCCAGCAGAGAATCCCGGGTCACCACCCGAATTGGACGCCGCGCCCGACGAGAATCCCGGATCGCCACCCCAGCTACCGCTCGGAGACGCCTTCATCCCCGAATCACTCTTCAACGACGACACCGCCGACTGCCCGGACCCAGCGCCCCCGCTGGCTCCTGCGTCGGTAACAGCCGGATCTCCGACAAGCGGATACAGCGCGTTCGGCGCGGGTTCAACGTGCTGGACCAGGTCACCGTTCTCATCGACGGTGTACCAGGTCTTCTGTGGCCGCCCGGCAGCATCAAACGCCCACGGTTTTGCGATCTGACGCACCGGTTTTCCGGTGGCGTCGTAGACGGTCGCCGACCCGTCCGGATTCACCCCGATATGCCCACCCGGTGGGACGTCTTCATGGAACACGTAGCTTTTCGGGCTGCTCGGATCGTTGATCAACACCAGCTGCGACGGATCCACCGTCGCCCGTTCCGAGCCGCCCCGCCGCAACAACGACCAACTCCGCAGCCCACCAGCGGACGCTGCGCGCCGTACCCGTGGATTCGCCGCGGCGAATGCCGCCGCACCCGCCACGACCCACGCCGCGAGCGGAATCTCCGGCTGCTTCGAGCCGGAATCCAGAGCATGAGGCGGAGTACCTGGTTCAGGGTTCGCCGACTCTGCATCCGGTACCGTCGTCACCGCAGGAGCAGCGGCAGAGGGCACCACCGGTATCTGCCCGGTGGTGTCGCCCGGGGTACCGGTTGCGGCGCTGACGGCCGGACGCCGCCAGTGTTCGGTGTGGTTGGTCCCGACCCGCCGTTCCCAGTGCCTGCTGGTGGTTGTGGGATGGCTTGCCCGGGCACGGTCACGATCGGTGTGCCGTTACCTTCACCCGGACCGGGCCCGATGTTGGAACCGACCTGTGGCCCACCCGATCCCGCACCATTGCCCCCGGTCGTGGGTGCCGGGGCGTTCGTGGTCGGTTGGAAGGTGTTGGTGGGCACCGAGATACACGGCCAGTTCGAGCCGTACTGAGCGCGCATCTGATCACACAACGCATCCGCGTGCGCCGGAGCCGGATCGCTACCGAGTGCGGCCACCGTGACGCCGCCACCGATCGCCAACACCGCAGCAGCCAGCAGCCCGGCGCCGAGACGCCGACGGCGCGGCAGCCGATGACGGCCCCGACGAGGCTTCGACATCACCGACTCTCCGACGGCTGCCGGGCGACGTTGATGGTCTCTGTCAGTCATTTGGCCTTGCCCCACATCAGGGCTCCGAGGATCGCGTCCGCACCGGCCCAGAACCAGCGTCCGGCAATCGACATCACCAGAAAGAACACCAGGAATACCGGGATCACACCCCACCGGTCCGACCACTCCCCAAGATTCGACAGGTTCGCCGCCGCCAGCACCAAGAGCACGCAGCCGACGAGGAACAACACCACCTTCAGCACCGGCAGCCCACCACCGGTGTCGTGAGCGTCGTTCGGCGCAGTAGAGGCGTCACGGTCATCGGGCGAGAGATCACCGCCGCTCGGTGTCGTGGGGAACTCGGTGGTCACGGCATCGGCGTCGAGGCGATGCGCGCCACCCGGAACGGACGAAGTAGGAGCAGTCATGGGAGTCACGATCCTTCAGGAGACGAATCTGGATGCTGTAGTTGACGGGACGTCGTCGAACGCACCGACCGATCACACGTGGCGGCCGGCCAGGCCAATTGGTCAGAGATAGTGGGGTTTGCCGTACACGTTGATCGTGTTGTCGTTCAACGCTGTTGACACACTGACGGTGACGTACGCGCGCAGGGCGACCGGCCCCAGACAGCCGTCGACCTTCACATGCACGCCGTCGACGGTGATGCCGGCTTTCCCGGTCTGCATCTTCTTGCTGCCGAACGGAATATCGGCGATCGTGCCCGGCCGCAACGTCGTGGAGATGTTCGGGGTGACCGTCGCACCGATCACCACCGCCGGCGGATACGAAATGTTCATCTGCGCCGACGGCCCACCCGAGATCCCGACCGTGGCGCCGGAGGTGACGTCGGTGTTGCAGCCGATCTGAAAACCAGCCGCCACCGTCCCAGACTGCACCGGCACCGAACCCGACCCGGCGATCACACCCTCACCCTTCAGACTCAGAAATCCTTCTCTTGTCCACGGTGATCGATTAAGCGGCGGCACTGAGCGCACCTGCTCGTGGGACTTGATCGCCGAGACGACCCACCCGTCATCCGTGCGTTTGGTCGTCTGCTGATCAGCAAACGAACTCGGTGCAGCACCAGATGCACCCGCCCCGATCACAGACGCGGCCACCGCAAGCGCCGCACACACGCCCGTCAGCATTCGACGGCGCGCAGTCGTCCTTGATCGACCCCGCACATGACTGCCATCGCTCACCATGACGCCACCCCTCACACCCATCAGTGCACCGCCATGGATGCGCGATGCCAGATTCTGAACAGTTCGCGAATATGCATCCACGTCTCACAGGATTCGGCAACCTAAAGATCGACATCACTTTAATTGATTTCGCAACCGTGCAGGTAGGGGCGGTGAGCGATAAATTCCGGACCGGAAAGAATCCCCCAAAAACGGGGACCGCGGAAACGCTCCAAGAATAGACATCAAGCTCGCCGAGAAGTGCACACCACACTGGGGCTTGGAGGTGCATGCCGCAAGCACCTCCCGACGCGGACGAGGTCGAAGCTCGACGTCTGCTTCCGTAGCCAAGAGCACCCGTGCACGCCTGCCGCGCTCGCGGACGGGGCGGCGTGCACACCATTCTGGAAGTGGAGCTTCGGATACCTTGGGCTGCGCCGACTCGAGGCCTGGATCGTTGACGGCAACTAACCGCTCTGCCGGTTGTTCATACATCTAGGGGCTTCTGCACGAGGCAGCACTGCGCCCGGCGCTACCTTCAGGGAGGGGTACATCGTGACATCAATGTTCTCGCCTCTTTGAAGTGGACCACACTTGACTCCGAATGGATCGCCAGCCGTGCCGCGCGCCAAAACAACAGCTTGAACTAGTGAATTGAAACCCATCGACCCGAAGCCAGAATGGTGCAATCGGCTCCGGGTCGACAGGGGTAGGAGGTTAGTGCCTATAGTAGCCCGCCCAGGTACCTGCGTTGTACGGCAAGCAGTATGCCTGATGGTACTTGTTGTGCGGCTGCATCGCCCATGTACTGCACTCGACATGGAGTCGGAATATCCGAATGGGACCATATACCGGAACGCGGCCGGGTATTAACGAACTCACAATGCTCGCCGGCTCCGATGGTGTTGAAGCGGTGGCTTCACTTACACCACCAACAATTGCCCCGAAAGATACTCCCAAGGCTAAGGAACCCGCCGCGATTGCGCGTGAAATAGCATGCACGGTTAACTCACTCCTGATCACAGTAGACGAGATGCAAAGGAAGGTGAAGATTCGCCCGAGCAAATCCATAGTAATTCCAGGAGAATCAGGTCGCAACAGATAGACTGACTGATTCGAGATAACGAACCAGATTCTGGTTCTGCGGTTAACACATGGGTTAAGGTACTTCGACAATCCGACCGGTTCGCTGCAACCATCGCCAAGGAGAGAGGATCAAGTATGCGGGGCCTTGCGAGGCAAGAAGGACGCTTTGTTCGTGGCATGTACATCGACGATGCGGCACCTAGAGATCGCTACCCGTTCGACCTGCCGGTTATCGGCAGGCTCGCCGCCTCTGGCGGCATGCAGTGGCCTGCTGGCGTTACATTCCTGGTTGGTGAGAATGGTTCAGGGAAGTCCACTCTGATCGAGGGACTTGCTACCGCGGTTGGACTGAACGCCGAAGGAGGCAGCCAAAACTATCGCTTTGCTACGCGACCCACCGAGTCTGACCTCGGGAAGAACATGACGGTTGTTTGGGGACCTAGCAAACCTCGCAGCAGATTCTTTCTTCGCGGTGAGTCATTCTATAATCTCGCGACGGCCAGTGAGAACCTCGGCGGGTCTCAACTCGAATTATTCGGTGGCGTATCACCGCATCAGCGTTCACACGGTGAGTCATTCTTGGATCTCATGCGAAATCGCTTCTTTCCCGACGGTCTCTACATTATGGACGAACCGGAATCTGCGCTCTCCCCGCGCGGCTGTATGGCAGCCGTGGCGCTTCTGACAGAGCTGGCGTCAGCTCGCTGCCAGATCATAATCGCCACCCATTCGCCAATTCTGCTCAGCGTCCCCGGAGCCACAATTCTTGAAGTAGACGAGGAGGTGAAGCCAGTCTCATATGACGAGGCTATGCCGGTCCGTCTCACCCGTGAGTTCTTGCAGTCACCGGAACGCTTCCTTCGCCATTTGTTGTGAATAAGGAGCATCAAAGCGCGAAAGTCATCGGCGCGAACCGGCGAACGCCGCTAGCCATGTAGCACCGGTGCGAACGTCGATAGCATGATGAATCAAAGGCTCGATCGGCACCAGCGAATGTTCCGACTCTACATACAGCCCATATTCGCCCAAGTCTGACAGTTCCTCCGGGAATTCAATCCACTTGGCGTTTAAGTCATGCGCCAGTCCCTCGCCAAGGTACTGAATAAACTGAAGATAATCAGAGCTTCGCTGGACTGCTGGACTGTCCACCCTTGGAAAAGTAGCCAACAATTCTTCTTCAACACGGCAAAGAGCGTCGTCGCTCCATGCGGCGAGCGCTTGAATACCGAGGGCTGACACGATGCTGCTAACACCTTGCTCGACTCGAAGCTTCCACTCTGGAGGCTCGCTGAGGTTCGGCAGGTCGTCCCACCATGAATCCGAGATCATCGATCATCCTCCTCCGCTCACCACAGACCAGCCTTAATCCACAGACAGAGGCCACAGTCGCAGCTTGCATCCATACGCTGTGCCCGGGCCTACCAGGTTACCTAGGAGCCTGCTGAAACAGTCGTGTGCTGTTTCGGCGTGTAGGTCGTGTGTGGGTCTGGTGGAGGTGCAGGGTGATTTCCTCGACGACTTCACCTATCACGCCGAGACGAACACCCTGACCTGCCGACCAGCACCAAGGGCTACGTCACCTTTGGGGTGGCCTGTCGTGGCTGCCCGATTCGCACACGCGCACCGAACCGAGCAGCACTGAATCTACGCCGCCTGATCACCCTGGGACTGACCCACAACGACCGCCATTTTCAGCAGTCTCCTAGTTGGAACCGTTCGGGCTGCCGATTCCATGGTGAAGCACCGCCTGAAGCAGATCGAACCCGTATCCGGTGCTCGCGAGCAGAGCCATTACGGCCAGGAACGCGAAGCCGAACAACTGGTCGAAAACCTCTACCGCGACATCCAACTCACCACCGAACAACGACAACTCGTCGAACAGCATCTGCACACCGAACTAGCCACCAACCAAGCCGAAGCCGATCACCGCCACCGCGACCTCACCACACAGAAAGACCGGCTCCTCGCCGAACGCACCCGACTCCTGCGCGCCCACTACGCCGACGCCATACCGCTCGATCTACTCAAAACCGAACAAGACCGGATCACCCGACAACTCGCCACCATCGACGAACAGCTGACCGTGACCGTCACCGCCTGCGCGGAGATCGACCACAACCTGCACATCGCGCTCCAGTACGCCGAGAATTGCCACCACGGCTACCTCGCAGCTGAACCACCCATTCGACGGCTCTACAATCAAGCCTTCTTCGAACGCATCGAACTCAGCGAACACGACGCCACCGGCACCCTCAACGACCCCTTTGATGCCATCCACGCCGCCGCAACGACAATCGGCGACGGCGCCGGATCGACCAGGAAGAACGGCGATGAACACCCGAAACGAACCATACCGGTGCGCCAAGACACAGGTTTGAAAGAAACGGTACTGGTGCCCCCGGCAGGATTCGAACCTGCGACCAGCTGATTAGAAGGCAGCTGCTCTATCCCCTGAGCTACGGAGGCGTGCCTCGGCCGTGAGCGGCCGAAAGGCCTGGGAAGTATATCCCGGTCGGATGTGAGGACGGCGACCGTCCCCTCGGCGGTCGCCGTCCTTGCCCGATCAGCATGCCCGACGATCGGGCTCTGTGGCGGACGCCGGAGCGTCCCTGTGGACAACTCCGCCCCGCCGGTCGGCGACCGGGTCAGGCGACGCAGCGGAAACCGAGGTGTGAGGTGGCGGAGTCGTCGGATTGCGGTGAGCGCGCGGCAGGTCGGTATCGACGACAGTACTGGGGTGAACACAGGTGAGAGCCACCCTTGGTGACACGCAGGACAGCAGGAGAAGTGCTGGGCGCCAACAGGTTCTGCCGTCCGCCCGCGGTGACCGTCGACATGTCGGGCGGGACGTGGCGGGGTGTGAACACCTCGGAGGTGCGTTCCCACACGTTGCCGATCATGTCGAACAGGCCGAACGGATTCGGCGGGTAATACCCGACCGGACTGGTCCCGCCCCAGCCCTCGTTGCGGTAGGGGAATCTCCCGATCCACGTGTTGGCCACGACCGCGCCGTCCGGGTGGAGCTCGTCGCCCCACGCGTAGTCGTGACCGTCGAGCCCGCCCCGGGCCGCGCATTCCCACTCGGCCTCGGTGGGCAGGCGGCGCCCGGCCCACCGGGCGTACGCGTCGGCATCGGCATAGGCGATCTGGGTCACTGGGTGGTCGAGCAGGTCGTCGACCCCGGAGTCGGGGCCGAGTGGATGGCGCCACGACGCACCGGGCACGTAGCGCCACCATGCGCGCCAGTCGGTGAGGTCCACGGGGCCGTCGGTCGGGGTGAACACCACTGCGCCGGCAACGAGCTCTGCGGAGTCGGCACCCGGGAAGTCGGCCGGGTCGAGTGGCCGCTCGGCGACGGTCCGGTAGCCGGTGTCGGCGACGAACGCCGAGAACTGTGCGTTGGTCACCGGGTGAACCTCGATGGAAAAAGACTCCACGTGGCGGGGGTGGGCGGGTCGCTCCTCGGCGTAGAAGCGGTCCGAGCCCATCTCGAAGTCGGCCGTGGGGATGGCGACGAGGTCGGTCAGTCCGGATGCCGACCCGGCGCGAAGGGCGCGCCGGCCGGTATCGGAGGTGTCGCCGTGCACTCATCGATGGTGCCACCGGTGGCTCGGGCGCGCCTGCCTCGCACGCGCCGACACGGCAGACCGGCCGGTGCGATTAGACTGGTGCACCGTTGTGTCAGGGCCCGGCTCTCTCCGCGCCCGGGGATCGCCCGCCGCAGATGAGACCGCGAGTTGTTCGTCGGCCCCACGACCCGAAAACCACTGGTAGAGAGGCTCACGCGTGGCAGAGTTCATTTACACCATGAAGAAGGTGCGCAAGGCGCACGGTGACAAGGTCATCCTTGATGACGTCACGATGTCGTTCTTCCCGGGCGCCAAGATCGGCGTCGTCGGTCCGAACGGCGCGGGTAAGTCGTCGATCCTGAAGATCATGGCCGGCATCGACCAGCCGTCGAACGGCGAGGCCTTCCTCGACCCCGATGCGACCGTCGGCATCCTGCAGCAGGAGCCTCCCCTCAACGAGGAGAAGACGGTCAAGCAGAACGTCGAGGAGGGGATGGGCGAGATCAAGGTCAAGCTCGACCGCTACAACGAGATCGCCGAGCTGCTCGCGACCGACTACTCCGACGAGCTCATGGAGGAGATGGGCAAGCTGCAGGAGGACCTCGACAACGGCGACGCCTGGGATCTCGATTCCCAGCTCGAACAGGCGATGGACGCCCTGCGCTGCCCGCCCGGGGACTCGCCGGTCACCCACCTCTCCGGCGGTGAGCGGCGTCGCGTCGCACTGTGCAAACTGCTGCTGAGCAAGCCCGATCTGCTGCTGCTCGACGAGCCGACCAACCACCTCGACGCCGAGAGCGTGCTGTGGCTCGAGCAGTTCCTGGCGAGCTACCCGGGTGCGGTGCTGGCCGTCACCCACGACCGCTACTTCCTCGATCACGTGGCGGAGTGGATCTGTGAGGTCGATCGCGGCAAGCTGATCCCGTACCAGGGCAACTACTCCACCTATCTGGAGAAGAAGGCCGAGCGTCTGGAAGTCCAGGGCAAGAAGGACCAGAAGCTGCAGAAGCGCCTCAAGGAGGAGCTGGCCTGGGTCCGCTCGGGTGCCAAGGCCCGCCAGACCAAGAACAAGGCACGTCTGGCGCGCTACGAGGAGATGGCGGCCGAGGCGGAGAAGACGCGCAAGCTCGATTTCGAGGAGATCCAGATCCCCACCCCGCCCCGGCTGGGTGACGTCGTCGTGGAGGTCTCGCATCTGGACAAGGGCTTCGACGGTCGGGTGCTGATCAAGGACCTGTCGTTCACGTTGCCCCGCAACGGCATCGTCGGCGTGATCGGTCCGAACGGTGTCGGTAAGACGACCCTGTTCAAGACGATCGTCGGGTTGGAGAAGCCGGATTCGGGCACCGTCAAGGTCGGCGAGACGGTCAAGCTCAGCTACGTCGATCAGAATCGCGCGAACATCGACCCCAAGAAGTCGGTGTGGGAGGTCGTCTCCGACGGTCTGGACTACATCGAGGTCGGGCAGAACGAGATGCCCTCGCGTGCCTACGTGTCGGCGTTCGGTTTCAAGGGCCCCGATCAGCAGAAGCGTTCGGAGGTCCTCTCCGGTGGTGAGCGCAACCGCCTCAACCTGGCGTTGACCCTCAAAGAGGGCGGCAACCTGATCCTGCTGGACGAACCGACCAACGACCTCGACGTCGAGACCCTCTCGTCTCTGGAAAACGCGCTCGAGCAGTTCCCGGGGTGCGCGGTGGTCATCAGCCACGACCGCTGGTTCCTCGACCGCACCTGCACCCACATCCTCGCGTGGGAGGGCAACGTCGAAGAGGGCACCTGGTTCTGGTTCGAGGGCAACTTCGAGGCCTATGAGGCCAACAAGGTCGATCGCCTCGGCGCCGACGCGGCGCGCCCGCACCGGGTCACGCATCGCAAGCTCACGCGCGACTGATCGCCGGGGGCCGCCGCAGGCGCTAGGCTCGCCATGGAGCCAACGGCGGCGCCTCCGTCACCCCTGCGCCGCGCACGAGAGGGTGATTGTCGTTGTCGGATGTGACTTCGCTTCTGCCGCAAGTCATTCCCAGCTATCTGGCGACCTCGGTGGGGGTCGCCGCGGATGCGGCGGGGACCGACCGGTCGCGCATCGATCCGGCCACTCTCGACCCGGCCGTCCTCGACCGCATCCGCGCGCACATGGAGACCGCCGCGATCCGGCGATCCGGTGAGGCGGTGGTCGAGGTCACCACCGACGGTGCGGGCGGCACCGACG
The DNA here is from genome assembly GCF_017654315.1 of Gordonia polyisoprenivorans. Lineage (NCBI taxonomy): Bacteria > Bacillati > Actinomycetota > Actinomycetes > Mycobacteriales > Gordoniaceae > Gordonia > Gordonia polyisoprenivorans. The sequence goes on from NZ_CP072203.1 coordinate 3,035,462, forward strand.
TGGTGGTGGTGACCGACGACATGCCACTGCTGGTGGAGTCGGTGCTCGCCACGCTCGAGGGGCGGGGCATGACGGTCACCCGCATCGACCACCCGATCATGGCGGTCACCCGTGACGAGGCGGGCGCCCTCACCGATATCTGCGGCCCACACGCAGGACTGGCCGAATCCTGGATCTCGGTGTCGGCGCTGTCGAGTCGGGAGTCGGTCGACGACACACAGCTGCGGGCCGACATCCAGCGCGGTATCGACGTGGTAGCGGTGATCGACGGTGACGCCACCGCGATGCGGGAGCGTTTGACCGGATGTTCCGCGGAGTGTGCCGGCGCGCACCTCGACAACGAGTCGGGTGTGTCCACCGACGACCAGCGCGAGTACGCGCGGCTGCTCGAATGGTTCGCCGGCAACCACTTCGTGCCACTCGGCTATACCCGACTCGACGCCTCCGGTGCGGTGACCGACCGACTCGGTCTCAACCGCGCAGGGCCCGTTGACCTGGACTTCCCGAGGATCGAGACCACGCCCCTGACACCGCGCGTGTCACGGGTGTTCCTCGACACCGGAATCCAGCGCTCGAAATTCCCGATCCTCATCGCGGTGCCGGCATTCGACCCGGCGGGCGCACATGTCGGCGAGCATCGCTTCCTCGGCGTCTTCACCTCCTCGGGCCTGCATCAGACGGTGCTCGATGTCCCGGTTCTGCGCGGCAAGGTGCACGACGTGGTTGCCCTCGCAGGCGTCGACGAGGATTCCTTTGCCGGGCGCACAATGGTCGAACTCCTCCAGAACTACCCACTGGTCGAGATGTTCCAGGACACGACCGCGGAACTGCACCGGCGGATCGACGAGATGCTCGACGCCGTCGCAACGCGATCCCTGCGGGTGTTCCTCCGCGTGCACCCCGCAGGCGGAGCCGCCACCGCACTCATCTACCTTCCGCGCGACCGGTACAACACCCCGTCACGGACAGCTCTGGGCGCGGCCGTCACCGACATGCTCGGTGGCAGCGACCTCGAATACTCGGCGCGGGTCAGTGAGCGCCCCCTGGCACTGCTGCAGGTGATGGTGCGGGTGGACCCCGACGCCGCTCGCTCGTGGGGTTCGGTCGACATCGGCACCGATGTGCAGCGCCGGATGCAGACCACCCTGTCCGAGGCGATCCGGAGCTGGGACGAGCGGGTACGAGAACTGATCACCACCGCCTCGGAGCGGGCACTGCCGCCCGGTGGCGCCGATGCCATGCTGCGCCTGATCAATACGCTACCGGCCGACTACAAGGACCAGCGCGCTCCCGCAGACGCCGTCGGCGACCTCGCCCATGTGGCCGCACTCGAGCCCGGTCACCTGGCCGTCACCTTCGACAAGCACTCGGGTGCGCAGAGCCGAACCGACCGGGATCATTGGGATTTCACCCTGTACCTGTGCGACGAGTCGGCCACGCTGACCGACGTATTGCCCGTGCTGCACAGTCTCGGCCTCGACGTCATCGACGAACACCCGTACGCGCTGCGCGGCATCGGTGACAAGGATTGCCACGTCTACGAATTCGCCGTGGTGTTGACCGCCGGGATGGATGTCGACGTCGATCACGCCGACGATCTGCCCGAACGGTTCACCGAGGCATTCGCCCAGATCTGGCGACAACACGCACAAATCGATGCCTACAACGAGCTGATCATCCGGTGTGGACTGGACTGGCGGGCGGCGGCAATGCTCCGTGCCTATGGCCGCTATCTCAAGCAATGCGGATTCTCCTACAGCACAAGCCATGTCGCGTCCACGCTGGGCCGCTATCGTGAGGTCACCCGTGGGCTGGTCGCCTTGTTCGAGGCGTCGTTCGACCCGGCGGTCGCCGACGCGGACCGTCGTGCCGACGTCCTCGAGCAATTACGTGCGGATGTGGGGGCCGTGCTGAGTCTGGACGCCGACCGCATCGTGTCGGCGTTCCTCGCGGTCATCGCCGCCACCGATCGGACCAATTTCTACGTGCTCGGCGCGCCGGGAAACTCCAGCGACACGACCGACAGCAAAACGACCGACAGCGACACGACCGACAGCGGCGACGAGCACCGGCCGGTGATGTCGTTCAAGCTGCGTCCGCGCGACATCCCGCAGACCCCGGAACCCCGGCCGCTGCACGAGATCTTCGTGTATTCGCCACGCGTGGAGGGGGTGCATCTGCGATTCGGCGCCGTCGCCCGAGGCGGGCTGCGGTGGTCGGATCGACGCGAGGACTTCCGCACCGAGATCCTCGGACTCGTCAAGGCGCAAGCGGTCAAGAACGCGGTGATCGTGCCGGTCGGGGCCAAGGGTGGCTTCGTCCTGACCCGGCCCCCGGCCCCGACCGGGGATGCCGCCGCCGACCGAGAGACATTGCGGGCCGAGGGAATCGACTGCTATCGCATGTTCATCTCCGGTCTGCTCGACGTCACCGACAACATCGACCGGGCGACCGGCGAGGTGATCCCGGCCAGGTCGGTGGTCCGGCGCGACGGTGATGATCCGTACCTGGTCGTCGCCGCCGACAAGGGCACCGCGGCGTTCTCCGACATCGCCAACGACGTTGCGGGACGGTACGGCTTCTGGCTCGGTGACGCCTTCGCGTCCGGGGGCTCGGCCGGCTACGACCACAAGGCCATGGGCATCACCGCGCGCGGTGCCTGGGAATCGGTGAAGCGACACTTCCGGGAAATGGGAATCGACACCCAGACACAGGATTTCACGGTCGTCGGAATCGGCGACATGAGCGGTGACGTCTTCGGCAACGGCATGCTGCTCAGCGAACACATCCGACTCGTCGCCGCCTTCGATCATCGCCACATCTTCATCGACCCCACCCCCGACGCCGCGTCCTCGTACGCCGAGCGGGCGAGGTTGTTCGCGCTGCCGCGCTCCTCGTGGGCCGACTACGACGAGCAACTGATCAGCGCCGGCGGAGGCGTCTGGTCGCGCGAACGCAAGTCGATCCCGATCAGCCCTGAGATGCGCACGGCCCTCGGACTTTCCGACGATCTGACCACCCTGTCGCCGCCCGAGCTGATCCGGGCGGTCCTGCTTGCGCCGGTCGATCTGTTGTGGAACGGAGGCATCGGTACCTACATCCGGGCCTCGACCGAATCCGACGCCGACGTCGGCGACAAGGCCAATGACGCAATCCGCGTCACCGGAGACGAGTTGCGCTGCAAGGTCATCGGCGAGGGCGGCAATCTCGGGGTGACCGAGCGCGGCCGCATCGAGTGCGACCTCGCGGGCGGACGGGTCAACACCGACGCCATGGACAACTCGGCGGGTGTGGACTGCTCCGACCACGAGGTCAACATCAAGATCCTGCTCGATGCCGCGGTGTCCTCGGGAGGTTTGGCACAGTCCGACCGCAACCCGCTGCTCGAGTCGATGACCGACGAGGTCGCACGACTGGTGTTGGCCGACAACATCTCCCAGAACTCCGAACTCGGCTTCTGCCGTGCCTACTCCCGTGACCGGGTGGACGTGCACGTCCGACTGCTGACCGCCCTCGCCGCCCGTGGGGTGAACCTGGAACTCGAGGCGCTGCCCAGCCCGGTCGCATTACGCAAACGCTCCGGCTCCGATACCCACCGCGGTCTCACCTCACCAGAACTCGCCACGATGATGGCGCACGTGAAGTTGGTCGCCAAAGACGATCTGCTCGCCGGAGACCTCCCCGACAACGACGTGTTCGATCATCGGCTCACCCACTACTTCCCGGTGCCGCTGCAGGAGCGATTCGCCGCCGAGATCCATGATCATCGCCTGCGGCGCGAGATCGTGACCACTGTGCTCGTCAACGACGTCGTCGATCGTGCGGGCATCACCCATCTGTTCCGGCTCGGCGAGGCCACCGGTGCGACCACCGAGGAACTGGTACGCGCATTCGTGGTGGCCGAGCAGGTCTTCGGGATGGCCGATCTGCTCGACCGCATCCAGACTGCGTCGGCTTCGATCGACGCGGTCGACGAGATGATGCTCTACGCGCGGCGACTGCTGTTCCGGGCGTCGCGATGGTTCCTGGCGTTCCGGCCGCAACCGCTGCCGATGGCCTCCGACATCACCCGCTATCGGGAGCGGGTCGCCGATCTGACCGCGCTGCTCGACAGCTGGTTCGGTGAGGCCTCCGCCGCCGACGTCGACGAGCGGGTGCGCCGGTATCACTCACTCGGCGTGGCACCGGACCTCGCGCACGACGTGGCGATCAGTCTTCATCGGTTCTGCCTGCTCGACATCATCGACGCGGCCGAGATCGCCGACCGCGACCCGGTCGAGGTGGGCGAACTGTACTTCGGGGTGATGGAGCACTTCGGTCTCGAGGAATTACTCACCGCGGTGTCGAATCTCGAGTACGGCGACCGATGGCATGCGTTGGCGCGCTTGGCCTTGCGCGACGACATGCATGGCGCGTTGCGAGCGCTGACGCTGAAGATCCTCGAGGGCAGCGAGCCCGATGAGCTGTCTGCGGAGAAGATCAGCGAGTGGGAGAGCGCGCACTCGTCTCGTCTGGCGCGGGTGCGCTCGATGCTGGCCGAGATCGAGGCGGCCGGCAACATCGACCTCGCCACCCTGTCGGTGGCCGCCCGACAACTCCGCAGCGTCATCCGATGAGTGGGACCCGGTGAGCGGCAACGCCGTCGGAACGTTCATGAGACTCGAGGAGGGGAGACGCCATGCTCTACGAGGATGAGGGAACCGCCACCGAGAACGGCTATGTCGTGCGCGTCCCGGTGCGGTGGTCCGACATGGACGTCTACCAACACATCAACCACGCACGGATGGTGACCCTCCTGGAGGAGGCCCGAATCCCGTGGCTGTTCTACGACGGTCGACCCACCGCTGATCTGCGGCGCGGCTGTCTGGTCGCCGACCTGCACGTGAAGTACGCGGCGCAGATCCGTCACGACGAGGGTCCGATCGTGGTCACCATGTTCGTGGAAAAGGTACGGGCGGTGGACTTCTTCGTCGGTTACGAGGTGCGCCCCGACGGTGCGCAGCCCGGCGACGCACCGGCCGTCATCGCCTCCACCCAACTCGTCGCATTCGACGTCGATGCGCAGCGTCTGCGGCGCCTCACCGCCGACGAACGCGCATACCTGGAGAGCTTCCGGTTGCCGAGCACCACCGAGCAGACCGCGCCGCGTCATGGAGGGTGAGCGACATCTGACGCTGCAGCGCGCCGACGACCTCTCCGACGCGCTGGCCTTCCTCGGCCGCGCCCACAAGCTCGACGCCGCCGCCGTCGTCCGCCTCGCGGTGCGCGGCGACGGTCTGATCGGCCTGTGGTCACACACCGGTTTCGACGTCCTGGTCACCCGGGCGGTCTTCGGTCGGATGGCGCCGAAGGACCTGGTGGCCGACGTGACCTCCTTGCGCGCAGCGCTTTCCGGTGCGGCACCCGGAACCCCCATCGACCCCGGCATGCCCTTCGACTCGGCGTGGCGAGGCGCACTGCCGCTGCTCACCGGTTTTCGCCACGTCGACGACGTGCCCGCGCGCACGGTGGTGGGGCTCGTCCGGGACGGTGCTCGCGTTGCACGCGAGGAGGGCAGCGCGCACGGCCCGGCGACCGGCGTACTCGATCAGGACGTGCTGGAGGTGACCTCGACCGACGGCGGTCTACGGGCCGCGGTGTCGCTGCGTGCGCTGTTCGCGCTCACCGGAATGGGTTTCGTCCGCGACGCGCAGGGGCGCGCGATCACCGAGGACTCCGATGTCGAGGCCATCGATGCCGATGAGCCGATCCGAATCCGGATGTCGGCGGCCTGGATTCGGATCGACGCGAGGTTCGGGGCGGTCTACCTGCGCCGGCACCGCGACCTCGGCGTCACGGTGCTGTGACCCGCAATGGACCGGTGATACGCGGACTCACACCAGCCAGGCGGCGGAATTCGGTGCGAGATGACCGTCGACGAGCGGTGCGCTGAGCAGCAAGACCTCTCCCGGGGGGAGTGGCACCGGCTCCTCGCCGGCGTTGAGGGCGCAGATCAGACCGCCACCGGCTCGGCGGAATGCCAGGCAATCGTCGGGCGCGCCATACCATTCCACCGTGTCTCCGGTGAATTCGCCTCGGCTGACCCGTAATTCGATGGCCTGCCGATACAACGAGAGGGTCGAGGAGATGTCCTCGAGCTGCTTCTCGACGGTGAGGGACGCCCAGTCGTCGGGCATCGGCAACCACGTCTTCGCCGAGGTGCTGAAACCATAGGGCGGCTGCGACCCCTCCCACGGGATGGGCACCCGGCAGCCGTCGCGCCCACGTTCGGTGTGATCCGAGCGCTCCCACACCGGATCCTGCAACGCCTCGTCCGGGAGATCCACATTGGGGAGTCCGAGCTCGGCACCGTTGTAGATGAAGACCGTTCCGGGCAGGGCGAATTCGACCAGCGCCATTGCGCGTGCCCGGGCCCGGCCGACGTCGAGGTCGACCTCGGAGTGTGGGTCGTGCTGATCGAGCCGACCGTAGCGTGAGACCTCCCGGTCGACATCATGATTGGACAGGGTCCACGTCGGCGTCCCCGCGACCCGATGTACCGCATCGATGGAGTTCTCGATCGCGGCGCGGATCTCGTCGGGATCGAACGCGGCCTTGGCGAGTCGGAAATTGAAACCGAGATGCAGCTCGTCCGGCCGCAGGTACTCGGCGAAGCGTTCGTTGTCCTCCACCCAGATCTCGCCGACGTTGGCCGCGCCCGGATACTCGTCGAGCACCTTGCGGATCTTTCGGTGGATGTCGTGCACCGCATAGTTGTTGAAGCGCGGATCGTCGTCGCTGTTGGTCAGCAGCCCGACCGACTCGAGGTCCATGTCCGGCAGATCCTCGGGCTTGGCCATGCCGTGCGCGACATCGATACGGAACCCGTCGACCCCACGATCGAGCCAGAACCGAAGGGAGCGTTCGAGATCCTCGAAGACCTCGGGGTTCTCCCAGTTCAGATCCGGCTGCTCGGCGGCGAAGATGTGCAGATACCACTGGCCGGGCGAACCGTCCGACTCGGTGACCCGCGTCCATGCCGGTCCGCCGAACACGCTGTGCCAGTTGTTGGGTGGCTCGTCACCGCCCTCACCGAGGCCGTCACGGAAGATGTAGCGGGCGCGCTCGCGGCTGCCGGGTTCGGCGGCGAGTGCGGCCCGGAACCACTCGTGCTGATCGCTGGTGTGATTGGGGACGAGGTCCATCGTCACGCGCATCCCGCGGTCGTGCGCCTCGGCGACGAGTTCGTCGAAGTCCTCGAGATCGCCGAAGAGGGGATCGATGTCGCGGGGATCGGACACGTCATAACCGTGATCGGCCATGGGGGAGCACATGATCGGGCTCAGCCAGAGAGCATCGATCCCGAGGAGCTCGAGATACCCGAGTTTGTCGATGACCCCGGCGAGATCGCCGACACCGTCTCCATCGAGGTCGGAGAAGGATCGCGGGTAGATCTGGTAGAAGATCGCCGATCGCCACCACGTGGTGTCGGACGGGTCGAGTTGCGGCACAACCGAACCTGCCACTCGCTCGTCGGTGAGTCCACCGGTGGTGTCCGCTCCGGCGGCCGCCTCGTCCTCCGCGGTCCCGTGGTTGTCCTCGCCCACGTCGGCGGGACCTGTTCCGGGGTCGCTCGGGCTCACGACCTGCTCGTCGGTGAGCGCTTCCTCGGAGCCGGTGTCCTCCGAACCCATGGGCACAGCGCTCGATGTCTCATCGCTCACGTCGCAATTGTGCCTCACCCGAAAACCTGGTCACCCACGCAGGTCCGCGCGGCGAGTCGCCGCCACGCGCGCCGCGGTCGGGGCGATTGGTCAGAACGGCGAGTTCACCATCGATTGTGCTGCCATTTCCATGTAATCGACGAGCGCACGCCGATGTTCGTCGTCGAGGGTCTGCGAGTCGATCTCCGCGATCGCGGTGTGCATGCAGCGTAGCCAGGCGTCGCGTTCGATGGGCCCGATCTTGTAGGGGTGGTGCCGCATCCGCAGACGCGGGTGGCCGCGTTCCTCGGAATAGGTTCGCGGGCCACCCCAGTACTGCTCGAGGAACATGCGGAGTCGGCGTTCGGCCGGCCCGAGGTCTTCTTCGGGATAGAGCGGTCGGAGTATCTCGTCCTTGGCGACCTCGGTATAGAAGGTGTGGGTCAGGCGAGCGAAGGTGTCTGCGCCGCCGACCTCGTCGTAGAACGATCGGCTCTCGGGTGCGGGAACGGGCTGGGAGGCACTCACCCCACCAGTGTCCTCCACCGGCGCCGGAGGTCTCAAACCTCACGCGTGGCCACCATCGGTGGGCGCCGTGGGTACCCGCTGCGGGCTCCGTGCCCGACATCCGCTGTTCACACAAGTGACCTGCGCCGACACCCGAGATTTGTCGTGCACGACAGCGCTCGGCGTGTTCCACTTGACGCGTCCGGCGCGCGCACGGGAGGCGGGATGACACGCAGAAGCCAACGGCAGGTTCGCGATGTGACGATGTTGCGTGGCGAGCCCCGGTCGCTGCGCCCCGCTCACGAGAGCCCGGAGTCGGCCGGCCAGGAACCCGTCGAGAACCCGGATGTCGCCGACGAGTCCCGTCCGGGCGCCGGGCTGTGGGGACGACGCCGGGTGCTGCTGCTCAACGCGACCTACGAGCCGCTCACCGCGATCTCCCTGCGCCGCGCGATCATCCTCGTCCTGCGTGAACGTGCCGATGTTGTCCACGCCGCGGCCCCGGGCATGGCTGTGCACTCCGCGGCACGAACGGTCCCGATCCCGTCGGTGATCAGACTGCGGTCCTACGTGCGCGTGCCCTATCGGGCGGTCACGCCGATGACCAGGGCGGCGTTGATGCATCGAGACCGCTCCCGATGCGGTTACTGCGGGGCCAAGGCCACCACGATCGACCATGTGCAGCCCCGAAGCCGTGGCGGTGGGCACTGCTGGGAGAACTGCGTGGCCTGCTGTGCGAGTTGCAACCACCGCAAGGCCGACCGCCTGCTCAGCGAGCTCGGCTGGACCCTGCACACCCCGCTCACCGCGCCCAAGGGACGGCACTGGCGACTGCTGGCCTCGATCAAGGAGATCGATCCGGCGTGGGTCCAGTACATCGACGCCGGGGCTGCCTGACAAGCCGGTCGTTTCCGGTGGTCGAGGTCCGCGTGTCGTCCCGGACGGAGTCCGCCAAATCGTCCCGGACGGAGTCCGCCAAATCGTCCCGGACGGAGTCCGCCAAATCGTCCCGGACGGAGTCCGCCAAGCGTCTACGACACGTTGTAGGCCCCACTGGGACGCGCGCGTGCCGGTGGGCTAGATTGATCACACAACCTGGTGGTGCGGGCGGTTTCGTGCCGTTCGAGGAACACCGATCGAAAGGATGTCATGGATAGCGCCATGGTCGGTATCGGAGTCGTGGTCACGGTCATCTGCGTCGTGATGGTCGTGCTCTGTGTCGTCTCGATGATGTTCTCGTCCGGCCTGAAATACCCGAAGGTGCAGGAGTACACGCTCGACCAGGAGTGGACGCGCCAGCCGTTGCTGTTCAGCGCCACCGAGATCGAGCCGATGGCACTGCCGCACCACGCGGGACCGACCGATGTGGATGGAGGCTCGGCCAGTGGCAAGTGGTGAAGTGACTCAGGCCGGCACGCCCGGCGCCGCGCAGGGCGGCAACGTCAAGCTGTCGCCGACCACCGCGCTCCCGATGGGAACGGTGATCACCAACAGCGGCCGCGTCTCGGCGACCCGGTTTCCCGGTCAGGCACCGAGCACCCCGCCGTTCTCGCAGCGAGATCTGATCGACCTCGACGACGCCCTCAAGGCCGCCAGCGAGAAGGCCCTCGTGCGGTTCTCGGTCTATATCGGTGAGCTCGGTGAGGACGCCGTCGCCGACGCGCGCGCTGTCCTCGCCCAGGCTCCCGAGCCCGCCAACGGCGCTTTGATCGCCGTGTCACCCAACACCCACGACGTCGTCGTCGTGTCCGGTGCACGGGTGGCCGACCGGGTCAACGATCGGGTTGCCCAGCTCGGTGTGACCGCCGCGATCGGCAGCTTCCGCTCCGGTCAGCTCATCGATGGGCTGATCGCCGCGCTGCACGTCGTCGCGACCGCTGCCGCACCTTCCTGATCGCCGGATCTCGTTTCTTCTCGCCGATGCGGGGCTCCCCACCAGGAGCCCCGCATCGGCGTTTTCGGTGGATGTGTCCGCGCCGGGGGGCACCCGGAGGGCCTTCACGACGAACCATTGCGTGCCGACACCGGCGCCGGTCACTCCTGGTGGGAGTGACCGGCGCCGGCTTCTCGTGGCACCCGAGTCGGTGCCACCGTCGTTCAGCGAGCGGCGAGTTCCTTCTCGGTGACGATGGTGTCGTCGTGTGTGCCGGGCCGGTCGATCGGTTCCTCGTCGACCATGTCCTGCTCGTTGAACGGGTCTCGGCCGGCGAGTACCTCTTCGACGCGCGCCTTGTCGACGGTTCCGGTCCACGAGCCGACCAGCAGGGTGGCCACGGCATTACCGGAGAAGTTGGTGACCGCACGCGCCTCCGACATGAAGCGGTCGATCCCGACGATGAGGCCGACGCCGTCGAGCATCTCCGGTCGGTGGGCCTGCAGTCCGCCCGCGAGGGTGGCCAGGCCGGCGCCGCTGACACCGGCGGCACCCTTGGAGGCGATGATCATGAACGCCAGGAGCCCGATCTGCTCCGGGATCGACAGCGGATCGCCCATGGCGTCGGCGATGAACAGTGAGGCCATGGTCAGGTAGATCGCGGTGCCGTCGAGATTGAACGAATAGCCGGTCGGCACCACGACACCGACGGTGGTCTTCTCGACACCGAGGTGTTCCATCTTGGCGATCAGCCGGGGCAGCGCGGACTCCGACGACGAGGTCGCGAAGATCAGGATGTACTCGCGGGCCAGGTACCGGACCAGCTTGAAGATCGACACCCCCGCCGAGGTCTTGAGCAGCACTCCCAGCACACCGAACACGAACACCAGGCAGGTCAGGTAGAACGCGACCATGAGCACCAGCAGCTGGCCCACCGCGGCCCAGCCGGTCTGGCCGACGACGTTGGCGATCGCACCGAACGCGCCGATCGGGGCGACCCACAGGATCATGGTGAGGACCTTGAACACCAGCTTCTGGAAGTAGGCCACGGCGTTGAGGATGGGTTCTCCCGTGCGCCCCATGGCCTGGATGGCGAAGCCGACGAGCAGTGCCACGAACAGTGCCTGCAGCACGCTGCCCTCGGTGAGCGACGACAGCAGCGAGGTGGGGATGATGCCCTCGATGAACTCCATGGTCCCGCCCGATTCGTGGGCCTTCTCCGCCAGCTCTGCGCCCTGACCGGCCACCGCCGAGATGTTGAGGCCGGTGCCGGGCTTGATGAGATTGCCCACGACCAGGCCGATCGCCAGGGCGACGGTCGACATCACCAGGAAGTAGACGAAGGCCAGTCCGCCGACCTTGCCGACGGTGGCGGCCTTACGGACCGATCCGATGCCCAGGACGATGGTGCAGAAGATCACCGGCGCGATCATCATCTTGATGAGGGCGACGAACATGGTGCCCAGCACGCCGATGTCCTTGCCCACCTCCGGCCAGATCAGTCCGACGGCCACGCCTGCGATCACCGCGATGATCACCGAGATGTAGAGCCAATGGGTGCGGTCCCGCTTCTTGCGCGGGGTGGCCGGGAAATCGTCGGTGCCCGCCGCGTTCGACCTGATGTTCATCAGTGAGTCCTTTCTCGTCCCGCCCTCGCGTACGGCGATGGGAGGTGCTGATCGAGAATTCTTCGGTCTCGGGGTGACCCCGGTCACCATTGAGTTCATTTCGTTCAGTGGCGTGGACCACCCCGATCGGGCAGTGTGAGTGCGCCGGATGGACACGCTGTGGGAGGTCGGGCCGGTGGGCGGAGAACGAGGAGGTGCACGGGTGAGGGCACGGTTGCTGCCGCGGTCATTGGCCGGGCAGGCGGTCGCACTGCAGGTCGCGGTGGTCGTCGCGATCGTCGTGGTGGGCAGTCTCCTCGCGATCGTCGATGCCCGGGCCGACGCGAATCGGGCGGCGCGGGAGCAGGTGACCGCGGTGGCGGTGAGTATCGCCGACGCCCCGTCGACCGCCGCGGCGATCACCTCACCGGACCCTACGGCGCAACTGCAGCCGGTCACCGAGCACATCCGGCTGGCCACCGGCATCGCGTTCATCACGATCATGAACACCGACGGCATCCGCTACACCCACACCGATCCCCGGTTCATCGGTGGTCGCTATCTGGGCACCATTTCACCGGCCCTGCGGGGGGAGACGTTCACCGAGATCTACACCGGCACACTCGGTCCCTCGGTCCGCACCATCGCTCCGGTCCGCGCCGGCGACGGCAGCATCGTCGGCGCGGTGGCCGCCGGCATCACCCAGTCGACGTTGACCGAGGACTGGGTGTCCCAACTCCCGCTGATCGGCGCGATCGGCGGCGTTGCCCTGGTGATCGCGCTGGTCGGGCTGTGGGCGATCCGTCGGCGTCTGCTCCGTCATACCGGTGGGCTCACCCCGACGGAATTGCGGGTGATGTACGACCATCACGATGCGGTCCTGCACGCGGTCCGCGAGGGACTTGTCGTCGTCGATTCGTCGCGCCCGGTACTCGTCAACGACGAGGCGCGCCGACTGCTGGGACTCGATGAGCCGCTTCGGATCCCGGAGTTCATGACGTCGGGCACCGAACCGTTGCGCGACATTCTCGTGGCCGAGGGCGGGCGAGTGCTGATGGTGAATCGGTCACCGGTGCCCGGTCGGGATGCCGCGGTCATCACCATTCGTGACCGGACCGAGGTGGCCGAGGCGATGGGCGAACTCGACTCGATGACACGCTTCGCCGAGGCGCTGCGGTCGCAGGCGCACGAGTCGGCGAACCGGCTGCACACGATCGTGGCGCTGATCGAGATGGGACGGTCGGACGACGCCGTGCGCATGGCCACCGAGAACATCGAACTCTCCCAGAAACTCGTCGATCGGGTCGGTGATGCGGTGGTCGAACCGACCCTGGCGGCATTGCTGCTCGGCAAGACCGCACAGGCCGCCGAACGCGGTGTCGCACTGACCCTCACCGAAGAGTCGATGGTCGATGACCATGCGACGCAGGTCCTTTCGGCCGGTGAGCTGATCACCGTGGTGGGCAATCTGATCGACAATGCGCTTGACGCCGTCGACCCGGACGATCCCTGGGTGGAGGTGACCGTCGTCGGCGATGCCGCCCACGTGCACGTGGTGGTCGCCGATTCCGGACCCGGCATGACTCCCGACGAGTTCGCTCGAGCGCGACGCCGCGGTTACTCGACGAAGGCCGGTGGGGACACCGCCGGTCGCGGACTCGGTCTCGCGCTGGTCGCGCAGGTCGTGCACCTGCACGGCGGTACGATCCGAGCGGAGAACACTTACGGTTCGGTGGTCGGCGTCGAGATCACCGCCGGTGCGCAGACATCGACACCGACCGAACCGGACACCGGGAGGTTCAGATGATGCGATCAGGGCCGAGATGATCCGGGTGCTCGTGGTCGAGGACGACCAGGTGATCGCCGCCGCGCATGTCGACTTCCTGTCGCGCATCGGCGGATTCGACGTCGTCGCGCATGCAGCCACCGCGCAGGAGGCCCTGCGCCGGGCCACCGCGGCCGCCGACGGCGCTCACCCCGTCGACCTCGTCCTGCTCGATCTCGGCCTGCCCGACGCGAGTGGCATCTCGCTGGCCTCGGCATTGTCGGGCATCGTTCCGTCCCCCGACATCATTGCGATCACCGCGCAGCGAGACCTGGATTCGGTTCGAAGCGCGATGGCCCACGGGGTGCTGCTCTATCTCATCAAGCCGTTCACCTTCGCGGCATTCGGTGAGAAGATCCGGCAGTACCTGAGCTATCGCGAGGCGCTGACCGGTGGGGGAGACGCGGTGAGTCAACGCGACATCGATCGTGCGCTGGCGAACCTGCGCACCGCCGACACCCGGCGTACCGCCGCGAAGGGTCGTTCCCCGGACACCGAGGACGCCGTCGGGCGTGCCATCCGCGACAGCGGTGACGGTCTGACCGCCTCGGAGGTCGCCGGCGCGATCGGTAGCTCCCGGGTGACGGCCTGGCGCTACCTCGAACGTCTCGCCGACGACGGTACGGTCGACCGGTTCACCGAGTACGGCAACACCGGCCGACCGCAGATCCGCTACGTGTGGCGGGCGCGCTGAGCATTCGGCCGCCCGCCACGACGGTCAGCGCGTGGCGTCGAACGCCCGGGCGCGCAGTGAACGTTCCACTCCCGCACGGCCTTCGACGATGAGACGCTTGAGCGCGGCGGGATGGTCGGCGGCCAGGAACTCATCGGCGGCGGCGAGACCGGCCTCACTGATCTCCCACGACGGGTAGAGCCCGACCACCACCGTCTGGGCGACCTCGCTCGAGCGCCGCGACCACACACCGGGCACGGCGTCGAAGAACTTCGCGACGTACTCGCCCAGCAGTGCACCCTGACCGGGGCGGGCGAAGCCGGCGACGACGGAACGGGTGAAGATGTTCGAGGCCGAATCGTCGTCGACGGCCTGAGCCCAGGCATCGGCCTTCGCCTGCGCGAGTGGGCGGGCGGCACGGGCCGTCGCGGCCTGCCGGGCACCGGCGGCGGTGTTGTCGCGCTCGGCCTCGGCATCGATGACCGGGGTCGAGCCGGGGTCGGTGTCGATGGCGCCCGCGGTGGCCAGTGCGATCACCAGCCGCCACCGCAGATCGGTGTCGACGGTGAGCCCGGACAGCCCGTGCGACGCCGGGTCGTCACCGTCGAGCAGGCCCTTGGCCACGCCGACCTGATCGTCGTCGAGAGCGCCGGCCAACAGGGTGTTGACGAAGGCCAGCTGGTGATCCGAGCCGGGTTCGGCGGCGCGGGCGAGTTCGAGTAGTCGCGCCGAGAAGCCGGGACGCCCGGTCTGCTCGGCCCACGTCGGGTCGGCGTAGGACTCGATGGCGGTGGTGGCCTGCAACAGAACTCGCTGGACCACCCCGATCTCGGTTTCCGCGACGATCCCGCGCTCGACCAACTCGACGAAGTCGCGGGCGGCCATCTCGGCCTGACGGGTCATCTCCCACGCCGCCGACCACACCAGGGTGCGTGGCATCGAATCGCTGATGTCGCCGATCCGTGTGGTCGCGGTCGACAACGAGTCGGGGTCGAGCCGCACCGAGGCGTAGGTGAGGTCGTCGTCGTTGATCAGGATCAGCTTGCCGCGGTGGACGCCGAGCAGATCGGCGACGTCGGTGCGTTCGCCCTCGACGTCGAGTTCGACGCTGTGCGTACGGGTCAACGCGCCCGAGTCGCCGTCGTCATAGATGCCGACCCGCAGCCGGTGCACCCTCGTCCCGCCCACCTTTGACGAGTTGTCGGCGCCACCGGCACCCGGGACCGCCCCGTCCTGCACGATGGTGAACCGGGTGAATGCGCCCGAGTCGTCGAGCTCGAAGTCCGGGCGCAACACGTTGATGCCGGTGGTCTTGAGCCACTGCCCACCCCAGTCGGACAAGTCGCGGCCCGAGGACTTCTCCAGTGCGGCAAGAAGATCGGAGAACGTCGCGTTACCGAAGCGGTGCGCGGAGAAGTAATCGCGGAGACCGGCGAGGAAGTCCTCGAGGCCGACGTAGGCGACGAGTTGTTTGAGCACCGACGCGCCCTTGGCGTAGGTGATGCCGTCGAAGTTCACCTCGACCGCGGCGATGTCGGGGATGTCGGCGGCCACCGGATGTGTCGAGGGCAGCTGATCCTGCCGGTAGGCCCACGACTTCTCGACGTTGGCGAAGGTGGTCCAGGCGCTGGTGTACTCGGTCGCCTCCGCCTGGCACAGCACCGAGGCGAAGGTGGCGAAGGATTCGTTGAGCCACAGGTCATCCCACCACTTCATGGTGACGAGATCGCCGAACCACATGTGGGCCATCTCGTGCAGGACGGTCTCGGCCCGGCGCTCGTAGAGATAGTTGGTGACGCGGGACCGGAAGACGTAGTCCTCCAGGAAGGTCACCGCCCCGGCGTTCTCCATGGCGCCCGCGTTGAACTCCGGAACGAAGAGCTGATCGTACTTGCCGAAGGCGTAGGGGATGCCGAAGTTCTTGTGGTAAAACGCGAATCCCTGCTTGGTCTCGGTGAACAACCGGTCGGCGTCCATGAACTCAGCCAGCGAGGCCCGGCAGTAGATCCCCAGGGGGATGGTGCCGTGCTCGTCGGTGTAGGAGTCGGTCCATTCGGTGTAGGGACCGGCGATCAGGGCCACGAGGTAGGTGCTCATCGTCGGCGTCTCGCGGAAGCGGTGCACGCCGGGTTCGGCGGCCACGGTGTTGGCCACGGGCGCGTTGGAGATCACCTTCCAATCGGTGGGCGCGGTGACCGTCAGCGTGTAGGTGGCCTTGAGGTCGGGCTGATCGAAACACGCGAACATCCGCTTGGCATCGGCGGTTTCGAACTGCGAGTACAGGTAGACCGAGTCGTCGGTGGGGTCGACGAAACGGTGGAGGCCCTCGCCGGTGTTCGAGTAGGCGCAGTCGGCCACCACGGTCAGGGTGTTCTCGGCGGCCAGACCGGTCAATTCGATGCCGATGGACTCGTCGAAGCCGGTGACGTCGAGCTCGGTGCCGTTGAGCGTCGCCGAGTGCAGGGTCGGCGCAACGAGATCGATGACGGTCGATGCGCCCTGCGTGGCGGTGAAGGTCACCGTCGTCGTGGAGGCGAAGGTGGTGGCGCCCGGAGCGCCGTTGCCGTCGGTGAGATCGAGCTCGATGGCGTAGTGGGACACGTCGACGGTGGCGGCGCGCTCGCGGGCCTGATCACGGGTGAGATTCGGGGCAGTCACAGCGGCCAGCTTAGTGCTCGGCGGCGATCGGGGGTGCCGACGCGACGCCGGGAGCGCAGGATCGAATGGAATGGGCACGGCCGCGGACGGGTTGAGTGGGCCGAGTTCGCCGCGCACCCGGTGACAGCAGATCGGTGCCCGGGAATCGTCGAGAAGAAGGGAAGACGTATGTCGAAGGATCGTGTGGATTTCTGGTTCGACCCGCTGTGCCCGTGGTGTTGGATCACCTCGCGGTGGATCCTCGAGGTCGAGAAGGTGCGTGACATCGAGGTGAATTTCCACATCATGAGCCTGGCGGTGCTCAACGAGGGGCGCGACATCCCCGACAGCTATCGCGAGGGCCTCAAACAGGCGTGGAAGCCGGTCCGTGTGATCGCCGCCGCGGCCGCGGCGAAGGATGAGTCGATCCTCGCGCCCCTCTACACCGCGATGGGTACCCGTATCCACAACGGACAGAACAAGGATTTCGACGTGGTGATCGCCGAGTCGCTCGCCGAACTCGATCTCGATCCGACACTGGCCGAGGCCGCCGACTCCACCGAGTTCGACGAGGCGATCCGCGAGAGCCATCACCGCGGGATGGACAAGGTCGGCGACGACGTCGGCACGCCGACCATCCACATCAATGATGTGGCCTTCTTCGGTCCCGTGCTCTCGCGCATCCCGCGCGGTGAGACCGCGGGCACGGTGTGGGACGGTGCGGTGGCACTGTCGTCCTATCCACACTTCTTCGAGCTCAAGCGCTCTCGCAACGAGGACCCCGAGTTCGACTGACCGCCCTGGAGTGCACCCCGCCCCGACGACCGCCCCCGGTCGCCGGGGCGGAGTCGTTCGGGGGTGACCCATGTGACGACCACTGTCGGGTCGTCACCCGGCACCGGAATCGCGGGTGGGCGGGATCTATAGTGAGGCTCATGCGCGTATACGTGGGTGGAGATCATGCCGGCTTCGAACTCAAGGCGGCCATCGCCGAACATCTGCGGTCCAACGGTCATGAGGTGATCGACTGCGGAGCACACGTCTACGACGCCGCCGACGATTACCCGGCATTCTGCATTGCCGCAGCGGAGAAGGTGGTGGCCGACCCGGGCAGCCTCGGAATCGTGCTCGGCGGCAGCGGAAACGGCGAACAGATCGCCGCGAACAAGGTGCCCGGTGCACGGTGTGCCCTGGCGTGGAGCGTCGAGACCGCCCAGCTCGCTCGCCAGCACAACAACGCGCAGCTGATGGGGATCGGCGGACGGATGCACACCACCGAGGAAGCGCTCGAGATCGTCGACGCCTTCCTGGCGGCCAAGTGGTCGGACGAACCGCGCCACCAGCGTCGGATCGACATCCTCTCGGAGTTCGAGAAGACCGGTGTGGCACCGGCCGTCCCCGAGTCCTGAGCTCCCGGCGGCGGCGATGTCGGCGAGATCGGTGACGTCGCCGGTGATGGTCGATGCCTGAGGGTCATACCCTGCACCGCCTTGCCCGGCGTCAACAGAAGCTCTTCGGTGGTCAGCGGGTGCGGGTGTCGAGCCCGCAGGGGCGTTTCGCCGAGGGCGCCGCGGTGGTCGACGGCATGGAGTTCCATCGCGCGCAGGCGTGGGGCAAACACCTGATCCAGCGCTACCGCGACGGCAAGCGGACCCAACTGCTGCACGTCCACCTCGGGCTCTACGGTTCCTTCACCGAACTCGCGGTGCCGATGGGGGAGCCCGTCGGACAGATCCGGATGCGGATCGTCGGAGACGAGGTGGGCACCGACTTGCGCGGGCCGACCGCCTGCGAGTTGTATACGCCGGCCGACCTCGAGGACCTCGTCGCGCGGCTCGGCCCGGACCCACTTCGGTCCGACGCCGACCCGGAGCGCGCATGGCAGGCGATCCACCGTTCGTCACGCCCGGTCGCCGCGCTGCTGATGGATCAGAAGGTGATGGCCGGCGTCGGTAACGTCTATCGCGCCGAGGTCCTGTTCCGTGCACGACTCGACCCGATGCGGGCCGGGCGCGCCGTCGATCGGGAGACCTTCGACGAGCTGTGGGCCGATCTCGTCGGCCTCATGCGAATCGGCGTGCGGCGCGGGCGAATTCACGTGATTCGGCCGGAGGACGACCACGGACCGGGGTCATACGCCCCGGATCGGCCACGCACCTACGTCTATCGGCGCACCGGTGAACCCTGCCGGATCTGCCGGACCCCGATCGCGACCACCGAACTCGTGGGACGAAACCTGTACTGGTGTCCCAACTGTCAGCACTGACGATCGCGCCTACTGCGTCGGGGTGGTGAAAGTGAGTGAAGGTCAGCGAGTTTCGTGGCGCTGGGCCATGACGAGCAACTCGTCGCGCTGGGCTCCGGACGACATCAGGACGATGCGCTCGTAGAGCCGACGGTGGTTGTGGCCGGAGGGGAGAAAACGTTCACGCAGACGTGCGAACGACATGGGTACCGCTTCTTTCGTACTTCTCGGGGATGATGATCGTCGACGGTTCACGACCGTGTTCGACCCCATCCATTGTTCGCGTTACATCTGTGTTACGCAACCGAACCCCGGGTGATCCTGGGCACCCTCGTCACGTCGGTGACCAGGCATCACACCGTATTGTTCCGACTCTCATCCGACCCTCAGCCGACTGTCCGGCACCTCTCATCGACAGTCGCGAGGATGGAGTCATGACAGCCCATGCTGATCCGGCGCGCGCGGTGACGGTCCTGGTGGTCGGCGGAACCGGAGAGTCCCACGACGGTGACACGCGCACCGAGGTCACCGGGTTGCTGGCGGGTGTCACCGACGCCCTCGACGACCGGTTTGACGCGCGATGGGTGGGCTATCCCGCGAGTTATGGTCCGGCACCGCATCTTTCGGGGATCAGCTACGCCGACAGTGTTGCCGCCGGGCAGCGCGCGCTGGCCGCGGCGCTCCATGCCGTTGCCGGGCCGGTGATGATCATCGGATACTCGCAGGGGGCGGTGGTGATCCGTCGACTGTTGGCCGACCTCGACGCATGTGCCGACACACGTGCGCTGAACCGTGTCGTGGCGGTCGGATTCGTCGCCGACCCCCATCAACCGCCCGGTGTGGTCGCGGGTTGCGACGGGTGGGGAGTGGCCGGACCGGGCCCGGCGATCCCCCAGCGCATCCCGGTGTGGTGGGTCGGCGCCCCCGAGGACATGATCTGCAACGCATCGCGGGATTCGTTCGTCCGCGACATCGCCGATCTCACCGACACCCTCACCTTCGCCGCGCCTCGGCGCTGGCTGTCGCAGACATGGAAGGTGGTGCGTTCCAACTCCTTCCAGAACGCCCGGGCGACCTCGGTGCGTCCGGCGCAATGGCTGCGCGACGTCGAACGGCTGGGTTCGGCATGGCGCGAGGTCCGCGGCTACCTTCCCGGTGTCATCGCCTGGCGCGGCATGGTCATTCGCAATCGGGCCGGCGGCAGACACACCGCCTACCACGATGAGCCCTACCGGCGGGACTCGGTGACCGATCCGCTGACCACCGGTTGTCAGGCGCTGGCCCAATGGATGCAGGTGCAGGCCACCTTCACCCTGGGCCCGGCCGAGCTGGCGGCCTGAGGTCCGCCGCTCGAGTCGTGGGATCTGGCGACCTGGGTGACACTTGTCCGGGCGGTACCGATCACCTGCGGTGATCGCTACACCGCCGAGCCACGGACACATCGAGCGAAGGATCCACGGTGGATCATTACGACATCGTCGTCATCGGGTCAGGACCGGCAGGTCAGAAAGCAGCCATCGCGGCGGCCAAACTCGGCAAGCGCGCCGCGATCGTCGAACGCAAACACATGATGGGCGGCGTGTGCATCAACACCGGCACCATCCCGTCGAAAACCCTCCGCGAGGCCGTGCTCTACCTGACCGGCCTGAATCAGCGTGAGCTCTACGGGCAGTCCTATCGACTCAAGTCCGACATCACCGTGGCCGACCTCACCGCGCGGACGATGCACGTCGTCGGCAAGGAGATCGACGTCATCCAGAGTCAGCTGGCCCGCAACGGCGTCGCCACGCTCATCGGCAGCGCGACCTTCACCGGCCCGCACGAGATCGCGATCGAGGATGCCACCGGAGACCTCAAACACGTATCCGCCGACCACTTCGTCGTCGCGGTCGGCACCCGCCCGGCGCGGCCGTCGTCGGTCGACTTCGACGGGGAGACCGTCGTCGACTCCGATCAGATCCTCGAACTCGACCGCGTCCCGGGATCGATGGTCGTGGTCGGTGCAGGGGTGATCGGCATCGAATACGCGTCGATGTTCGCGGCACTGGGCACCAAGGTCACCGTGATCGAGCAGCGGCCGGCCATGCTCGACTTCTGTGACCGGGAGATCGTCGAGGCCCTGCAGTATCAGCTCCGGGAACGTGGCGTCACCTTCCGTTTCGGCGAGCATGTCCGCACCGTCGAGACCCACCCCTCCGGGACCCTGACCATCCTGGAATCGGGAAAGCAGATCCCGGCCGACACCGTCCTGTATTCCGCAGGGCGTCAAGGTGTTTCCGATGAGCTCGCCGTCGAGGCCGCGGGCCTCACCGCCGACAACCGTGGGCGGCTGAAGGTCGACGAGCATTTCCGCACCGAGGTCGGGCACATCTATGCCGTCGGCGACATCATCGGATTCCCGGCGCTGGCGGCCACCTCGATGGAGCAGGGACGCCGCGCGGCGTATCACGCCTTCGGCGAGCCGGTCGGGCACACCCCGACCGACCTGCAACCCATCGGGATCTACGCGATCCCCGAGATCAGCTTCGTCGGCCGGACCGAGGATCAACTGACCACCGACAACATCCCGTTCGAGGTGGGGGTGGCCCGGTACCGCGAGCTCGCACGCGGGGCGATCATGGGTGACTCCTACGGCTTGCTCAAGCTTCTCGTGCACGCCGAGGACCGCACGCTGCTCGGCGTCCACGCCTTCGGGTCGAACGCCGCCGAACTGGTCCACATCGGCCAGACCGTGATGGGCCTCGGCGGCACCGTCGACTACCTCGTCGACGCGGTGTTCAACTATCCGACGCTCGCCGAGGGCTACAAGGTGGCCGCACTCGACGCGTCGAACAAGATGCGTGCGATCGCATGGGTGCGCGCGGAGGGCCGTTCCCTCGATCTCGATGTGTCGGCGCCGGTGGCCTGACCTCGCTCATGAGTCCCGACGAACGATGAAGGGCCGGCCCAGATGGGCCGGCCCTTCATCGGTACCAAGACGGGTGGGTGATCAGTCGCCGGTGTACTGACCGCCGACGGTGCCACGGACCACGATCGGGGTGCCGCGACCGATGGTGTCGTAGACCCACTTGCCGTTCTCGGTGCTCACGTTGATGCAGCCATGGCTGACGTTGCTGTGGCCCTGCTGCTCGAGCGACCACGGAGCGGCGTGGATGAAGATGCCGTCCCAGGACATGCGGGTCGCGTACTCGACATAGGTGCGGTAACCACCGGGCGAGTCGACGGGTACGCCGTAGGTGGAGGAGTCCATGTACATGTCACGGTACTTCTCCTTGGTGTGGTAGACGCCGTTCGGAGTCGGGTGGGCATCGGAGCCCATCGAGATCGGCATCGACTTGACGAAGGTGCCGTCCTTCCACCAGTAGATGGTGTGCGTCGAATCCTCGGCGAGGGCAACCCAACCGGTCGGGGTCGAGACCTTCGGTTCCGCGGGCACTCCGGGGGTTTCCGGGGTGGTGGTCGTCGGAGGCGGGGTGGTTGTCGACGGCGGTGCGGCCGGCGGGGTCGGCAGACCCGGGATCGACGGGATCTCGACCGGCGGGAGCCCGGGGATGACCGTGACGGGGGCGGCCTGCGCCATGCCCGGCAGCGCAAGGGCCATGGCGATCACGCCGAGGACGATGGCCACGAGGCGGCTCGTGCCGCGACGACGGCGAGGTGAGTTGGTGGTGTTCAGCACGGAAGTGGAAACCTTTGCTTGTGGGACATCCGGGCGCTCCCCCGGGGCGCAGGCACCATCGTTACACAACTGTTGCCATGGGGCCAAAGGGCATTGGGCGATCGAGCGACGTCACCGTCGTGTAGTTGCGATGCGGCATCTGGAAACCGGAGGTGAGGGCGCCGGAAACGCCGGCTGTGATTGCGGTCACATCAGTCGGCGCGTGTCCCCACCTTGTGCGACCTCAACAGGTGCTGGGAGCCGGCAATCCGGCGAACCGGTCACCGAGATAGTCGAAAGCGGGCAGCAGTCCGATGACCGCCGCCGACATGTGATCGGGTGACGGCGTGGAGAACTGCTGCACACGGGTTCCGGCCCGGCAGTAGCGCCGCATCGTCTGATCGATCGAGGCCACCGGGATCAACACGTCGGTCGGGCTGTGCCACTCGAAGATCGGGGTCTTGGCCACACCCGGATAGAACGCGAGGCTGTTGTCCTGGACGACGCGGCGTGCTGTCGGGTCCTCGAAGATCTGCTCACCGCCCACCGACACCTGCTTGGCCGAGTGACCCGCGCCGAGGCGCAGGATGTCGTTGGTGCAGGCATTGCGCATCTCGGAATACATCTGCTTCCCGAGCGGTGACAGGAATTTCATCATCGGAATCTGCTGCGGATACTCGCGGGAGAGGCCTATCGCCGCGGCGAAGGCCAGGCCGAAGGCGGGATGCGGATTGTTGTACCCCAGGCCCTCGGCCATCTTGATCAGATCCATCGGGACGCCGCCGTACGCTGCGCCGACGATGTTCAGCTCCGGTGCATAGGTCGGTGCCAGCGCAGCGGCCCACGCGGTTGCCATGCCGCCGCCGGAGTAGCCCGCCATCGCCACCTTGCTCTTGGCGACCTGGGCGGGTCCGAACCGTTGCACGGCGCGGGTGGCGTCGAGGGCGATCTGACCGCCCAGTCGGGCCGCCCCGTAGGCACTACGCGGGCCCAGGTGATCGGGGGTCGAGACCGTCCACCCACGTTGGAGCGCACCGTTGAGGCCCGGGGCCTCCCGGATGGTGAGGTTCGGGTCGGTGGTCCACAGGGCCTGCGACGGCGCGCATTCGAGTCCCACCGCGTTGATGATGTGCTGAAACGACAACAATGGTCCGTTGGCCTGCTTGTGGATCGGGACCAGCAGGGTGGTGACCGCAGCGATCGGCTTGCCCTGGCTGTCGGACGAGCGGAACTTCAGCTGGTAGGTCCGCACGTCGAAGAATCCGGGCGGAGTGGTCCGCGGGCGCACCGCGAGGATGTCGCCGTCGCGATGCGAGGCGATGTCGGCGGGCTGGGAATAGAAGGAGTCGGGCAACGGGGTGGGGAGTGCGACGTCGTCGGCGTGGGCGGGTCCGGCGCCGAGCCAGCCACTCGACACCGTCACGCTGGTCACTGCGGTCGCCACGACGGCGAGGGCCAGGTGGCGTACCCGTGCGGCCGGGGACATCCCGGTGCGCGGCATGCTCGATCGACGAGATCCGAACAGCGGGTTGGGGCGAGTGGTCGCACGCGCGCGACCACCACCGAGAGAGAAGAGCACGAATCCCCCATCGAGGTCCTGGTTCGAAGACCTGTGGCGCCGACGGCCACACCGGTCATGTCCCCCGACAGGCTTCACAATCTGACGGGGGTCGCATGGGGTGTCAACTGGAACGGATGACCAGGTGTGACGGGGGTTACCCGCGAGTTCGCGGGCGGAGGGTCAGGCGGGCTGGAGATGCTCGGTGTGCAGGTGACGTGCCGGCTCGGAGCAGGCTTCGTCACGGCACACGAGCATGGTGTCGACCCGCCGATTTCCGCCGGTGGTCTCGGTGACGTCCTTGCGGACGTGGAGATTCGCCCCGCACGAGGGGCACTTGCGCTGACTCTTGACGTGACTGGAGGACATGGTCCCAGGCTACGCGCGATGTGGCGAAGATCACATGCTCGTGGGGCCGCGGGTTGCGGCGAGATCAGTCGACGGAGAGTGCCCGGACGGTTCCGCCGCGCGCGGGGATCATCGTGACATTGCGGTAGCGGGGAGGTTCCGACGGGCGGTCATGGGTCTCCAGTTCAACCCTTCGCAGGATGTCGCCCACGACGATCTGGAGCTCGGTCATCGCCAGATGGGCGCCGAGGCAGCGACGGTTGCCGCCGCCGAAGGGCAGCAGTGTCATCGGATCGGTCCGAGTGCCGACGAACCGGTCCGGCCGGAAGTCGAAGGGATGCGGATAGAGGTCGTCGCGGTGGTGCAGGAGCACCGTGCTCACCAGCACGATGTCTCCGGGCTCGCCGCGATGGGTGCCGAATCGCCACGGGCGCTTCAATTCCCGTGCGACCGACGGAATCACCGGGCGGCACCGCATCGTCTCGGTGATCACCGTGCCCACGAACTCGGCGTCGTCCTCGGCTGCGGCTCGGCGGGCCTGTGCGTACACCTCGGGGTGACGGGTGAGGCGTTCGAATGCCCAGGCGATCGTGGTGGCCGTGGTCTCATGACCGGCGAGCAGCAGTGACACGAGTTCGTCGCGGATCTCGCTGTCGGACAACGGGAGTCCGTCGGTGGCGCGCGCCGCGAGCAACGCCGACATCACGTCGTCGGCGGTGTGACGGCCGGCCCGCCGCTCGGCGATCACCGCAGCGATCGCCGCATCCAGATGCCGAACACCCCGGGCGAGCAGGCCGACGGGCTCGGGATGCGAGGCGTTGAGCAATTGCGCCACGGTACCGACCGTCGACGACGACCAGCGAAGGAAGCGCCGGGTGGCGTCGCGGAGGTGTCGTTCGGCGGTGGTTGCGGCGTCGGGAACACCGTCGCTGAGGACACCGTCGGGGGCATGGATGCCGAAGATCACGGCCATGATGACGTCGAGGGTGATCGCCTGGGCGATGCGATCGACCCGAACTCGACGACGGGCCGGCCAGCGATCGAGATGCGCCGCCGACGCCCGGCGGATCACGTCTGCGCACTGCGCCACCGATGCGCGATGAAAAGACGGCAGCAGCGCGGCCCGTTGTCTGCGGTGTTACTCGGCGACGGTGGTGAGCACCGAGTCAGGGCCCACGATCGGGCGCAACGGTGACAGCCGCGTCGCCGAGGGCGCGATGGCCGGGTCGGCCGTCAGTACCGAGCGGACGTGTGCGGGATCGGAGATCACCACCAACCGTCCGGGGGCGCCGGGCAGATCGTAGGCGAGCACGTCGCCGCATCGCGCCGCGTCGGCGAACACGACGTCGCCCTCACGGCGGGCGAACCGGAGCGCGTTGCGGACCGTTGCGCTGCGGGGCATCGGCGGCGCCGAGAGGGCGTCGGCTTCCGACGCGCTCAACGGCCCTGCCTCGGCGCAGGTCGATACCAACCCCGACGCCGCGTCGGGGGCGGCGTCGAACCACCGCTCGGTGATCGTGGGGCGCTGCCCGGTCGATGCGGTCATGCGCACATCCCCGCCGGTCGGGTCGCACCGAGCAGCCGTGGCATCGGCGAGGTCCGGGTCACGCGGAGCGCTGCACCCACCCGCGTCGGTCGGTGTGCCGGGCGGGTGCGGTTCTCTCGTGCGGCATAGGCGATGTCGGTCTCGCGGCCACGGAAGTTCATGTCATCCGGGCTGTGCAGGAGCCAGAAGAGGGTGATGAGGGTGGCGACGGTGATCAGCAGGATCAGCATGGGGTACTCCTCGTCCGATGAAACCCGGTCAATCCGGATACCACTCACGCTATGGAGATCGAATTGCCTGGTCAGCGCCCCGCGGGCGGATCTTTGCCGACCTACCCGGGGAGGAGGCGACCTCCGACCGTGGGTGGATGTGCAAACGCCGCGGCGGCGATAGGCTGGGTGAATGCGCTGGTTGGAGGCCCACTACCGGCACGCCCTGGTGATGTTCGGGTTCGACTACCCGACGAGTTACATGCTCATCTCCGACCTCGGGGTGTTCACGCTCGCCGTCGCCGCGGTCGTGCAGCGTGTGGTCGTCGGTCTCTCCGGCACCCAGTGGATTCCGATGGTGGTGGCGGTGGCGCTGGCACTGGGACCGCACCTCGCGTGCTTGTACGGCGGCTGGCAGCCCGTCATCCTCCGCTGGAAGCCGTGGATTCTCGGTCTGCCCGCATTCACGCTGGCGGCAGTGGTGTGCTTCTGGCAGGTTCCCGTGGAGGTCGACGTCGCCACCCTGTTGCTTCCGCTGTGCGCGACCCTCACCGCCGCGGTGGCCACCCGACGGGAGGCGATCATCTCGACCATCGCCCTGTCGGTGACCGCGGTCGGCGGCGGGCTGGCCGGGGTCATCGCCCAGGCGTGGTTGTTCGTGCTCATGGTCGGCTTCGGCGGTGTGGTCGGCTACCTGCTACAGAAACAGCTACTCCTGCTGCACGCGGAACGACGCGCCCAGGAGCAGCAGATGGCACTCGATCGCGCGGAGATCGCCGGCGAGGTGCACGACGTCCTCGCGCACTCCTTGAGCATCATGATGCTCAACGTCACCGCCGCGCGGCGGGCGCTTCAGGAACACGACGACGTCGCCGATGCCGTCGAGGCCCTCGTCGACGCCGAGCAGGTGGGTCGCGCAACGATGCAGGACGTGCGACGCACGGTCGAACTGTTACGCACCTCCGACGCCGAGTCGTCGGCCCCGCAGCCGGGTTTCGCCGATCTCGCCGACCTCGTCGACGGATTCCGCAGGGCCGGAGTCGATCTCGACGCCGAGATCGTCGGGAATGCCGAAACGATCACCGGCGGAACCGGACTGGCCGTCTATCGCGTCGTTCAGGAATCGTTGTCCAACGCTGCGCGCCACGCACCCCGCGGCACAGTCACTGTTCGGGTGGGCCCGGAGCCCGGCAGCGCGCTCGTGGTGTGTGTCCGCAACCCGGTGAGCGCCGACGCGCGTCGTGCGCTCGGCGGCTCCGGGCTCTCGGGAATGGCCTCGCGGGTCGAGAACTGCGGAGGCGCCTTCGCGGCGGGAGTGGTCGACGGACACTGGTGTGTGGATGCCCGTTTCCCGATGGTGGCGGTCGCAGGCCCCGGCGCACACGCCGTCGATGCGGCTGATGGCCCGCGAGAATCGGACGGGACACGGCTTCCCCCAACGACTTTCGTATCGGTGCCGGTGACCCGAACGGACGGCTCACCGGTGACCGGGCCGCTGTGATGACCCGGGTTGCCCTGGTCGACGACCAGGACCTGGTGCGGGCGGGGCTGCGACGCATCCTGCGGCCGCGAGACGGCTTCGAGGTGGTCGCCGAATGCTCCGATGGCGACGAGGTGGCCGAGATGGTCGTCCGGCATCGACCCGACGTGGTCGTGATGGATCTCCGGATGCGCAGGGTCGGGGGAGTGGAGGCAACCCGACGCCTCCGCGACGATCTCGGCGGAGCCCATGAGCCGCCGCCGGTGCTGGTTCTCACCACCTTCCGCGACGAGCAACTGCTGTCCGGGGCATTGCGGGCCGGTGCGGCGGGATTCGTGCTCAAGGATTCGCCGGCCGAGGAACTCATCCGGGCGGTACGGCTCGTGGCGCAGGGTGAGGCCGTCCTCGACCCCGCGGTGACCGCGCACGTCCTCGACACCTATCGCAGTGCGCCCGGACCGACCATGCCGCAGACGGCCCCCGACGGTCTGACCTCGCGGGAGCTGACCGTTCTCGGCCTCATCGGTCGGGGGCTCACCAACGACGAGATCGCCGCGGAACTCGTGATCTCGTTGGTGACCGTGAAGAGCCACATCGGCAAGATCTTCACCAAACTCGGCGTCCGCGACCGCGCCGCGGCAGTGGTCTACGCCTTCGACCATGGGATCGTCGAGCCCCGCCGGTGACGTGCGAGACCGGGGAGGCGTGAGACCGGGTGGGTCACGAGACGCGGAGAGCCCGGCACATGCCTCGTGCCGGGCTCTCGTCGATGCGAGCGGGTGACGGGAATCGAACCCGCGTAGCTAGTTTGGAAGACTAGGGCTCTACCATTGAGCTACACCCGCGTGCCCCGTCAGCGTTGGTCGCCGGTGTTGCCGGAACCCGCTGCGGTGCGCATGAGACTGTACCTGTTCGGTGTGCCCGAACCGAAATCGGCCCTCTGCGGCGAATCCGGGAGATCCTGCGCAGGGCGATCCGGGTGGCCGGGTTTCGTCTCGCGGTGGGCGACCCGTAAGATCGTCTGTCGGTCCTGTCCGCGCATCCCCACCCCGGTGGCGTTGCCGCGATGCGGGCGCCGGGATGTGGCGCAGCTTGGTAGCGCATCCGCTTTGGGAGCGGAGGGTCGCAGGTTCAAATCCTGTCATCCCGACTCTGTACCGACCGAACGACAGCAACGTCGTGGCCCGTCAGGACGGGCCACGACGCACATGACGTCCGCAACGCAAGAAATAGGAGCATTCGAAGCGTGAAGAGCACCGTCGAGCAGCTGAGCCCCACCCGGGTGAAGCTCAACGTGGAAGTACCGTTCGAGGAGCTCTCGGGCGATTTCGATCGGGCCTTCCGGTCCCTGGCCCAGCAGATCCGTATCCCCGGATTCCGTCCGGGCAAGGCGCCCGCCAAGCTGATCGAGGCCCGCGTCGGACGCGACTCGATCCTCGCGCAGGTCGTCAACGATGCGCTGCCGGGCAAGTACAGCCAGGCGGTCGCCGAGACCGACACCAAGGCGATCGGCCAGCCCGAGATCGATCTCGAGGAGCTCAAGTACGGCGAGACGATCACCTTCTCGGCCGAGGTCGACGTGCGTCCCGAGCTCGAGCTCCCGGACTTCTCGACCCTCTCGGTCGAGGTGCCCGCCGTCGTCGACGACGAGAACGCCGTCGACGAGCAGATCGAGCAACTGCGGAGCCGCTTCGGCACCCTTGCCGGCGTCGACCGCGCCGCCCAGGACGGCGACATGGTGTCCATCGACCTGGCGGCCAGTGTCGACGGCGAGGCCGTCGAGGAAGCCTCCACCGAGGGCCTCTCGCACGAGGTCGGTTCCGGTGACCTCGTCGACGGACTCGACGAAGCCCTCGTCGGACTCAAGGCCGGCGAGTCGAAGGTCTTCACCACCAAGCTCGTCGCCGGCGACCATGCCGGGGAAGAGGCGCAGGTGACGGTGACGGTCAACTCCGTCAAGGAGCGTGAGCTGCCCGAGCTCGACGACGAGTTCGCGCAGATGGCCAGCGAGTTCGACACCGTGGACGAACTGCGGACCTCGCTTGCCGAGCGTGTCGATCAGTCCAAGAAGCTCGAGCAGGCCAACCAGATCCGCGACGCCGTGGTCGAGGAACTCCTCGCCAAGGTCGACGTCCCGCTGCCGGAGAAGGTCGTCGAATCGCAGGTCGAGGCGCAGCTCGAGCAGGTACTGCACAGCATCGGTCACGACGAGGCGGTGTTCGCCCAGCTGCTCGAGGCGCAGGGCACCACGCGCGAGGCCTTCGAGGCCGAGGCCCGCGAGAGCGCGGAGAAGTCGGTGCGCACCGAGCTGCTGCTCGACGCGATCGCCGATCAGCTCGAGACGGTTGTCGGCCAGGACGAGCTGACCCAGCAGATCCTGTTCTCCGCACAGCGCTACGGGATCGCGCCGCAGGACTTCATCCAGCAACTGACGCAGGCCAACCAGCTCGGTGCCGTCTACGCCGACGTGCGCCGCAACAAGGCGCTCGGTGACATCATCCGGAAGTTCAGCGTCACCGACTCCGATGGCAACGCGATCGACCTCGCCGAGTTCTACGGTGAGGACGAGGCCGACGATGCAACCGCAGCCGACGATGCGGCCTCCGCGGATGACGTCGAGGGCGCCAAGGATGCCGACGCCAAGGACGCCGACGCCTGAGTTTCTTCATCACGAACAGCCGGATTCCAGCGATGGACTCCGGCTGTTCGCGTCTGACACGCCGGCGTGGGCCGTGTTCTGCTGTGAGCGAAGTACGGCGTCGCCGGGAGTGCCGGACGCGATGCATTGGTTAGTGTCGGTGACAACGCCGGAACGACCACCGGGGCCGACAGATTCCGGGGCAGGCCGGAGAAGCCGCCGACGTGACAGACGGCACCGGACAACGAGAAGCAAGTAACGAGCATCAACTCAAGGCGTGCGGGTCGAGCAGACCCGCACGACGCCGGGCGGGTTGCCCCCGACCCGGCACCACACCGACAGGTAAAGGTAGGAATCGTGAGCAAGCCGACTGATGACATCCCTTCGATGAGCCGCACTCCTTCGATGAGCTCGGGAGTCGCCGGGCTCAATCTCACCGATTCGGTGTTCGAGCGACTGCTGCGCGAGCGCATCATCTTCCTCGGTACACAGGTCGACGACGACATCGCCAACCGGCTGTGCGCGCAGATCCTGCTGCTCGCCGCCGAGGACCCGACCAAGGACATCCACCTCTACATCAATTCACCCGGTGGGTCGGTGACCGCGGGCATGGCGATCTTCGACACCATGCAGCTCGCCGAGTGCGATGTGGCCACCTATGCGATGGGGATGGCTGCGTCGATGGGCCAGTTCCTGCTGGCTGCGGGTGCCCCGGGTAAGCGCCATGCGCTCCCGCACTCGCGGATCATGATGCACCAGCCGTCGGCGGGTATCGGTGGTACCGCGGCCGACATCGCCATCCAGGCCGAGCAGTTCGCGGCGACGAAGAAGGAGATGAACCGGCTCAACGCCGAGTTCAGTGGTCAGCCGCTGGAGAAGATCGAGGCCGACGCCGACCGCGACAAGTGGTTCACCGCCGAGCAGGCCAAGGAATACGGGCTGGTCGACCACGTGATCACGCGTGCGGTGCCGGTGAACTGACGCGCCGGACCCTCCACAGACCATTCGTCGCATCCCAACCTCACGGAGCAGAAATGACCCATAATCTGACGACCGACGCCCTGCCCGCCGACGTGGCGGCCGGAATCCCGGCTTCGGCGCTGGCGCTGAAGGCGATCGAGGCGCGCTACATCCTTCCGCAGTTCATCGAGCACACGCCCAACGGCCAGCGCCAGTACGACCCGTACGCCAAGCTCTTCGAGGAGCGGATCGTCTTCGTCGGTACCCCGATCGACCAGACCGTTGCCAATGACGTGATGGCTCAGCTGCTGGTCCTCGAATCGCAGGATCCCGACCGCGACATCACGATGTACATCAACTCACCCGGTGGCAGTGTGCCCGACATGCTCGCCATCTACGACACGATGCAGTACGTGCACTGCGACATCGTGACGGTGTGCCTCGGTGAGGCGGCATCGGCGGCGGCGATCCTGCTCGCCGGCGGCACCCCCGGCAAGCGCGCGGCGCTGCCGAACGCGACGATCCTGATCCACCAGCCGCGTACCGGTGGCGCCTATCAGGGGCAGGTCTCCGACCTCGAGATCCAGGCCGCCGAGATCGAGCGCATCCGCAACCGTCTCGACGAGATCCTGGCCTCGCACACCGGGCAGCCGGCCGAGAAGATCCGCAAGGACACCGATCGCGACAACATCCTCACCGCCGACGCCGCGAAGGAGTACGGGATCGTGGACGAGGTGTTCGAGTATCGCAAGAAGTCAATGAAGAAGTAGCCGGCGCTCATCACCGGCACGGATGTGGTGCGGCCGAGCCGTCGGGGTTCCCGGCGGCAGACCGGACGACATTCTCGCGACATTTGGCCCAAGCGGTCGAAGTAACGGGCGTGCGCGGGTACCGTCGGGAGGGCGAACACTCGTGGCGAGCCCGTTCGAGCAAGGTACTCGTCGCACGTCATGACCGTCCGCGCCCGCGCCTGCCCCATCGTCGCCGATCCGGTGGCGGCGACGACCCCGGCAGCCAGGCAACATCGAGGAAGTAGGTACAGCACACGATGGCACGAATCGGAGACGGTGGCGATCTGCTGAAGTGCTCCTTCTGCGGAAAGAGTCAGAAGCAGGTCAAAAAGCTCATCGCCGGTCCCGGCGTGTACATCTGCGACGAGTGCATCGACCTGTGCAACGAGATCATCGAGGAAGAACTCGCCGAGAACGGTGATGTGAAGCTCGACGAGCTGCCCAAGCCCGCCGAGATCAAGGAATTCCTCGAGAACTATGTGATCGGTCAGGACACGGCCAAGCGCACGCTCGCGGTGGCCGTCTACAACCATTACAAGCGCATCCAGGCCGGGGAGAAGAAAGAGGCTCGTGGCGGTGAGACCGTCGAGCTGATGAAGTCCAACATCCTCATGCTCGGTCCGACCGGTTGCGGCAAGACCTACCTCGCGCAGACGCTCGCCAAGATGCTCAACGTCCCGTTCGCGATCGCCGATGCCACGGCGCTCACCGAAGCCGGGTACGTCGGCGAAGACGTCGAGAACATCCTCCTCAAGCTCATCCAGGCCGCCGACTACGACGTCAAGCGCGCCGAGACCGGCATCATCTACATCGACGAGGTCGACAAGATCGCCCGCAAGAGCGAGAACCCGTCGATCACGCGCGATGTGTCCGGTGAGGGCGTGCAGCAGGCGCTGCTGAAGATCCTCGAGGGGACGCAGGCGTCGGTGCCGCCGCAAGGCGGTCGCAAGCATCCGCATCAGGAGTTCATCCAGATCGACACCACCAACGTGTTGTTCATCGTGGCGGGCGCCTTCGCCGGCCTGGAGAAAGTGATCTCCGAGCGAATCGGCAAGCGCGGCATCGGTTTCGGCAATGAGGTGGCCTCCAAGAACGACGTGGACGTCACCGATCACTTCGCCGAGGTGATGCCCGAGGATCTCATCAAGTTTGGGCTGATCCCGGAGTTCATCGGTCGTCTGCCGATCATCGCGTCGGTGACCAATCTGGACAAGGAATCGCTCGTGTCGATCCTGTCCGAGCCGAAGAACGCGCTGGTCAAGCAGTACACGAAGCTCTTCGAGATGGACAACGTCGAACTCGAGTTCAGCGCCGACGCGCTCGAGGCGATCGCCGATCAGGCCATCCATCGTGGTACCGGCGCGCGTGGTCTTCGCGCCATCATGGAAGAAGTGCTGCTCCCGGTGATGTACGACATCCCGAGCCGTACCGACGTCGAGAAGGTCGTCGTCACCGCCGAGACGGTGAACGACAACGTGCTCCCGACGATCGTTCCGCGCGCCGAGAGCGACGACGAACGGCGCGACAAAAGCGCCTGACACGCACACCGATCCCTCTCACACCAACGCTCCCGTCCGGATGTCCCGGGCGGGAGCGTTGGCGTGCGGGGTATGTGGCCCGATCCCACTGGGCCAGATTCCACTGGGTTCAATTCCGTTGGGCTCAATTCCCTTTGGGCGACACCGGTATCGCGATCTCGACACCAGGCGAGGTGGTCATCGCCGAGACTGGACCCATGACAGCGCAGACGAATGATCGACATCTGGCCGGACTGGTCCTGGCCGGCGGACGCTCCCGGCGAATGGGCCACAACAAGGCGGCGATGGATTGGGAGGGACAGCCGATGCTGGCAAGCATCGTCGAGGTCCTCAACGGCTGCTGCGACCGTGGGGTGTTCGTCGCCGCACCGACGGGCTCCCCGGCGTATCAGGAATTGCATGGCACCGGTGGTCCGCCGGCCCAGTGGGTCACCGGCGAGCAGCAGGGGGCAGGCCCGCTCGGCGGCCTCGCCGCCGGGTTGGCGACCGCGGGTGAGCACGGCGCCGAGATGGCGTTCGTGTGCGCCACCGACATGCCGATGATCGCACCGGGACTGGTCGCCGAATTGTCGGCGGCCATGACCGAATCGACCGAGGCTGTCGTCGCCCACGATGCCGACCGCGACCACCCCATGGCGGCCATCTACCGCGTCGGTGCCGCGGACACGGTGGCCGCGCTGGTCGAGTCCGGTGAGCGACGGATGACCGCAGCGCTCGATGCGCTGGTGACCCGCCGGATCACGGTGAGTGACCCGTCTTGGCTGATCAACGTCAACGCACCCGAGGACCTGCACCGCCTGCGCGCACTCGCGCCGTAGCGACGGGTGCGCCCGACCCGCAACGGCGAGCACCCGGCACGGCGGGGCAGGGGGCGCAGGGGCGTCTGCAGCGTTCCCTAAGATTGGGGGGTGACCACACCCGATACCTCCCGCGAGCTGCCGAAGTCCTGGGACCCCGCCGAACACGAGGCAGCGCTGTACCAGCGATGGGTGGACGCAGGCTATTTCACCGCGGACGCGGCCGGTGAGAAGCCGCCGTTCTCGATCGTCATCCCGCCGCCCAACGTCAACGGCTCCCTGCACATGGGGCACGCCTACGAGCACGTCCTGATGGATGCGCTCTCGCGGCGCCGTCGGATGCAGGGCTACGAGGTGCTCTGGCTGCCCGGAATGGACCATGCGGCGATCGCCATGCAGACCATGGTCGAGCGCAAACTCGCCGGTGAGGGGCTGACCCGCGACGACCTCGGACGTGAGGCGTTCATCGAACGCGTGTGGGCCGAGAAGGCCGCGATCGGCGGCAACATCGGCGAGCAGATGCGCCGCCTCGGCGACAGCGTCGACTGGAGCCGGGAACGGTTCACCATGGACGAGGGCCTGTCCCGCGCGGTGCAGACGATGTTCAAGAAGATGTACGACGACGGGCTCATCTACCAGGCCGAACGCCTGGTGAACTGGTCGCCGGTCCTCAAGACCGCGGTCAGCGACATCGAGGTCAGCTACGCCGACGTCGAGGGTGAACTGGTGAGCTTCCGCTACGGCTCGCTCGACGACGCCGAGCCGCACATCGTGGTGGCCACGACGCGACTGGAGACGATGCTCGGTGACACCGCGATCGCAGTGCACCCCGACGACGAACGCTATGCGCACCTGATCGGGACCGAACTGGCCCACCCGTTCGTCGAGCGCACCATCCCGGTCATCGCCGACGACTACGTGGACCCGGAGTTCGGCAGTGGCGCGGTCAAGATTACCCCCGCCCACGACCCCAACGACTTCGCGATCGGCCAGCGCCACGATCTCCCGATGCCGACCATCCTCGATGAGGAAGCCCGGATCTTCGGCACCGGAACGCAATTCGACGGCATGGACCGCTTCGAGGCACGGGTCAAGGTGCGTGAGGCCCTTGCCGAGCAGGGACGCATCGTCAAGGAGATCCGGCCCTACCTACACAGCGTCGGACATTCCGAGCGGACCGGTGAACCGATCGAGCCGCGGCTGTCGATGCAGTGGTGGGTCAAGGTCGACCCACTGGCCAAGGCCGCCGGTGACGCCGTCCGCGACGGGGCGACGGTGATCCATCCGGCCTCGATGGAGCCGCGCTGGTTCGGTTGGGTCGACAACATGCACGACTGGTGCATCTCGCGTCAGTTGTGGTGGGGTCACCGCATCCCGATCTGGTATGGCCCCGATGGCGAGGTGGTGTGCGTCGGACCCGACGACGCGCCGCCCGCCGGGTACACCCAGGAGACCGACGTCCTCGACACCTGGTTCTCCTCGGGTCTGTGGCCGTTCTCCACCCTGGGCTGGCCCGAGCAGACCGCCGACCTCGAGAAGTTCTATCCCACTTCGGTTCTCGTGACCGGTTACGACATTCTGTTTTTCTGGGTGGCGCGGATGATGATGTTCGGCACCTATGTTGGCGCCGACCTGGGACCGGAGCGCCGCGTGCCGTTCCACAATCTGTTCCTACACGGCCTCGTGCGCGATGAGCACGGCCGCAAGATGAGCAAGTCCAAGGGCAACGGCATCGACCCGCTGGACTGGGTCGAGCGGTTCGGCGCCGACGCCCTGCGTTTCACGCTGGCGCGTGGGGCGAATCCGGGCAGTGACATCTCCGTCGGTGAGGACCACGCCCAGTCCTCGCGCAACTTCGCGACCAAGCTGTTCAACGCCACCAAGTTCGCGCTGATGAACGGGGCCGAGGTCGGCGAACTGCAGGCTCCGGCGGATCTGACGATCGCCGACCGGTGGATTCTGTCGCGTCTCGACGAGGTGCTCGCCACGGTCGACGCGGGCTTCGAGTCGTACGAATTCTCCAAGGCCTGTGAGGCTCTCTATCACTTCGCCTGGGACGAGTTCTGCGACTGGTACCTGGAACTGGCCAAGGTGCAGTTCGCCGAGAACGACGAGAAGCGTTCGCAGACAACGCGTCTGGTCCTCGGCGCGGTACTCGACCCGTTGTTGCGGGCCCTGTCGCCGGTGATGCCCTTCGTCACCGAGGTGTTGTGGACGTCGCTGACCGGTGGTGAGTCGCTGGTGATCTCGCCGTGGCCGACGACGGTCTCGGAGCGGGCGACCGATACCGAGGCGGCGACCGCCGTGGAGGACTTGCAGAAGCTGATCACCGAGGTTCGACGCTTCCGCAGCGATCAGGGGCTCAAACCGGGACAGAAGGTTCCGGTGCGGTTCACCCACCTCGATGATGCCGGACTGGCCGGACTCACCGGGTACATGGCCGCGCTGGCCCGGCTGGAGGAGCCGGGAACCGAGTTCACCGCGACCGCCGACCTCGAGGTGCGACTGAGTGTGGCGACGGTCGGGGTCGAGATCGACACGTCCGGGACCGTCGACGTGGAGGCCGAGCGCAAGCGGGCCACGAAGGATCTCGCCGCCGCCGAGAAGGAACTGGCCCAGACCACCGGGAAACTGGGCAATGAGCAGTTCCTTGCCAAGGCGCCGGAGGCCGTCGTGGAGAAGATCCGCGCGCGCCAACAGATCGCCGGTGAAGAGGTGCAACGGCTCACCGCCAAGCTGGCATCGCTGGGCGGATCGTGACTCGCGACCGCGGGTCCGATCCCGACGATTCACACCACGATGATGCAGTGGACGGCTCCGACGACGAACCGATTTTCACCGCCGCCGATTTCGCCGGGTGGGAGGACGCGGGTGACATCGAGCCCGACGACCCCGGACCCGACGCCCCCGGACTCGACGACTTCGGACCCGACGACTTCGGGCCCGAGGACGTCGCTCCCGACCGGATGGATCTCGCCTCCCTGCTGACCGACGACGAGGAAACCGCCGCCGACGCCCGCGATCGTGCGCCGCTGACCGCGGGCGACAGTGCGGCCGATCTCGCCGAACTCGCCGAGGTGGAGGCCGACCTCGACACCCGCTGGCCGGAGACGAAGATCGAGCCGTCGCTGACGCGCATCGCGGCGTTGATGGATCTGCTCGGTTCGCCGCAGCACGCCTACCCGGCGATCCACGTCGCCGGCACCAACGGCAAGACGTCGGTGACCCGGATGATCGACGCGCTGCTCGTCGCGTTGCACCGGCGCACCGGGCGCATCACCAGCCCGCACCTGCAGCGGGTGACCGAGCGTATCGCCGTTGACGGGCAACCCATCTCGGCGCGCGCCTATGTCGACACCTACCGCGATCTCGAGCCGTACATCACCATGG
This sequence comes from Gordonia polyisoprenivorans, assembly GCF_017654315.1. Lineage (NCBI taxonomy): Bacteria > Bacillati > Actinomycetota > Actinomycetes > Mycobacteriales > Gordoniaceae > Gordonia > Gordonia polyisoprenivorans. The sequence goes on from NZ_CP072203.1 coordinate 3,073,424, forward strand.
TCGACGACTCGTCGACAGCCGCCGAGGGCCCGCGGATGAGCAAGTTCGAGGTGCTCACCGCGATCGCCTACGCCTACTTCGCCGAGGCACCCATCGACGTGGCCGTCGTCGAGACCGGCATGGGCGGCCGTTGGGATGCGACCAACGTCGTCGACGGTGCCGTCGCCGTGATCACCCCGATCGCGATGGATCACGCCGATTACCTCGGCGACTCGCTCGCGGCGATCACGGGGGAGAAGGCCGGGATCATCAAGCGCGCCAAGGACGATCTCGTCGTGACCGATCCGGTGACCGTCATCGCCCCCCAGCAGCCGGAGGTGATGGAGGTGCTGCTGCGCGAGAGTGTGGACAAGGGCACGATCGTGGCCCGGCAGAATTCCGAATTCGCGGTCCTCGACGCGGTTACCGCCGTCGGTGGGCAGATGTTGCGAATCCAGGGGCTCGGTGGTGTCTACGAGGAACTCTTGCTGCCGCTGCACGGCGAGCATCAGGCCGCCAACGCCGCGCTCGCGCTCGCGGCGGTCGAGGCGTTCTTCGGTGCCGGACCCGATCGTCAACTCGACATCGATGCCGTCCGTGCGGGTTTCGCCTCCGTCAGCAGTCCGGGACGGCTCGAGCGGGTCCGCAGCGCGCCGAGTGTGTTCGTCGACGCCGCGCACAATCCGCACGGCGCCGAGGCACTCGCGCACGCGTTGACCGACGAATTCGATTTCCGGCGGCTCGTCGGCGTCATCGGCGTGCTCGGGGACAAGGACGCCGAAGGTGTGCTCGCCGCACTCGAACCCGTCCTCGATCACGTCGTCGTCACCAACAACGGATCACCGCGTGCGCTCGATGCCGAGGACCTGGCCGAGATCGCCCGGGAGGTCTTCGGCGAGGACCGCGTCACCGTCGAGCCCTTCCTGCCCGACGCGGTGGCCGCGGCCATCGCGCTGGCCGAGGAGTCCGACGGCGAGCCGGTGTCCGGGGCGGGTGTGATCATCACCGGTTCGGTGGTCACCGCAGGCGCCGGGCGAACCCTCTTCGGCAAGGAGCCCGCATGAGCGACCATCCCGGCTTCACCGCGCCGGCCACCGACCCGTGGCGCGGCCTGCGCGGCGTCATGGCCGGCACGCTGGTCCTCGAGGTCATCGTCATGGTCCTCACCTTCCCGATCGTCGCGAAGATCGGACCGGGGCTGACCTGGATCTCGGGAATCTATCTCGGCGTGGTCACGCTGCTGATGATCCTCGCCTGCGGGATGCAGGGTCGGCGGCGGGCTCTCGAGATCGACATCGGCCTGCAGATCCTGGTGATCATCGGTGGGGTATTCCACTGGTCGATCGCCATCGTCGGGCTGCTGTTCCTGTTCGTGTGGCTCTACATCCGCTATGTCCGTGCCGATGTCGCCCGACGTATGCGTGAGGGGCGGTTGGCCGGTCAGGAGCCGATCGACTCGTGACGGTCGTCGCGCCGCGTCGGCCGTTCTGCGAGGTATGTCCGTAATTGCCTGTGGCGCAACATGTTTCGTGGGCCGCCGTTGGGTACTGTTGGCGCGTCGAGGTGACGAGAGGATGAGCCGACGGTGAGCGATCTGACCTATCCCCAGGCCGTTGTGATGGGTCTGTTGCAAGGTGTGACCGAGTTGTTCCCGGTGTCGAGCCTGGGGCATTCGATCCTGGTGCCCGCCTGGCTGGGGGGAGACTGGGAGAAGCTGGTCACCGAATCCGACAGCGCCGGGCACACCCCGTTCCTGGCGTTCGTCGTGGCACTGCACGTCGCGACGGCCGTGGCGCTCGTTCTGTTCTATTGGCGCGACTGGGTCCGAATCGTGGGTGGGTTCATTTCGTCGCTGCGGCACCGTTCCATCGAGGGTGACGACGCGCGCCTGGCGTGGCTGATCATCGTCGGCACGATCCCGGTGGGGATCGTCGGCCTGGTTGCCGAGAAGCCGCTGAGGGTGGTGTTCGCCACCCCGCTTGCCGCGTCGATCTTTTTGTTCCTCAACGGTCTCGTGCTGCTGACGGCCGAACTGCTGCGGCGACGCACGGCCGCGGGCCGGCACGCCGCGCAACCCTCGGGCAATGATCGGGCGATGTCGTCGCTGACGATGTGGGAGGCCGTCGGTATCGGCGCATGCCAGATCCTGGCGCTGCTCCCGGGTATCTCGCGATCCGGGGTGACGATCTCCGGTGGTCTCCTGCGTCGCCTGGTGCACGAGGACGCGGCGAAATTCGCGTTCCTGCTGGCCACCCCCGTCATCCTGGCCGCCGGGCTACTGAAGATCCCCGAGCTGTTCGGGCCCGAGGGACACGGCATCGGTGGGCAGGTCCTCGTTGGTTCGCTCTGCGCGTTCGTCGCGGCGCTCGCGGCCGTGGCCTTTCTCGCCCGCTGGTTCCACACCCGCACGCTGTACCCGTTCGTGGTCTACTGCGTGCTGGCCGGGGCGATCAGCATCGTTCACTTCGCCTGACCGCGCGCTCGGGCGGCGTGTCGTCCGTTCGGCCGACGATCGGTGCCCAATCGTGACCTCGATGGGGTGTTCTCGCACTCACTCCTCTTGCAGAATTACGCGAAGTCGCGCCTGGGCCCGCGATTTCTCTCGGAGTATCTTCGAGACCCGTATCGGGCTGTGACCCTGCAGTGGTCATCCGACCCGCACTCCGGCCGACATGACTACGGTGGTGACGCGCCTTTCGCCGCCACCGCCACGCCGCAGACAACCCCGAAGGAGCCGCGTGATCATCGACCGCGCCTGTCACCGCACCACCAACGAGACCCGGGCACGGTCGGTCGCCAGACAAGGCGCCCTCGCACTCCTGGCGGCGGCCGCCGCCGGTACCGCAGTCATGGCCACGGTGGCTCCGTCCTCGGCGGCGCCCGCACCGGCACAGCCCGCCCCCGACTCGCAGGTACTCCTCGTCGACGTTCCCGATGCCGGTCCGCCGATGCCGGTGCCCTCCGGCTCCTTCGGATACATCGCCACCCACGACCTCACCAAGCGGATGGCGTCGATGAAGACCGCCGAGGCGGTCGCGGCTCTTCCGGTTCCGGAGCAGTACCGTCCGGCGAACATGGCGCTGGCCAGGAATCTCGATCTGGCCGTCAAGGGTGCGCTGGTCGACCCGAAGGGATGCGTACAGGTGATCGTGGATCCGCGATCGACCTCGGGTGGGTTGTTCGATTACGGCTTCTACGCCGTGTCGGGTCAGTACTGCCCATAGAGGCACTACCCGTAGGGACGCGACCCGCGCGCCGATAAGGTGTGCTCGTGACTGAACGGACACTGGTACTGATCAAGCCCGACGGTGTTGCCCGCGCCCTGGTGGGTGACATCCTCGCCCGCATCGAACGCAAGGGCCTGACGCTCGTGGCGCTCGAACTCAAGACGGTCGACGACGAACTCGCCCGTCGGCACTATGCCGAACACGAGGGCAAGCCGTTCTTCCCGGCGCTGTTGGAGTTCATCACCTCGGCGCCGCTCGTCGCCGCCGTCGTCGAGGGGCCGCGTGCGGTCGCAGCCTGGCGGCAGATCGCCGGCGGCACCGACCCCGTCGAAAAGGCGGTACCGGGGACCATCCGCGGGGATTTCGCACTGAGCACCCAGAACAATCTCGTCCACGGCTCGGATTCGCCCGACTCGGCCGAGCGCGAGATCGCGATCTGGTTCCCCGACCTCGACGCCTGACGCTCGCAACCTCCCGGGTCGACGCGCGTGCACGCACATGAGTGCCGGCGTCGCCCCGCGGTGTGGGATACTTGTGGGGTTATCACGGACACACTTTGTCCGTGGCAACGCCGATGACGTTCGGAAACGGGTCGGACCAGCACGAAAGTCCCGGTCGAGATGACCGGGACAAGTGCCCGCCCACCCGCCCTCCCCATCGCGGTGGGTCGCCGACGGCGATCCGCCGGCAGGCCACAGCCTTCGTGATGGCGTGGAGGGTGGACCGCCGTAACCCATCGACCCAGCAAGAGCGCCCCGCAGCTCCGATCGAGCCGAGGGGGCGCGCAGACCACACAACACTGGCCGACGGCCGGGACACACAGCAGAGGCCCTCGCGTGGCCGCGTCGGATGGACGCGCCCGGGGGTTCGAGGAGACACGAGTGACCGACAATGGGTCACCGGCTGACGCGAACGCTGCGTCGGATCCGGTGGAAGAATTTCCCAGCAAGCTTCGTGTGCACGCACTCGCCCGAGTGCTCGGCCTGACCAGTCGTCAGGTGCTTGCGCACCTCGCCGAGTTGGGCTGGCACACCCGTAGCCCGCAATCGAGCGTCGAGCGGGAGATGGCACAGGCGGTTGCGCAGCGTGTGCGGGAGAGCGAGCCGCCCGCCGACGACGCGGTCGCGGACGCGCCGCAGGGACAGACGCCGACGGCCGACACCGCCGGGGTCGAGACACCAGCGGTCGAGACCTCCCACGCGGAGCCGACTGTCGCCGCGGCGGAGGAGCCGACGGAGCAGGTGGCGGCGCCCGAGACCGCCGTATCAGAGACCGCCGTGCCCGAGTCTCTTGTTGCAGACACCCCCGCCGAAGAGACACCAGCAGACAACGCGGCGACGTCGGAAGTGCCCGACACCGCTGCGATCGACACTGCTGCGCCCGAGCTCACCACTGCGCCCGAATCGGCCGATGACGCCCCGGCGCCACCGCGGTCGGACGTGCCGATGCTGTTCTCCTCGGCCGACGTCGACAGTCATGCGCCCGTCCAGGCGACCGGTGAGGTCGCGGCGGGGCCCTTGTTCCTGCAGCCGGACACATCGACCCCCGCGCCGTCCCGATCGGCGCGCACCTCGAGCCCCGAATCGACGAAGGCCGGATCGACGAAGACCGAGTCGGCGAAGACCGAATCGACGACCCGCGACGACACCGCCGCGGACATCGACGATCAGTCCGACGACGACGGTTCCGAGGACGATCAGTCGGGTGAGGGCGGGCGCAACCGCAGGCGTCGGCGTGGCCGGCGTGGTCGTGGTCGCGGTCGTGGCGATCAAGGCGACCGTGCGGACTCGTCGGACGACTCCGGCTCGCACGACGATGATTCCGATTCCACCGATGTCTCGTCGCGCGACGAGGACTCCTCGGGGTCGTCGGACGACTCCGGATCGAACGGCAAGTCGTCCACCGACAAGCAGCAATCGGGATCGGGCAAGAAATCCGGAAAGAAGTCCGGCAAGAAGGACGGCGACGCGAAAGCCGACGGGTCCGATGGCGACGGGTCCGGAGCCGACCGAGCAGGATCCGACAAGGCCGGAGCCGACAAGAAGCGCAGGGGTGAGGACACCGCCGCCGGTGACGACACGGCGGAGTCCGCGGAGGACGCCGATACCGATGACGAGTCCGATGATGGCGATGACTCCTCGGTACCGACCTCCAAGCGGCGTCGGCGTCGGCGTCGGCGCAAGGGCGGCGGCGAGGCCGAGGATGTGGCGGCCGACGACCCCCCGAACACCGTGGTGCACGAGCGCGAACCGCGCAGCAAGCGGGTACGCGACGAGGTGCAGGGCATCTCCGGCTCGACCCGGCTCGAGGCCAAACGTCAGCGACGCCGCGACGGCCGTGACGCCGGTCGTCGTCGGCCGCCGATCTTGAGCGAGTCGGAGTTCCTCGCGCGCCGCGAGGCCGTCGAGCGGGTCATGGTCGTGCGCGAGCGCAGCGCCAACAGCTCACTGCACACCACCGACTACGCCGATCCCGCGGCCATCGAGGACTACACGCAGGTCGCGGTGCTCGAGGACGGCGTGCTCGTCGAACACTTCGTCACCACCGAGACGTCGTCGTCGATGGTCGGCAACATCTACCTCGGGCGCGTGCAGAACGTGCTGCCCGGCATGGAGGCCGCCTTCGTCGACATCGGACGTGGTCGCAACGGTGTCCTGTACGCCGGTGAGGTCAACTGGGATGCCGCCGGTCTCGATGGCGGGTCACGCAAGATCGAGCAGGCGCTGTCGCCCGGCGACAACGTGGTCGTGCAGGTCAGCAAGGACCCGGTGGGTCACAAGGGTGCGCGTCTGACAACGCAGATCTCGCTGGCCGGACGCTATCTGGTGTATGTGCCGGGCGGTTCGTCGACCGGCATCAGCCGCAAGCTGCCCGACGTCGAGCGCAAGCGCCTCAAGCAGATCCTCGCCAAACTCGTCCCCGACGATGCGGGAGTGATCATCCGCACGGCATCGGAGGGTGTCAGCGCCGACGATCTCGCCGCCGACATCGAACGTCTCGAGTCCAAGTGGAAGGCGATCGAATCCGCGGTCTCCGACGCGAAGTCCGACGGCAAGAAGGGCAACGGCTCGCAGAATCCGCGGGCCCTGTACGAGGAGCCCGACCTGCTGGTGCGGGTCGTCCGTGACCTGTTCAACGAGGACTTCCGCAAGCTCGTCATCGAGGGTGACAAGGCGTGGAACCTCGTGGAGGGCTACGTCAGCTCGGTGGCGCCCGACCTACTCGAGCGGGTCGAGAAGTTCGAGCGTTCGCACGCCGATGCACCCGATTCCTTCGTGGTGCACCGCATCGACGAGCAACTCGCCAAGGCGCTCGACCGCAAGGTCTGGCTGCCCTCGGGCGGCACGCTGATCATCGAGCACACCGAGGCGATGACGGTCGTCGACGTCAACACCGGCAAGTTCACCGGTGCCGGCGGCAACCTCGAGGAGACGGTGACCCGTAACAACCTCGAGGCCGCCGAGGAGATCGTGCGGCAGATGCGGCTGCGCGACATCGGCGGCATGATCATCGTCGACTTCATCGACATGGTCCTCGAATCCAACCGAGATCTGGTGCTGCGCCGACTCACCGAGGCACTGGCCCGTGACCGCACCCGCCATCAGGTCTCCGAGGTGACCTCGCTCGGCCTGGTGCAGATGACCCGTAAACGGCTGGGAACCGGTCTGCTGGAAGCGTTTTCAACCACGTGCACCACGTGTAGCGGCCGTGGCGTGATCGTCCACTCCGCGCCGGTGGAGGTCCGGACCGACGACGCGGGCCGCGCCGACGCCGGGTCGAAGAAGTCTCGTCGCGGCAAGCGCAAGACCGAGCAGCCCGCCGAGCAACAGAAACCCGCCCACAATCCGGCCGAACACCCGATGTTCCGGGCGATGGCGGCGCACGCCCACGACGGCGACGAGGATCACGACGGTCACGTGGACCATGCGGATCATGACGGTCATGAGGCCGGGGGGCATGAGCACGACGGTCATGAGGCTGCGGTGAGCGCTCGACAGGCGCCGCAGAACACGTCGGAGAACACCGACGCTGCGGAATCGCAGGGAACCGGCACCACCGCAACCGACACCGAGACGCCGGAGACCGGCTCGTCGGCCGACGCCACCGAACACGCGTCGTCCAATGGCGAGGTCACCTCGGCGAGCGGACCCGAGAGCGCGGCGCAACCCGCGCCGGCCCGTCGGGGCAGGCGACGCGCCGCACGTCGCGCCGCTTCGCCGACGACGACGTCGGAGGTGACGGCGATGGTCGTCGCCGACGCTCCTGCCAAGCCCCTGACCACGTCCGGCCCGACCACCGAAACGACCGAGACCGCTGTCGCGGTCCGGCAGCGGCCGCGGCGCCGGGCTGCCGGGCGTCCGGCCGGTCCGCCCGCCGACGAGTAGGCACGGAAGCGGGATGGCGGACCCCGGTGAGGCGAGTTTGACCTGACCGGACCGGCTCCCGTAACCTTGATTGGTCGCCTCTGGCGGAGGGTTCGAGCTGTGCCGAGTCCCGAAGGGATCACTGTTCCCGGCGGGTCACACCGGCCGGGAACTCCCTCCACGGCAGGCCCTTCGGAGTGATCTGATGCAACCCCGGTGTAGCCGCTGGGTTTCGCACGGCCCACACCGGATGTACACACCCACACACCCGTGGACGCACCTGCGTGACACGGCCCGAGATGATGAACAAGAGGACAGCTTCGATGGCAACGTACGCGATCGTCAAGACCGGCGGTAAGCAGTACAAGGTCGCTCAGGGCGACATTGTGAAGGTCGAGAAGATCGACAGCGCGCCGGGCACCACCGTGAACCTGCCGGTGGCGCTGGTCGTCGACGGCTCCGAGCTCACCACCGACGCCGACAAGCTCGCGAAGATCTCGGTCACCGGTGAGATCGTCGAGCACGTCAAGGGCCCGAAGATCCGCATCCACAAGTTCAAGAACAAGACCGGCTACCACAAGCGCCAGGGTCACCGTCAGAAGCTGACGGTCCTCAAGGTCACCGGTATCAAGTAATTCTCGACTCAGCGCTACCCCAGGAGGACTGACACATGGCACACAAGAAGGGCGCGTCCAGCTCGCGCAACGGTCGCGATTCGAACGCCCAGCGGCTCGGCGTCAAGCGCTTCGGCGGCCAGCAGGTCAGCGCCGGCGAGATCCTGATCCGCCAGCGCGGCACCAAGTTCCACCCCGGCGTCAACGTCGGCCGTGGCGGCGACGACACCCTGTTCGCGCTTGCGGCGGGTGCGGTCGAGTTCGGTACCAAGCGTGGCCGCAAGACCGTGAACATCGTTCCGGAGACCGCTCAGGCCTGACCCGAGCGGTTCGCGAGAACCACCAGAGCTCTTCGACAGGGCGGGCAGGGGCATCATGCACCCGGCCCGCCCTTGTTGTTTGGCACAGTTGTTCTCACCACCTGGTTCTCACGGTTGGTTGTTGCGTAGTCGTTTGGTTGTTGTTGTCACCGGGTGTCGACCCCTCGTCGCGCCCGAAAAGGAAGGAACGTCATGTCGCGGTTCGTCGACCGGGTGACCATCCACGTCGCCGCCGGTAACGGCGGCCACGGCTGCTCCTCGGTGCACCGGGAGAAGTTCAAGCCGCTCGGCGGCCCCGATGGTGGCGACGGCGGAAACGGCGGCTCGGTGCGCCTGGTCGTCGACCCCCAGGTCCACACCCTGCTGGATTTCCATTTCCGTCCGCATGCCAAGGCGGGCAACGGGAAACCGGGGATGGGGGACAACCGCGACGGCGCGAACGGCGAGGACCTCGTGCTCGCCGTTCCCGACGGCACCGTCGTCCTCGATGCGGCGGGCACCATCCTCGCCGACCTCGTCGGGGCGGGCACCACCTTCGACGCCGCGCAGGGCGGTCGTGGCGGACTCGGCAACGCCGCCCTGGCCTCCCGGGCGCGCAAGGCGCCCGGGTTCGCGCTGCTCGGCGAGGAGGGTCAACACCGAGACCTGGTACTGGAGCTCAAGTCGGTCGCCGACGTCGGGCTGGTCGGGTTCCCGTCCGCGGGCAAATCGTCACTGGTGTCGGTACTCTCGGCCGCCAAACCGAAGATCGCCGATTACCCGTTCACCACGCTGCAGCCCAATCTGGGTGTGGTGCAGGCCGCCGGTGACGTGTTCACCATCGCCGACGTCCCCGGTCTGATCCCCGGCGCCTCCACCGGACGCGGTCTGGGTCTGGACTTCCTGCGTCATCTCGAGCGGTGTGCGGTCCTCGCGCATGTGGTCGACTGCGCCACCCTCGAACCCGGGCGTGACCCGGTGTCCGACATCGACGCCCTCGAAGCCGAACTCGCCGCATACCAGCCGGCCCTCGACACCGACCATGGGCTCGGTGACCTCGCTGAGCGCCCGCGGGTGGTCATCCTGAACAAGATCGACGTCCCCGATGCCGCAGATCTCGCCGATCTCGTCGAACCCGAACTGGCACAGCGCGGTTGGCCGGTGTACCGCATCTCCGCCGTCACCCACCAAGGTCTTCGTGAGTTGACCAACGCGCTCGCGCGCATGGTCGCGCAATATCGCGAAGCCCATCCCAAGCCCGCCGCCCGCCGAACGGTCATCCGCCCCAAGGCGATCGACGAGGCACAGTTCGCGGTGACGCCGGACCCGGCGATCGACGGTGGATTCGTCGTCACCGGTGCTCGTCCGGAACGCTGGATCGCGCAGACACAGTTCGACAACGACGAGGCCGTCGGCTATCTCGCCGATCGCCTCAACCGCCTCGGCGTCGAGGACGAGCTGATGCGTCTCGGTGCGAGGCCCGGAGCGCCGGTCACCATCGGCGACATGACCTTCGACTGGGAGCCGACCACCCCGATGGGCGATGACGTCCCGATCACCGGGCGCGGCACCGACATTCGGCTCGATCGATCCGACCGGATGGGTGCGGCCGAACGCAAGCAGGCACGACGGGTGCGCCGCGGTCTGGTCGACGACACGGAGGCCGACGAGTAATGAGCGACGTGCGTGAACGGATTGCCCACGCGCGCAGCATCGTCGTCAAGATCGGGTCGTCGGCGCTGACCGACCTCGGTACCGGTCTCGACATGACTCGGCTCGACCGGCTCACCGACGCACTCGAAGCACGTATGCGGGCCGGGTCGGACGTGATCGTGGTGTCGTCGGGAGCGATCGGTGCGGGCATCGCCCCGCTGGGACTCAAGAAGCGTCCCACCGACCTCGCGACCAAACAGGCTGCGGCAAGTGTCGGACAGCTTGCGCTGGCACACGCGTGGGGTACGAGTTTCGCCCGATACGGGCGGACCGTCGGACAGGTGCTCCTGACCGCCGACGACATCTCCAACCGTGCCCATCATGCCAACGCGCAACGCACGCTGGACCGGCTGCGCTCCCTGGGGGCGGTCGGTGTCGTCAACGAGAACGACACGGTGGCCACCAACGAGATCCGGTTCGGCGACAACGATCGGCTCGCGGCGCTGGTGGCACACCTCGCCGGTGCCGACGCGCTGGTGCTGCTCTCGGATGTGGACGGTCTGTACGACGGGGATCCCCGCAAGCCGGGACCGGACGGCCGTGTCGCACAATTTCTTTCAGAGGTCAACGGGCCCGAGGATCTCGACGGTGTGATCGCCGGTTCCGGTGGGGCACTGGGTACCGGTGGGATGGCGTCCAAGCTGGCCGCGGCTCGTCTGGCCGCCGATGGCGGGGTGCCGGTACTCCTCGCGGCCGCCGCCGAGGCCGCGCAGGCGTTGGGGTCGGCGTCGGTGGGCACGGTCTTCGCCGCACGCCCCGACCGGCTGTCGTCGCGGCGTTTCTGGGTGCGCCACGCCGCCGATGCGCGCGGACAGATCGCCATCGACGACGGCGCGGTCGCCGCGGTGGTGCAGCGCAGGCGCTCACTGCTGGCAGCCGGGGTGATCGGGGTGCGCGGCGGGTTCTCCGAGGGCGATGTCGTCGAACTGGTCGATGCGGCAGGTTCCGTGCATGCACGGGGGGTCTCGTCCTACGCGGCCGACGACGTCGCCCGGATGGTGGGTCGCTCGACCTCGGAACTACCGGAACAGTTGCAGCGCCCGGTGATCCACGCCGACGACCTCGTCCCCGTCTGAGGGCTCGGTAAGCCGCTCTGCCCGTCCCCGGTCTGTTCGTGCCCGGTCTGCTCGTTCCGACTGTGCGAGGGCGGGTAGGACGACACCGCAGAGGTGGTCGATCTTCAGATTGGCGAGGTCGTCCGCGCGGGTGGCACCGCGATTGACCACCACCAGCGTCTTGGAGGTGCGGTGGGCGTACCGCGCGAACCGGAGTCCGCTCATCACGGTCAGCGACGATCCGGCGACGAGTAGCGCATCGCTCTCGTCGATCATCGCGAACGATTGTGCGACAAGATCTTTGGAAGCGTTCTCGCCGAAGTAGACGATGTCGGGTTTGAGGATGCCGCCGCATCGCGGGCAGGGTGCGACAACGAAATCGGCGGTGTCCTCCAGTGCGGCGTCGGCGTCGGGGGCCACCTCGATCGCACCACGGCCGGACACCCGGGCCGCGAAGCCGGGATTGAGATCCTCGAGCATCTCCGCGAGCCGGTGACGCGACAGGATCGCCGCGCAATCCAGGCAGCGCACCCGCCCGTAACAGCCGTGCAACTCGATCACCCGTCGGGTTCGTGCCTTGGTGTGCAGCATGTCGACGTTCTGGGTGATCACACCGGTCAGGCGTCCCTGGCGTCCGAGCTCGGCGAGTGCATGATGGCCGGCATTGGGTGTCGCGGCGTCCATGTGACGCCAGCCGAGGTGATTCCGTGCCCAATAGTGGCGGCGGAATTCCGGGGAGGACAAGAACATCTGCACGGTCATCGGTGTGCGGGCCGGCGCACCGGGACTGCGGTAGTCGGGGATACCGGAGTCGGTGGAGATGCCCGCGCCGGTCAGGGCGGTGATCCGGGCCCCGTCGAGCAGTGCCGAGAGTCGATCGAGGGCGACGTCGAGGCGCTCCTCGAGCGGGGTCGGTTCGGCGGGGGTCCAGCCGATCTGCAGACGGGTACGCACCTCATCCAGGATAGGGCCACCACTCGTGGACGACCCGTGACGGCCGGCGTGTCAGACGTCGGCGGTCTCGGCGTGCTTGCCGGATGGCTGTTCGGGCACGGTGACCAGCGGATAGACACCGTCGGCGTCGTGGACCTCGGTGCCGACCACGGGCGGATTGAACACGCACAGCATGCGCATCTGCGTCTCCGCGGTGACGGTGTGCCGCTCGTGACCGTTGAGCAGATACATCGTGCCCGGCGCCAGGGGGTAGGTCTGGCCGGTCTCCCGGTCGAGCAGGGTGCCGGTGCCCTCGACGAGCCACACGGCCTCGATGTGGTTGGCGTAGTGGAACTCGTTGACACTGCCGGCGTTGATGGTGGTCTCGTGAAACGAGAACCCGACCCGGTCGCCGCCGAGCACGATGCGCTTGGACACCCAATTGCCCTTGGGGTCGGCGACGTCTCGGTCGGTTCCGGTGATCTCGTCTGTGGTGCGGACGATCATGCGAGCACCTCCTCGGTGGCATCGGCGAGGATTCCCAACCCGTGGTCGAGATCCTCGGTGGAAATGGTCAGCGGCGGAAGGAGTTTGACGACCTCGTCGGACGGGCCCGAGGTCTCGGCGAGCAGACCGGCGCCGAAGGCGGCGGCGCACACCTTGCCGGCGTCGGCGGGCTCGGCGAACACCAGGCCGCGCGCCATGCCGCGGCCGCGGGTCGACACACCCTCGTGACGGGCGGCCAGCGTGGAGAGGACCTCGTTGATCTGGCGGCCCTTCATGTGGACGTCGCGGGAGAGCGAATCGTCGGACCAGTAGTGCTCGATGGTCTTGGCCGCGGTGACGAACGCGGGATTGTTGCCGCGGAAGGTGCCGTTGTGCTCGCCCGGCGACCACACGTCGAGGTCGCGGCGGATGAGCACGAGTGCCAGCGGCAACCCGTATCCACTGATCGACTTGGACAGCGTGACGATGTCGGGCTTGATCCCGGCCTCCTCGAAGGAGAAGAACTCACCGGTGCGGCCGCAACCCATCTGCACGTCGTCGACGATCAGCAGGATGTCGCGTCGCCGGCAGAGCTCGGAGAGCGCACGCAACCATTCCGCACGCGCAACGTTGACACCGCCCTCGCCCTGCACGGTCTCGACGATGACCGCCGCGGGCAGGTTGAGTCCGCTGCCGGAGTCGTCGAGCACGCGCTCGAACCAGCTGAAGTCCTCGACGGCCCCGCCGAGGTAGTTGTCGAACGGCATCGGGGTCGCGTGCACGAGCGGGATTCCCGCGCCGGCGCGCTTCATCGAGTTGCCGGTCACCGACAGCGAGCCGAGGGTCATGCCGTGGAAGGCGTTGGTGAAACTCACGATCGATTCACGGCCGGTGACCTTGCGGGCCAGCTTCAGTGCCGACTCGACGGCGTTGGTGCCGGTCGGTCCGGGGAACTGGATCTTGTAGTCCAGATCACGCGGCGCGAGGATCTTGGAGGTGAACTCCTCGATCAGCCGACCCTTGGCCTCGGTGGCCATGTCGAGGCCGTGGGTGATGCCGTCGGACTCGATGTATTCGAGCAACGCGGATTTGAGGACCGGATTGTTGTGGCCGTAGTTGAGCGCACCGGCCCCGGCGAAGAAGTCCAGGTAGCGATCACCGCTGGTGTCGGTCAGCCACGATCCGCGGGCCTGACCGAACACCGTCGGCCAGCTACGGCAGTAACTGCGGACCTCGGATTCGTGTTGGGTGAAGACCGAGTCGTCGATGGAGGCCTTCTTGTCGGTGGGTTGGTCATTCATGGTTATTCCTCCAATGTGGGAAATCTGTGGGGCCGCCGATCCGTCGACGCGCCGGTGCCGCGGGAGCGCACCACGGTGCGGCGAGTGAAGCGCTGTTGCACGCGATTGTCGCTGTGCAACAGCGATTCTCGGCGACGGGTGAGCGACAAGTGTTGTGCGGCCGCATTCTTGACCGTGTGCGGGGTCGGACCGGAACCGCTCGGGAGCTGACTCCCGTTGCCCGGCCTCAGGGTTCGGGGACCTCGGGTTCGAGCAGGTAGAGATCCTCGGGCTCGTGTGCGTCCGGGAAGTCGCCGGCGGCGAACAGGTCGCGCCGGGCGAACCGGAGTCCGCGAGCGGCCGCCACGGACGCGAACAATCGTTGCGAGGCAACGTTGTCGGGGCTGATGGTGGTGTGCATGGCCACCACCCCGCGGCGCGCGGCACGATCGAAGAGCCGGTGCAGCATCGTTGCTGCGATCCCGTGGCCGCGATAGGCGTCGTCGACCGCCACCTGCCAGACCATGAGGGTCGACGGGTCGGAGGGACGCCGATATCCGGTGACGAATCCTGCAGTGCGGCCGTCGACCTCGGCGACGATGGACGTCTCGGCGAAGTCTCGGCACCACAGCACGTAGGCGTAGCTGGAATTCACGTCGAGCACCTGGGAGTCCTTGGCAATCTCCCAGAGTCGGGTACCGTCGGCCACCGAGGGAACTCGGTAGTCGAGAGTGAGAAGGGGTGATGGGGCCGTTCTTGTGTGGGACGGGCTCATAACGCATTCGACGTTAACAACGTGTGTCGACGAATTCACCTGCCTGCGTAAATCGGTGGGGAAATGTCCCCTCAATGCCCAGTTCATCCGGTGTATGTGATGCGGGACACAAACGCTTGCGACGACTCGCTGCGGGTGGGCGAAATGTCCGGCAGCGACGTGGCGGTGACGCCCCCGCCGGTGCCGCCCGTCGAGGGTCGCCGCCCACCGGAATCGGCAATGGGAGAATGGTCCGGTGACCCGGATCATCGCCGGCCGCCACGGCGGACGCCCACTGAAGGTTCCCGACGCCGGGACCCGGCCCACCTCCGATCGGGTGCGTGAGGCGGTGTTCAACATTCTCGATGCCCGGATCGATCTGGAGGGCGCCGCGATCCTCGACCTCTATGCCGGGTCCGGTGCGCTGGGCCTCGAAGCACTCTCCCGTGGTGCGTCCTCGGCCGTGTTCGTCGACAACCGCCGTCGCGCCACCGCTGTCGTCACCGCCAATCTGAAGGCGCTCGGCGTCGCCGAGGTGGGTCGGGTGATCACCGCACCGGTGCCGGCGTTCCTGGCCGCCGGTGCCCCGGCCCGCGTGGATGTCGCGCACCACGAGGATGTGACGGGCGGCTTCGATGTGATCTTCTCCGACCCGCCCTATGCGCTCACCGACGACGAGGTGCACGGCGACCTGACGGCGCTCGGATCGGGTGGTTGGCTCGCCGACGGCGGCCTGCTGGTGCTCGAGCGCGGCCGACGGGCCACGACACACTGGCCGTCCGGCTGGGAGATCGTCACCGACAAGTCCTACGGCGACACCACGGTGCAGGTCGCGCGAGTCACCGGCGGGGCGGGCGGGTAGGTTCTGCAGAGTATGACCAGCGCGGTGATCCCCGGCTCCTTCGATCCCTTCACGCGTGGGCACCGCTACGTCGTCGAGCGGGCGGCCGCGTGTTTCGACGAACTGGTGGTCACCGTGGTCGTCAATCCCAACAAGCGCGGGCTGTTCTCGGTCCCGGAGCGACTCGAACTCATCCGGGAGGACTGCGCCGATCTGCCCAACGTGCGGGTGGATCAATGGACCGGCCTGCTCGTCGACTATCTCCGAGAGAACGCGATCCACTCCATCGTCAAGGGCCTGCGCTCGTCGGTGGACTTCGACTACGAGCTTCCGATGGCGCAGATGAATCGTGAGCTGGCCGACGTCGAAACCGTCTTCCTGCTGACCGATCCCCGCTACGCGCACGTCTCGAGTTCACTGGTGAAAGAAGTCGCCAAGCTCGGCGGCGACGTCACACCCTTTCTCTCCCCGCACATCCACCGACGCCTCGAGGCGATCCTGGCCGGTGAACGCAGCATCTGACGACCGCGGCGTCCGAGGAATGGTGGTGTCCGACCCGACGCCACGAGACTTTCACTCCTCGGCGAATGTAAATGCTGACCGCGGCGGCGCGCGGCAGTAGCGTGAGCACGACGGTCATGAGTGTCAACGTCAAGCCCTGGCTGGTTGACCGGCAACCCTCGCATCGCGGTGGGGTGCCCCAGGTGACGACCGGATCGGGTGTATCCCGATAAGCGTGATGGACACGGCCACAACGACTTCGTGAGGAGTCGTCGTGCCGTCGTGGTCGTCGGTTGCCGCGGGATGCGCCCCGGGGTGGCGGCGGGCACGCATCTCCTCGCGTCTGTTCCCGTTCCCGTGTGAAGGAGAGTGCCGCCATGTCCGCCCCATCGCCGTCCACGAGTGCCGGTCCTCTCCCGGCGCCGTCGGGGGACCCGCGGTCGTCGTCGGGGAAATCCACGCCGCCGACCGCCGAACGCGTTGCGCCCCTGCGTCATCCCGGCCGGTGGATTCTCGCCGCGATCGTGCTCGTCGTCGGCGCGCAGCTGGTCCACGGCCTGGCCACCAATGCATTCTTCCAATGGGATCGATTCGGGTACTGGTTCTTTCGCCCCGTCGTTCTCGAAGGTCTCGGGGTCACCCTGGAGGTCGCGGCGTACAGTGCGGTGCTCGCTCTGGCCGTGGGTATCGTCCTGGCGCTGATGCGGCTGTCGAACAATCCCGTGCTCGCGGCGGTCAGTTGGGGATACGTGTGGTTCTTTCGATCGATCCCGCTGATCGTCCTGCTTCTCATCCTGTTCAACTTCGGGGCGCTCTACCAGAGTCTGAGTATCGGTATTCCATTCGGGCCGGGACTGTTTCATTTCTCCGAGGCAGATCTGGCGACTCCGTTCCTGATCGCCGTCATCGGTATCACCATCCACGAGGCGGCGTTCGCCGCCGAGATCGTGCGCGGCGGCATCCTGTCGGTCGATGCGGGTCAACACGAAGCCGCTGCCGCACTGGGCATTCCACGGCGATACCACTTTCTGCGCATCACGTTGCCGCAGGCATTGCGCTCCATCGTGCCGTCGTATGTGAATCTGCTGATCGGACTGATCAAGTCGACGTCGCTGGTCTACTACGTGTCGCTACTCGATCTGTTCGGCGTGGTCTCGACCCAGTCGAGCACCTACTCCGGTGACATCATCCCGCTGCTGATGGTGGCGACGGTCTGGTATGTGATCCTCACCAGCGCCGTCTCGATCGTCCAGTTCTACGTCGAGCGCTACTTCGCGCGAGGGGCGGTCCGCACCCTGCCCCCGACGCCGATACAGCGATTGCGGTTCGCTGTTGCCGGCGCTCGCCGGAGCATCGCCCTGCGTCCCTGGGAGCGTGCCGCATGACGCGCGCCGCCATCACCCCGGACACGACGTCGGCCGGTGTCGAGGTGCAGATCGTGGGCGCCCACCGCTTCTACGCCGACCACCACGTCCTCAAGGGCATCGACCTCACGATCCGCCCGGGAGAGGTGACGGTGATCCTCGGACCCTCGGGCTCGGGCAAGTCGACCCTGCTCCGTGCCGTGAACCATCTCGAACGGCTCGACGCAGGCCACGTCAGCGTCGGCGGTGAACTGATCGGCGTCCGCCGTACGGGCGGCCGGCTCCGGGAATTGCCCGAACGCGAGATCCTGCGACAGCGACGCCGCATCGGCTACGTCTTCCAGTCGTTCAACCTGTTCTCCAACCTGACCGCAGGCCAGAACGTCGCGGCACCACTGGTCTCGACCGGCCGGATCAGCCGCGGCGACGCCGAGAGCGCTGCCCGCGCACTCCTTGCGCGCGTGGGACTTTCGGACAAGTACGACGCATATCCGCGCCAGCTCTCCGGTGGTCAGCAACAGCGGGTCGCCATCGCCCGGGCACTGGCCGTCGAGCCCGGGGTGCTGCTCTTCGACGAGCCGACCTCGGCCCTCGATCCCGAGCTCGTGGGCGACGTCCTCGCGGTGATCCGTGATCTCGCCGCCACCGGCACGACCTTGATCGTCGTGACCCACGAGATCGGCTTCGCCCGCGAGGTCGCCGACACCATCGTCTTCCTCGACAACGGGCGCATCGTCGAGCAGGGCACCCCGGAGCAGGTCCTCGACCACCCGACTCACCAGCGCACCAAGGACTTCCTGCTCCGAGTGCTCTGACTGCTCCGAGTGCTCTGACCGCCACACTCCGACCACCACCACCGTCGGCGACCCCTCCGGGGCACGTCGTCATCCTCCCTGCTGTCACACCCCAGAAACGGAGTAACTCCATGTCACCAACGCGTTTCACCGATCGCGTCACCCCTCGAACCCGCGCTCGTCGCCGTGCCGCGACGCGGCTCGGTGTTGTCACCGTGGCACTCGGCCTCGTCGGCGGTCTGCTCACCGCGTGCTCGGGCGGTTCCACCGACGCCGCCGAACCATCCGGAAAGCCGGGCGACGTCGTCATCGGGGCGGTGTCCAACGGCGCCGCCAACCAAATCGATCTGACTGTGCCGCAGGTCGATTCGATTCGCAACGCGCTGCCTGCGGCGGTGCGTGACTCCGGGGAGCTGTCGATCGGGATCGGGGCACTGCCCTCGGGATACCCGCCCTTGGCGTACATCGGCTCCGATCAGCACACGCTGACCGGCGCCGAACCCGACCTCGGGCGCCTCGTCGCGGCCGTCTTCGGACTCAAGCCGGTGATCACCAACGCCACGTGGGAGAACCTCTTCGTCGGAATCGACAGCGGGCGAACCGATGTCGGGTTCTCCAACATCACCGTGACCGAAGAGCGCAAAGAGAAATACGACTTCGCGACCTACCGCAAGGACGAGATCGCCTTCGAGGTGCTCAAGGCGAGCTCCTGGAACTTCGACGGCAACTACGAGAACCTTGCGGGCAAGAAGGTTGCGGTCGGGTCGGGCACCAACCAGGAACGCCTACTGCTCGAATGGCGCGACAAGCTCGCCGCCGAGGGCAAGACCCTCGACGTCGTCTATCTCCCCGACGCCAACTCGATCAACCTGGCCCTCGCCTCGGGCAAGATCGACGCCTACCTCGCACCCAATCCGAGCATCTCGTATCACGTCCGTCAGACCGCGGGCACCCCCAAGGCCACCCGTGTCGCCGGCACATTCTCCGGGGCCGGGTCGACGTTGCAGGGATTGATCGCGGCAACGACGAAGAAGGGTGACGGACTCGTCGGGCCGCTCGCCGACGCGATCAACCACCTGATCACCACAGGTGTGTACGCGAAGTGGCTGGCGGCATGGAACCTCTCCGCCGAGGCCGTGCCCACGTCACAGGTCAATCCGCCCGGGCTGCCGCGCAATGACAGCTGACGTGGGCGGGATGGAGACGGGCGGGATGGAGCGGGCCGGAACGGGGAAGGGCGCGATGGGCACGGAGGTGTGCCGATGGGACATCATCAAGTCATGAGTGAGTGCACGGCAGATGCTTCGCCGATGGCCGGATCGGGCGCCGACGTCCTCGACGACGCGGTCCGATCGTCGCTGACCGGTCACCATCGGCATCTTGCGCAACGGCGCGGACGGGTGCTGCGCTATCGACGCGACGTCTCGGTGTTCGCGGCGTTCCCTGCCGATCCCGACCCCACGGATTGGGCGGACGCCGCAGAACTCTTCGGTCCCGGTGGCACACTGCCGATCTCGGGATCGATGCCGACGCCGCCGCCCGGGTGGACGACGACGATGGCACTGCCCGGCGTGCAGATGATCGCCCGCGCCGTCCGCCCCGCGCCGGATCCGGAAGCGGTGATCCTCACCGACGACGACGTACCCGAGATGCTCGACCTCGTCGCCCGGACCCGTCCCGGGCCGTTCCTGGCGCGGACCATCGAGATGGGCACCTATCTCGGTCTCAAGCAGGGCGGCGCCTTGATCGCGATGGCAGGGGAGCGACTGCATCCCGCGGGCGCCACCGAGATCAGCGCCGTGTGCACCGATCCGGCACATCGGGGTCGGGGGCTGGCGTCGCGTCTGGTTCTCGCTGTCGCCGACGGGATCGTCGGGCGCGGTGAGATCCCGTTCCTGCACACCGCCGCCGAGAACGTCACGGCGATCCGCCTCTATGAATCACTGGGCTTCGAACTACGCAAGGATCTCGTCTTCGGATCGTTCCGGGTGCCCGACTGATCGTTCGGGCCTCGTCGGCGCACCATGCGACACGCCGATCACTGCTACCTCCGGAGTCACACACATCCCATTCGGCACAATAGTCACAGACGTTTCACCAGATGACCATTGGCGTGAGCCGGATTGGGGTGGCTGTGTACCGGGTATTTGAAGCGCTCGACGAACTCGTCGCGATCGTCGAGGAAGCGCGGAGTGTCCCCATGACCGCCGGATGCGTGGTCCCTCGGGGAGATGTGCTCGAACTGCTCGACGACATCAAGGACTCGATCCCGGGCGAGCTCGACGACGCCCAGGACGTCCTCGACAGCCGTGACTCGATGCTCGAGGATGCGCGTTCGCACGCCGACACCGTGATCGGCAACGCCGACTCCGAGTCCGAGGCGGTCCTCGCCCACGCCCGTGCCGAGGCCGACCGCATCCTCGCCGATGCCAAGTCGCAGGCCGATCGCATGGTCGACGAGGCGAGCAACCACGGTAAGTCCCTCGTCGAGGATGCGACCGAAGAAGCTCGGCGGCTCTCGTCCAGTGCGGCCCGCGAATTCGAGGCCGTCACCGGGCGGGCACGCGCCGAGGCGCAGCGCACCATCGACGCCGCGAACAACACCTACGACAAGTCGGTCGCCGACGGCATCGCCGAACAACAGCGTCTGGTGTCCGAGGCCGAGGTCGTCGCCGCAGCGAAGTCCGAGGCCGAGCGCATCATCGACGCCGCGCATGCCGAGGCCGACCGGCTGCGTGGGGACTGCGACGTCTACGTCGACGAGAAGCTGGCGCAGTTCGAGGAGACCCTCACCAACACCCTGCGGTCGGTGAACCGCGGGCGCCATCAGCTGCGTACCGGAGCGGGCATGCACGACTACGTCGAATATCCCCGCAGCGTCGATCACGATCAGGCACGCGGACGGGCCCGGTCCGAGGCTGCCGACGACGTCTCGCCGCTCGCGGTCTGAGTCCATCGACCGGGTGCCGACACGGGCCGGGCGAGCTCATTCGAGGATTCGCTGACCCGGGCGTATGGTGCATCTGTGGCCGAAAACGCAGTGACCCCAGGTGTGAGCACGGGTGAGGCATCCGCGCGCGCCCGTGATCCCTTCGTGCTCGACATCCGCTCTCTGGGACGACGTCCGGGGACGATGACCGAGGTACACCGGACCGCCGTGACACCCGAGCGGCTCGGACTGGAGATGATCGGTATCCCGGCCGCGTCCGAGGTCGATCTCGACCTGCGGCTCGAGTCGGTGAGCGAGGGAGTTCTCGTCAGCGGCACGGTGTGTGGTGAAACCGAGGGCCAGTGTTCGAGGTGTCTCGAGCCCGTCGACGGAACCGTCACCGTCTTCCTGACCGAGCTCTTCGCCTACCCGGACAGCGAGACCGAGCAGACGACCGACGCCGACGAGATCCACCGCATCGACGACGACCGGATCGACCTCGAGCAGTCGATCATCGATGCGGTCGCGCTCGAACTGCCGATGTCGCCGTTGTGCACCGAGGACTGTGAGGGTCTGTGCACCGTGTGCGGTGTGCGTATGGCCACCGCCGAACCCGGCCACGGACACGAGATCATCGACCCGCGCTGGGCCTCACTCGCCCAGAAGTTCGCCGATGTCGATGAGGAGTCGTCCGGCACCGATCCCGAACAGTCCCGGGGTCCGCAGTGAGCGAAGGCGGACGCCGGGGAAAACAACCCGCGTCGTGCGCTCCGTTGCTGTCCGCGCTCGGCGCCGACATCTCCGAGGAACTGCTGACCCTGGCCCTGACACATCGCTCCTATGCCTACGAACACGGCGGGCTGCCGACCAACGAGCGCCTGGAATTCCTGGGCGACTCGGTGCTGGGCGTGGTCATCACCGAACGGCTGTATCTGCGTTTCCCGGACCGGCCCGAGGGCGAGCTGGCCAAGATCCGGGCAAGCGTGGTGAACATGCATGCGCTTGCCGGTGTGGCCCGCGGCCTCTCCGGCGACGGTCTCGGCGCCTACCTCTACCTCGGCCGAGGTGAGGAACTCACCGGCGGTCGCGACAAGGACTCCATCCTCGCCGACGGTCTCGAATCATTGTTCGGTGCGGTCTATCTCGAACACGGCCTCGAGGTCTCGCAGCGCGTCATCGGTGACCTCTTCGACGAGATCATCGATCGTGCAGGCGATCTCGGCGCCGGTCTGGACTGGAAGACCTCGCTTCAGGAGCTCACCGCCGAGCACAATTTCGGCCCCCCGCAGTATCAGGTCTCCTCGACCGGCCCGGACCACAACAAGGAATTCACCGCGGTGGCCGTGGTGGCCGGCGAGAGCGTCGGAGAAGGTGTCGGCCGGACCAAGAAGGAAGCCGAGCAGAAGGCGGCGGCGCTGGCCTGGCAGACCCTGACCGACCGCGCCGGGGCGTCGTGACCACACCGCGCCGGGGCGTCGATGCCTGAACTGCCCGAGGTCGAGACCGTACGTATGGGTCTGGCCGACCATGTTGTCGGGCAACGGATCACTGCGGTCGAGGTTCTCCATTCCCGAGCGGTGCGCCGCCATGCGGGCGAATCCGCCGATCTCGCGTCGCGGCTGGCGGGAAAGACCGTCACCGCTGCGCGCCGTCGTGGCAAATACCTCTGGCTCGACGTCGCCGACCACACCGACGACGCCGCGCTGGTCGTCCACCTCGGGATGAGCGGCCAGATGCTCATCGCACGGGCGGGCGCACCCGATCACACCCACCTGCGTATCCGCGCACACCTCGCCGACGGCAACGAGCTGCGCTTCGTCGATCAGCGTACCTTCGGCGGCTGGCACGTCGACGAGCATGTGCCCGACCCGTTCATGCCCGAGAATGCATCTGCTGCAACGGATTCGGATGACGGAGTGTTACCCCGCGTGCCCGCGTCGATCGCACACATCGCGCCCGACCCCTTCGACCCGGGCTTCGACACCTCGGCCGTCGTCGCGAGGATCCGTGCGCGACACACCGAGATCAAACGAGCACTGCTCGATCAGACGATCATTTCCGGGGTCGGCAACATCTACGCCGACGAGGCCCTGTGGCTCGCCCGGCTACACGGCACCAGGGTCACCGACACATTGTCGCCCAAGAAGATTCGCGAGCTGATCGATGCGGCCACCGACGTCATGGCGCAAGCACTGAAGGTCGGCGGCACCTCCTTCGATGCGCTCTACGTCAACGTCAACGGACAGTCCGGCTACTTCGAGCGTTCGCTCAACGCCTATGGTCGCGAGGGTCAGCCGTGCCGGCGGTGCGGACGGATCATGCGTCGTGAGCACTTCATGAACCGCAGTTCGTTCTCATGTCCGCAGTGTCAGCGCCGACCACGGATGTGACGCGCGCCGCCGGTTGCCGGCGTCGCGGAAGCATCCGCCCGCCCGCGACGTTGGGTGCCACGAGGACCATGGACGAAGGAGCGAAGTCAGGATGACCGTCGAGAATCACGCCGAGCAGCAGGGCGCGGCCGACAAGGGCGACGCGGCCGCCGCGCCGCATCAGCACACCGAGCTGTGGGTGGAGCGCACCGGAACGCGTCGCTACACCGGTCGCTCGTCGCGAGGAGCCGAGGTACTCGTCGGTTCCGACGACGTCGAGGGCGTCTTCACCCCCGGTGAGCTGCTGAAAATCGCATTGGCCGCGTGCACCGGCATGTCCTCGGACCGGCCGCTGTCGCGGCGGCTCGGCGACGATTACGACGCGACGATCCGGGTCAGCGGCACCGCCGACCGGGACAACGAGGTGTACCCGCGTCTCGACGAGGTACTCGAAGTGGACCTGTCCGAACTCGATCCGGAGGCCGCGCAACGCCTACTCGTCGTGGTTGAGCGCGCGATCGACGCGGTGTGCACCGTCGGACGCACCATCAAGGCCGGGGCCGAGGTCGGCCTGCGCATCGACACCGAGTGAGGCTGGACGACACGCCATGACCGACGACGCCGACAGCACCGACCGCACGGACGGCCATGATGCGGTCCGGCTGACCGCCTACGTCCACGGACACGTGCAGGGAGTCGGGTTCCGCTGGTGGACACGTTCCCGCGCACTGGAACTCGGCCTCGTCGGATACGCCGCCAACCAACCCGACGGTCGGGTGCGGGTCGTGGCCCAGGGACCGGACGAGGCGGTGCGCGCGCTCGTCGCGCTCCTGCGTTCCGACACGACGCCGGGGCGCGTGGATCTCGTCGTCGACTCCTACGACGCCCCGCGCGCCGGTGTGACCGGATTCGTCGAGAAGTAGGCCCGGGGGCGGGCCCCGCGTCGTCTCCAGATGAGTAGGCTGTACCGTCGTGCACCTCAAGTCGCTCACCCTCAAGGGCTTCAAGTCCTTCGCGTCGGCGACCACCCTGCGCTTCGAGCCCGGGATCACCTGTGTGGTCGGGCCCAACGGGTCCGGCAAGTCCAACGTCGTCGACGCGCTGACCTGGGTGATGGGGGAGCAGGGCGCCAAGGCGCTGCGGGGCGGGAAGATGGAAGACGTCATCTTCGCCGGCACCTCGGGACGGCCACCACTGGGCCGTGCCGAGGTCACCCTCACGATCGACAACTCCGACGGCGCGCTGCCCATCGAATACTCCGAGGTGTCGATCACCCGCCGCATGTTCCGCGACGGAGCGGGCGAATACGAGATCAACGGCAGCTCGTGCCGACTGATGGACGTCCAGGAACTGCTGTCGGACTCCGGAATCGGCCGGGAAATGCACGTCATCGTCGGGCAGGGGCGCCTCGCGGCCATCCTCGAGTCCCGGCCGGAAGATCGCCGCGCCTTCATCGAGGAGGCCGCGGGCGTCCTCAAACACCGCAAACGCAAGGAGAAGGCGGTCCGCAAACTGCAGTCGATGCAGGCCAACCTGGACCGTCTGTCCGACCTGACCGCCGAACTGCGCCGCCAGCTCAAACCACTCGGACGCCAGGCCGAGGTGGCACGCCGCGCCCAGACCATCCAGGCCGACCTCCGCGACGCCCGCTTGCGGCTGGCCGCCGACGACCTGGTGACCCGCCGCGCCGAGATGGCCGAACACACCGCCGTCGAGGACAACATCCGCCGAGAACAGGACGAGGTCTCCGCCGAACTCGACGCCGTATCGGGTGAACTCGCCGACCACGAAGAGCATCTCGCACAAGTGGTGCCCGCCGCCGAGGCCGCCGGCCAGGCGTGGTTCACGCTCTCGGCGTTGGCCGAGCGGGTCGACGCCACCGCCCGCGTCGCCACCGAACGCAGCCGTTACCTCGATGAGCCGGTCACCGCGTCCAGCGGTCCCGACCCCGACGACCTCGAACGCCAGGCCGATGAGGCCGCGGAGACCGAGGCAGAGATGACGGCCGCGGTGGAGAATGCCGCAGAGTTCCTCGAAGGCGCCAAAGATGAACTGGCGCAACGTGAACGGGCTGCCGCAGCAGCCGAGCAGGCGCACCTGGCCGCGGTGCGGGCCATCGCCGACCGCCGGGAGGGACTCGCCCGCCTCGAAGGGCAGGTCGACAATCTGCGGACCAAGGCCGATTCGGTCGACGCCGAGACCACACGTCTGACCGAGGCCATCGCCGCCGCCGTCGAGCGTTCGCAGATCGCGCAAACCCAGCAGGACGAGGTGGCCGAGTCGTTGGGTGAGCTCGAAGCCTCGGAAAAGGGCCTCGACGAACACCACGAGCGCTGTGTCAGCGCGCTCAACCTGTCCAACGAGCGCGTGGCGACGCTGCAGGCCGAGGAACGCGAGGCCGAACAGCGGATCGCGTCGTTGACCGCGCGCATCGAAGCACTGTCGGTGGGCCTCGAGCGTGGTGACGGCGGTGCCTGGCTGATGGAGAATGTGGCCGACGGACTCCTCGGTCCCATGTCCGAGCTGTTGACCGTCGACGCCGGCTACGAGACCGCGATCGCCGGTGCGCTCGGCGGTGCGGTCGATGCGATCGCCGCCGCCGATCCGTCGTCGGCGCTGCACGCCCTCGAGTTGCTCAAAGCCGGTGACGGTGGCCGGGCGTCGATGATCGTCGGCGGCCTGACCCAGACCCCCTCGCCGCGCACCGACCCGCTTCCCGACGGAGCGGTGTGGGCGTCGTCGGTGGTGACCTGCGCACCGTCCATCCGGCCCGCGATCGAGCTGATCCTCGCCGACACGGTCCTGGTGGACACCACCGAGGCAGCCGTCGAGGTGGCCGGAGCGCTCGGCGTACGCGCGGTCACCGGCGACGGCGACCGGGTGTCCCGCGCGACCATCGAAGGCGGATCGTCGCACCGGCCGTCGACGCTGGAGGTCCAGTCGGCGATCGACACCGCGACCACCGATCTCGCCGCCACCCGCCGACGGGTCGAAGAACTCGCCGCCGCCCTGCAGGGTGCGTTGGCCGAACAGCAACAGCGCCGGGAAGCCGCCGAACAGGCACTCGCCGCTCTGCACGAGTCCGACAGCGCCGTGGGCGGGGCATACGAACATCTCGCCCGGCTCGGACAGGAGATCCGCGCAGCACAGGCCGAGGCCGACCGGCTCACCCGCCAGCGCAACTTCGTCGAGACCGGCCGCGCCGAGACGGCCGCGAAACTCGACGAACTCGAACAACGTCTGGCACTCGCCCAGGGCGAGGGCACCGACGAACCGACCGGCGAGGTCGATTCGGGGGAACGCACGCTGGCAGCCGAGGCGGTGGCCGCGGCCCGCAGCGCCGAGATGGAGGCGCGGCTGACGATGCGCACCGCCGAAGAGCGTCTCGCGTCGGTGCGCGGACGTTCCGAATCGCTGCGGCGTGCGGCGCAGCGTGAACGTGACTCCCGCGAACGGGTGCGTCGTCAGAACGAGGCACGACGACAGGCCGCCACGGTCGCCGCCGCCGTGGCCGCGTCGGCTGCGGAGGTGTCCGAGCGGGTGGCCGCCGCCGTCGCCACCGCGCAGGCCGGGCGTGACGAGCTCGAGCAGGTGCGGGCCACCCGCACCGCGGCCGTCGACGAACTCAAGAGTCGCGTCAACACCCTCTTGCAGCGGCTGAGCACGCTCAAGGACGCCGTGCACCGTGACGAGGTGGCCCGCGCACAGGCCACACTGCGGATCGAACAACTCGAGGAGCAGGTACTCGAGCAGTTCGCGATGGCGCCCGACGACCTCGTCGCGGAATACGGGCCGGACGTGCCGATGCCGCCGTCGGCGCTCGAGATGGCAGAGTACGAGGCCGCCAAGGCGCGTGGCGATCAGGTGGTGGCCCCGGCGCCGATGCCCTTCGACCGCGCCACCCAGGAGTCACGGGCCAAGAAGGCACAGAAAGACCTCAACACGTTGGGCCGGGTGAACCCCCTCGCACTCGAGGAGTTCGCCGCACTCGAGGAGCGCTACACCTTCCTCTCCGCGCAGCTCGAGGACGTCAAGGCCGCCCGTAAGGACCTGATGTCGGTGGTCGAAGAGGTCGACGCCCGCATCCTGCAGGTGTTCACCGAGGCCTATGCCGACGTGGAACGCGAATTCGCACAGGTGTTTTCGACGCTGTTTCCCGGAGGAGAGGGCCGTCTGGTCCTCACCGAGCCCGGCGACATGCTCACCACCGGAGTCGAGGTCGAGGCCCGACCGCCGGGGAAGAAGGTCAAACGGCTGTCACTGCTGTCCGGCGGCGAGAAATCGTTGACCGCGGTGGCCATGTTGGTCGCCATCTTCCGTGCGCGGCCGTCGCCGTTCTATGTGATGGACGAGGTCGAGGCGGCACTCGACGACACCAACCTGCGACGCCTGATCAGTCTGTTCGAGCAACTGCGGGAACGGTCGCAGCTGATCGTGATCACCCACCAGAAGCCGACGATGCAGGTCGCCGACGCGCTCTACGGCGTCAGCATGCGCGGCGATGGGATCACCACGGTGATCTCCCAACGGTTGCGAGGGGTCGACGTACCGGTCGCCGCGACCCCAGATCCCGCGACCCCGGAACCCGCGACCGACTGACACATCCCGACGGACACCCCCGACCGCGAGACCGACGGACCGCAAGACTGACGGAGAACAGGACTAGTGCACCAGTGAACACCGACATCATCATCGGCATCGTCGTCGCGGTGGTCGTGATCCTCGCGCTCATCGTGGTGGGCATCGTGCTCGCCCGGCGGCGGCGGATCTCGCTCACCGATCAGCCCGAGCGCCAGGTCACCGACGGCAGCAAGCCGCAGGTCGACAGATCGGGCGGCTACCAGGCCGGGTCGGGTTTCAGTTTCAGCCAGGGCGGGGCGGGTACCGCCACCGCGCCGCCACCGGCACCCGGCCCGACGCCGACCGTCGAGCCGGTGCTGCCGTCGCAGGAGCGCACCGAGACCGACGGCCAGCCGGCCGTCGGCGACGACGCCTCCATCCCGCGTGACTCGGTCAAGCGTGGAATCTCCGAGGTCAGCCTCCCCGACACCACCGCCGACAGCGCTCCTGCTACCGCCGACGGCGCTCCTGCTACCGCCGACGGCGCTCCTGCTACCGCCGACGGCGCTCCTGCTACCGCCGACAGCGCTCCTGCTCCCGTCGACAGCGCTCCCGCCACCGCCGACAGCGCTCCTGCTCCCGCCGACGGCGCTCCGGCTGCCGCCGACAGCGCTCCGGCGGTCCCGGCGGATGCCTCGGGTGCCGCCGAGGCGCCCGCCCGCGAGGAGATCGCGCCGACCGCGGGGCGTCTCGGTCGGCTCCGCGGCCGTCTGTCGCGCTCGCAGGGCGCGATCGGCAAGAGCATGCTCGGGTTGCTCGGCGCCGGCGACCTCGACGAGGACAGCTGGGAAGAGATCGAGGACACCCTGGTGATGGCCGACCTCGGCACCGCGTCGACGACTGCCGTCGTGGAGCGGTTGCGTACCGATCTGGCCACCAACCCGGTACGCACCGCCGATGACGCCCGGGCACTGCTCAAGCGTGTTCTCGTCGATCAGCTCCACCCCGAGATGGACCGATCCGTGCGCGCCCTACCGCACGCCGACAAGCCGGCCGTGATCCTGGTCGTCGGCGTCAACGGCACCGGGAAGACCACCACCACCGGCAAGCTCGCGAGAGTGCTCGTCGCCGACGGGCGACGGGTGCTGCTCGGCGCCGCCGACACCTTCCGCGCGGCCGCCGCCGATCAGCTCCAGACCTGGGGGGAGCGGGTGGGAGCAGACATCGTGCGCGGCAAGGAACAGGCCGATCCGGCATCGGTCGCCTTCGACGCCGTCGCGAAGGGCATCGACTCGGGCGTCGACGTGGTCATGATCGACACCGCAGGTCGCCTGCACACCAAGACCGGACTCATGGACGAGCTGGGCAAGGTCAAGCGCGTCGTGGAGAAGAAGGCGCCCGTCGACGAGGTGTTGCTGGTTCTCGACGCGACGGTGGGGCAGAACGGTCTCACCCAGGCCCGGGTGTTCGCCGAGGTCGTCGACATCACCGGAGTGGTCCTGACCAAGCTGGACGGTACCGCCAAGGGCGGCATCGTGTTCCACGTCCAGGAGGAACTCGGCGTTCCGGTGAAGCTGGTGGGTCTCGGCGAAGGTGCCGACGATCTCGCGCCGTTCGAGCCCGAGGCGTTCGTCGACGCGCTCCTCTGAGCGCGACCGAGGCCGGATAACGCTCGGCTCCGCCACGACGGAGCCGGGGCCTCCTCATCGGCTCTTGCGAATGTGTGAACGTGTGGGTTTTGCGCTGCACAATCATGCGTGCCGCTGCATAGCGACCAGGGATTTAACGTCAGCGAAATATAAAGCAGTCAGCGGTTCACATATCCGAAACGCCAGGGCACCACGCCTGAAACCGACTGCCGACACTCTCTTTGCAGGCGCCGAGCCGTCGGCGCTGTATAGGGAGGTAAGCAAGTGATATTGGCTCTGCCAGACACAGCCTTTGGAACTCCGGACGCGGGTGACACCGCTTGGATGCTCGCCAGCGCGTCGATGGTGCTTCTGATGACGCCTGCGTTGGCGTTCTTCTACGGGGGCCTGTCCCGCGGCAAGGCCGTGCTGAACATGATGATGATGTCCTTCGGCTCGGTCGCGACGGTGAGCGTCGTGTATGTGCTGTGGGGCTTCTCGGAGGCCTTCGGCAACGGCATCACCGGCGACAGTGACATCGGGGGTATCTTCTCCAACCCCTTCGCTCTGTTCGGCTCGGGACAGTTGTCCGACACGATCCCCGGGCCAATGAAGGACGGTGCGGCAACCGATCTCGTCGTGACCGGCGGCTTGACGATCCCGTCGTATGTGTTCCTCGGCTTCCAGCTGACCTTCGCGGTCATCACCGTCGCCCTCATCTCGGGTGCGGTGGCCGAGCGTGTGAAGTTCTCGACATGGCTGGTGTTCTCGGTGCTGTGGTCGACCATCGTCTACTTCCCGCTGTCGCACATGGTCTGGGGCGGCGGAATCATGTCCGCGGCCGAAAAGGGCTTCGCCTCGTGGATGTTCGGATCGACCGACGGCAAGGCCAATGTCGCACCGATCGACTTCGCCGGCGGCACCGTGGTCCATATCAACGCCGGTATGGCGGGCTTGGTTCTCGCGCTCATCGTCGGCGCCCGTGTGGGCTTCGGCAAGACTGCCTACCGGCCGCACAACATTCCGTTCGTCATGCTCGGTGCAGCTCTTCTGTGGTTCGGATGGTTCGGCTTCAACTCGGGTTCGGCGTTGGCCGCCAACGTGTCCGCCGGACTCGTGTGGGTCAATACGACCGCCGCGACCGCAGCGGCGATGATCGGCTGGCTGGGCGTGGAATGGGTTCGAGACAAGCACGCGACCAGCGTTGGTGCCGCCTCGGGCATCGTCGCGGGACTGGTGGCGATCACCCCCGCGTGCGGCAACCTCACCCCGGTGGGATCGTTGATCCTCGGCGTGATCGCCGGTGCGCTGGCGGCGGTGGCGATCGGCTTGAAGAACAAGTTCGGCTACGACGACTCACTCGATGTCGTCGGCGTGCACCTCGTTGCCGGGCTCTGGGGCACGATCGGTATCGGATTCCTTGCCAAGGACACCGGCCTGTTCTGGGGCGGTGACTACAAGCAGCTGGTCGTTCAGGTTGTGATCGCGCTGTTCGCGCTCGCGTTCACAGGCGTTCTGACCACCATCATCGCGTTCATCCTCAAGCCGCTCGGCTGGCGTATCGCCGATGACGAGGAGAAGAGCGGTATCGACGAGGCCGAACACGCGGAGACGGCGTATGAGTTGGCGTGATTCCTCACCCGCCGACCACTACGCTGAATCCCAGCCGAATCCTTTGGAGAGGGTTAACTCATGAAGCTGATCACCGCAATCGTGAAGCCGTTCACGCTCGAAGACGTCAAGGCAGGTCTCGAGCAGGCCGGAATCCTGGGCATGACCGTCAGTGAGGTCCAGGGCTACGGCCGTCAGAAGGGCCACACCGAGGTCTATCGGGGCGCCGAGTACTCGGTCGATTTCGTCCCGAAGGTACGGGTCGAGGTCGTCGTGGACGACGCCGCCGTGGACAAGGTCGTCGATGTCATCGTCGAGGCCGCCCGCACCGGCAAGATCGGCGACGGGAAGGTCTGGGTCTCGCCGGTGGAGTCGGTCGTGCGCGTCCGTACCGGCGAGCGCGGCGCCGACGCACTGTAGCGAGAGGGCCCGATGCCCTTCGTGAGCACTGGTCACGGCCCCGCGTCCGATGATGATTCGGGCGCGGGGCCGCGTCCTTCCCAGACACCGGTTGCCGCAACGGATCTCGCGGCAACCCGACGCCAGCTGACCGAGGCGTCCGGCCCCAATCGACTCGACGCCCCCGGCCTGCGTCAGGTGCTCGTGGACCTGCACGAATTCTGGTTGACCAGCAAGGGCGCCGAACTCGGGATCAAACCCGGTAGCGGGCTGGCGATCGTCGCCGTCGGCGGGCTCGGACGCGGTGAGCTGCTGCCACATTCGGATCTCGATCTGATCCTGCTCTACGAGGATCAGTCACCCGAGCGGGTCTCGGTGGTCGCCGACGGCCTCTGGTATCCGTTGTGGGACGCGAACATCGCGCTCGATCACAGCGTGCGCACGGTTCCGCAGGCGCTGCAGGTGGCCTCCGAGGACGTGACGGCCGCACTCGGCCTGCTCGAGGCGCGACACATCGCCGGTGACGAGGATCTGTCGTCGTTGCTGATCGGTGGGGTACGTCAGCAATGGCGTTCGGAGATCCGCACGCGTTTCCCCGCGGTGGTCGAACATGCCCGGGATCGGTGGCGGCGGAGCGGCGACATCGCCCATCGCGCCGAACCGGATCTCAAGAACGGTCGCGGCGGACTCCGCGACGTGCAGTTGCTCGGTGCGTTGTCGATCGCGCAACTGACCGACGGCATGGCCAACCTGCGGCCCGACTCGCCCGGTGCGGGGCCGCAGGTCGCCTATCACCGACTCCTGGACATCCGTACCGAATTGCATCGGATCGCCGGCCGAGCACGCGAACAGGTGCGTGCTCAGGATGCCGACGAGATCGGTGCGGCGCTTCGCCTCGGGGACCGTTTCGATCTCGCGCGGGTCATCAGTGACGCCGCGCGCACGATCGGGTACTCCACCGATGTCGGTTTGCGGACCGCGGGCAATGCACTGCCACGACGCGGTCTGGCCAAATTGCGCCGCTCACCGATCCGGCGGCCGCTCGATGAGGGCGTCGTCGAGCACAACGGTGAAATCGTCTTGGCGCGCAACGCCATTCCCAGTAAGGATCCGGGCCTGATTCTGCGGGTGGCGGCGTCGTCGGCGCGGACCGGTCTGCCGATCAGCGCGTCGACCCTGTCGCGGCTGGCCGACTACGCCCCGGAGTTGCGCGAGCCGTGGCCGAGCGAGGCGCTCGGGGATCTGCTGGTGCTGCTCGGATCGGGGCCACACATGGTCGCCCCGATCGAGGCCCTCGATCGGACCGGTCTGTGGGGTCGGCTCCTGCCCGAATGGGGTGCGGTGCGCGACCTGCCTCCGCGTGATGCGGTGCACACGTGGACTGTCGACCGGCATCTGGTCGAGACCGCCGTCAACGCCGGCGCGATGACGACCCGGGTCACCCGACCGGATCTGCTGTTGCTCGGTGCTCTGATCCATGATCTCGGAAAGGGCCGCGGCGCAGACCATTCCATCGTCGGTGCGGAACTCGCCATCCAGGTCGGCAACCGGATCGGGTTGTGGCCGCAGGACGTGACGATCCTGTCGCAGATGGTCCGGCATCACCTGTTGCTGCCGACGGTGGCCACCCGCCGAGACCTCGACGACCCGGCCACCGCCGAGGAAGTCGTCGACAAGCTCGGACACAACCGATTGCTCCTCGAACTGCTCGCGGCACTCGCCGAGGCGGATTCGCTGGCGACCGGCCCGGGCGTGTGGGGTGACTGGAAGGCCTCACTCATCACCGACCTGGTGCGGCGGGCGACGCGCTTGCTCGACGGCGAGGAATTACCGACCCCCGAACCGCTGACCGACGAGATGATCGCGCTGGCGCGCAGCGACGACTTCGCGGTCCGCATCACCCCGACGGACGGCTTGCACACCTATTCCGTACTGATGGTCGCCCCCGATCATCCGGGCATGCTCTCCAAGATGGCCGGCGTGCTGGCGCTCAACGGATTGCGCTCGCTGTCGGCGACGGTCCAGGGTTACGAGAATCGCGCGGTGAACAGCTTCGTGGTGGTGCCCGTGTTCGGGACACCGCCCGAAGCCGGGCTGTTGCGCCAGCAGCTCATGGCGACCGTCGACGGCAAGTTCAGCGTGCTCGAGCGGCTCGACAAGCGTGAACGCGAGTCGCCGACGCCGACGATCGGCACGATCGTCGCGACCCCTGGGGCCGTGGCGGTCGCGCAGGGCGCACCCGACGATCCCGCAACGGTCGCCGCCAACGCGGTACCCGCACTGTTCGCGGTCGCGCCGTCGCGCGTGTTGTGGACGTCGGCGGACCTCGACGGTGGGGTGCTCATGGAGTTGCGCACCGACGACCGGCTCGGATTGTTGAGCCGGGTCAGCGACGTCATCGAACACGCCGGCGTCGTGGTGCGCTGGGCCAAGGTCGCCACCCTCGGCAACACGGTCGTCGACACGTTTTGTCTCATGCTGGGGGAGGACACCCCCGAGCGCCGGGCCGAGCTGGCCGAGGCGGTGCTCGCGGTCTGTCCGCCGCCGCGTCCGCATACCGAATCCGACGACGATCCGGGGCCGGCGAGCTACGGGAGCAGCGGGCGATCGGGAGTGCCCATCAGCTGACGCCACGCGGGATCGAGCGGTCGGCGGCGCCCGCCGTGTCGACGTGAGGGGGCGACGCGCACCCGCATCGGGCGCCGCACGAGCCGGTCATGGAAAGATGGTGGAATGTTCGACTCCCTCTCCGATCGGTTGACCGGTGCGCTGAAGGATCTGCGCGGCAAGGGCCGCCTCTCTGACGCCGACATCGACCGCACCTGCCGTGAGATCCGCCTTGCGCTGCTCGAAGCCGACGTGTCGCTTCCGGTGGTGCGTGCGTTCATCGCGCGCATCAAGGAACGCGCCAAGGGTGCCGAGGTCTCGGCGGCGCTGAATCCGGCCCAGCAGGTCGTCAAGATCGTCAACGAGGAACTCGTGGCGATCCTCGGCGGCGAGACGCGCCGCGTCCGGTTCGCCAAGACCCCGCCGACGGTGATCATGCTTGCCGGCCTGCAGGGTGCCGGTAAGACGACGCTTGCGGGCAAGCTCGGCGCCTGGCTCAAGAAGCAAGGCCACACCCCGCTGCTCGTCGCCTGCGATCTGCAGCGTCCCGGCGCGGTCTCGCAGCTCAAGATCGTCGGTGAACGCGCGGGCGTCCCGGTGTTCGCGCCGCATGCGGGCACCAGCATCAGCGGTGAGGCTGCCCCGATCGGGACCAATCCGCTCGGGGTGACCGCCGGTGACCCGGTGTCGGTGGCGACCGGCGGTGTGGCCGAGGCCCGGGCCAAGCACCACGATGTGGTCATCGTCGACACCGCGGGTCGTCTCGGTATCGACGCCGAGCTGATGAAGCAGGCCTCCGACATCCGCGACGCGACCCGTCCCGACGAGGTGCTGTTCGTCGTCGACGCGATGATCGGTCAGGATGCGGTCACCACCGCCGAGGCATTCGCCGAGGGCGTCGGGTTCACCGGCGTGGTGCTGACCAAACTCGACGGCGATGCCCGTGGTGGTGCGGCTCTGTCGGTGCGTGAGGTGACCGGCCAGCCGATCATGTTCGCCTCTTCGGGTGAGAAGCTCGAGGACTTCGACGTCTTCCACCCCGACCGGATGGCCAGCCGCATCCTCGGCATGGGTGATGTGCTCTCGCTCATCGAGCAGGCCGAGGAACACTGGGACGCCCAGCAGGCCGAAGAGGCCGCCGCCAAGATCACCCAGGGTGATCTGACCCTCGAGGACTTCCTCGAGCAGATGCAGATGATCCGCAAGATGGGTCCGATCGGCAACATTCTCGGCATGCTGCCCGGAGCGGGGCAGATGAAGGACGCCTTGTCGCAGGTCGACGACAAGCAGCTCGACCGCGTACAGGCGATCATCCGCGGTATGACGCCGGCCGAGCGGGACAACCCCAAGATCATCAACGCCTCTCGGCGTCTGCGTATCGCCAACGGCTCGGGTGTCACCGTCAGCGAGGTCAATCAGCTCGTCGACCGCTTCTTCGAGGCCCGCAAGATGATGGCGCAGATGTCCGGACGGATGATGGGCCCCGGCCGCAAGACCAACCGCAAGAAGGGCAAGGGGAAGAAGGGCAAGACCAAGGGCCGCGGACCCACGCCGCCGAAGGTGCGCGGTGGCTTCCCGGGGATGCCCGGTGGTTTCCCGGATCTGTCGAACATGCCCGCCGGACTCGACCAGCTCCCGCCCGGACTCGAGGGCATCGACATCTCCCAGTTCCAGCAGCCTAAGAAGAAGTAACCTGTCCGATGCCCGGAGACGTTGCCGCAGAACGCGACTCGATCCAGTATTCCCCGATCGACCACGGCGGGCCGCGGCACTACCGGGGGCGCGACCCGCTCACCGACGAACCGGTCGAGTTCTGGGTCCGAGCCGGTCGCATCCGGACCGAACCGATTGCCGACGCGCAGACCGCTGCCGACGATGTCTGGATTCTGCCGGGGCTCGTCGACGCCCACAATCATGTCGGCATCGCCCCCGGGCTCGGGGTGACGATCGATCAGGCGCGGGCGTTCGCACGGCAGGACGTGGCAGCGGGCACCCTGCTGATCCGGGAAGTCGGCTCACCACTGGACACCCACCCGCTCGACGACGACCCGCTGGCGCCGCGGTTCATCCGCTCGGGCAAGCACATCGCGCGGCCCAAACGGTACCTGCGTGATTACGGTGTGGATCTCGACGATCCCGACGAACTCGCCGACGAGGTGACGCGACAGGCGGCCGCGGGCGACGGCTGGGTCAAGATCGTCGGCGACTGGATCGACCGTGAGGTCGGTGACCTCGCGCCGCTGTGGGACCGTGCGCAGCTCGACGCCGCGGTTCGTGCCGCTCACGATGCCGGGGTGCGGATCACCGCGCACGTCTTCGGTACCGATGCGCTCGGTGACCTCATCGCCGCCGGAGTCGACTGCATCGAACACGGAACCGGGGCGACCGCCGATCACCTCGATGCCATGGCCGAGCGCTCTATTGCCTTGGTGCCCACAATGATTCAGGTCGACAATTTCCCGGGTATCGCGGACGGGGCGGACCGGTTCCCGACGTACGCGGCCAACATGCGCGCCCTGCACGCCCGTGCGGTGGACACCTTTGCCGCCGCGCGCGAGGCGGGGGTGAGGATCTTCGCTGGTACCGATGCCGGTGGTTTCGTCGGACACGGGCGCATCGTCGACGAGGTCGAACGGCTCGCCGGCATCGGTCTCGGTGCGCGTGGTGCGATCGCGGCGGCGAGTACCGAGCCGCGTCGGTGGCTGGGTGCCGACCTACTCGACGACGGCGATCGTGCCGACTTCCTGATCTTCGACGAGAATCCGGTCTCCGATCTCGGCGTACTCCGGCATCCCCGAGCGGTCGTCTGTTCCGGAATCCACGTCTGATCACACGTGTCACAGGGCCTCTGCACACGGGGGATTTGTGATCCAAATCACCCGTTGTCCATTGGTGCGTTTTATTACTGTTCGGTAGGGTCACAGATGCATTGCAGGCGTGATCAGTCCGCAACTGCATCCGGGCCGTCTGGGCGGCCCGGCCACGGGGCGAGTCCGATCGACGCGAATGCGCGAGACGGACCGACATGAAGCCGGAC
Source organism: Gordonia polyisoprenivorans (assembly GCF_017654315.1). Classification (NCBI taxonomy): domain Bacteria; kingdom Bacillati; phylum Actinomycetota; class Actinomycetes; order Mycobacteriales; family Gordoniaceae; genus Gordonia; species Gordonia polyisoprenivorans. Next base: position 3,110,768 of record NZ_CP072203.1, read on the forward strand.
ATGCGGTTATCTTTCGCGGGGTGGATAACCGCATGTCCGCACTTCCGGCGGGGTCGCCCGGCCGGGCAGGATTCACCCGATTTCTCCTCACTCACCCGGTCTGGCACAATGATCTGCTGGTTCGTCGGACCCGGTCACGCACCGCCCGACGGTCACACCGAGACAGATCGCAAAACCGGGCCCCACAACCGGTGGGGTCGCTGAATTGCGCAGTGACCACACGAAAGATGAAGACATGGCTGTCAAGATCAAGCTCACGCGGCTCGGCAAGATCCGCAATCCCCAGTACCGCATCGTCGTCGCCGACGCGCGCACCCGCCGTAACGGCCGCGCCATCGAGACCATCGGCAAGTACCACCCGAAGGAAGAGCCGAGCCTCATTGAGGTCGACTCCGAGCGCGCCCAGTACTGGCTCGGCGTCGGTGCGCAGCCGACCGAGCCCGTGGCCGCCATCCTCAAGGTGACCGGTGACTGGCAGAAGTTCAAGGGCCTCCCGGGCGCCGAGGGCACTCTGAAGGTCGCCGAGCCCAAGACCTCCAAGCTCGACCTGTTCAACGCTGCGCTCGCCGCCGCCGACAGCGAGCCCGTCGCCGAGGCGACCACCCCGAAGAAGAAGGCCGCCCCCAAGAAGGACGACGCACCGGCCGAGGCCGCTGACGACGCCTCCGCCGCCGAGGACAAGGCCCAGGCGTGAGCGCTGTCGTCGCCGATGCGGTGGAGCATCTGGTCCGCGGCATCGTCACCAACCCCGATGACGTTCGCGTCGAGCTGATCACCGGTCGTCGTGGCCGCATGGTCGAGGTTCACGTGAACCCCGAGGATCTCGGCAAGGTCATCGGCCGCAACGGCCGTACCGCGACTGCGCTGCGTACCCTCGTCTCGGGTATCGGTGGGCGCGGGATGCGTGTCGACATCGTCGACACCGACCGCTGATCTCTCCGAGCCCGATGGAGCTCGTGGTGGGCCGTGTGGCCAAGTCGCACGGTATTCGCGGCGAACTCGTCGTCGACGTCCGCACCGATGAGCCGCAGGAGCGGTTCGCGCGCGGGACGACCCTGCTCGGCCGACTGCCGCGAGGCGCAGGCGAGCGCACTTTCACGGTGACAGCCGCCCGGGAACATTCCGGGCGGCTGTTGCTGTCGCTGGCCGAGGTGACCGATCGGTCGGCCGCCGATGCCCTGCGTGGCACGCTGTTCCTCATCGACAGCTCGCAGGTCGATTCGGGCGACGACCCCGACGCCTTCTACGACCACGAGCTCGAGGGCGTCGCGATCTCGACGATCGACGGTGTTGCCGTGGGTGTCGTCGATTCCGTTCTGCACCTGCCGGCCAACGACATCCTGGTCGTTCGCACCGACGCCGATCGGGAGATTCTCATCCCGTTCGTCCGGGAGATCGTGCCGACGGTGACCCTCGAGGGCATCGAGATCGACCCGCCGCCCGGCCTGATCGACGACGGTGACGGTGACGGTGACACCGGCAGTGACGACGACGCCGAGGACCCGGCTCGGTGAGCAAGGAATCGCCCGCGTGCGCATAGACGTCGTCAGCATTTTTCCCGAGTATCTCGAGCCACTTCGGGTTGCGTTGTTGGGCAAGGCAATCGAGCGGGGCATCATCGAGCTCGGAGTGCACGATCTACGCGCGTGGGCACACGACGTCCACCGCAGTGTCGACGACTCGCCGTACGGCGGGGGTCCCGGCATGGTCATGAAACCCGAGGTGTGGGGTCCGTGTCTGGACGAGGTGTGCCCCGACGACGCGCTGCTCGTCGTCCCCACCCCGGCCGGTGTGCCGTTCGATCAGTCCGCCGCTCGTCGCTGGAGCAAGCACGCGCATCTGGTGTTCGCGTGCGGACGTTACGAGGGCATCGACCAGCGGGTCTTCGATGATGCGGCGCGCCGCGTGCGCGTCGAGGAGGTCTCACTCGGCGACTTCGTGCTGATCGGTGGGGAGGTGGCCGCGATGGCGATGATCGAGGCCACCGTCCGGCTGATACCCGGTGTCCTCGGCAATCCCCGCTCCCATCAAGAGGATTCGTTTTCCGACGGCCTGCTCGAGGGCCCCAGCTACACGCGGCCCGAGATCTGGCGGGACCTTCCGGTGCCACCGGTCCTGCTCTCCGGCGACCACGCGAAGGTGGCGGCCTGGCGTCACCAGCAGTCGATGCAGCGCACCCGAGAGCGCCGCCCCGACCTGTTGTCGGGTGCCGATCACCCCGATCCCTGACCCGTCCAGGCCTGTGGATTCCCGCCCCGCCGATGTCGGATTCGGGGGATATGATCGACCGATCCGCGTGAGTGGGGAGGCGACGGTGGGGGATTCCGGCAACAGTCGAATGATCAGTGCGCGCTGGGCAGACATGCTCGATGAGGTCGACCGGCAGCGCGGCGAGGTGCAGCGGGTGGCCGAGGCCGTCGCCGGGCTGACCGCCACGGCGACCAGCCCGGACCGCGCGGTGTCGGTGACCGTCGATGCGCGCGGCGTGCTGATCGAACTCGACATCACCCCATCGGCGATGCGTCGTTATCGGGGAGAGCAACTCGCGCAGCTGATCACCGGACTCGTCGCCGACGCCGATGGCACCTTGCGCACCCAACGCGCACAACTACTCACCGCCGCGACGGCGGTCACGCCTGCCCTCACCGACATCGAGCCGTCCGCCCGATGACCGCCGACCCGCACGGTATCGACGTCGACACCGACGTCACCGGCACGCTGCAAGCCGCACTGACCACCGCGGCCCGCCACCTCGACCAACTAGGAGCCGACCTCGAATCGATACTGGCGCACCTCGATTCGGCACTCGGCGACGATCCCGGCGCGCTGCGGTTCCGCAGCGGATTCGCCGACGCGGTGAGCACACTCGCCGGGACGGTGGCGAGTGCCGTCCGCGACGTCACCGACCACGCGGCGTTGATCGACGCGGGCACGCGCGACCTCGTCGACACCGACGATCGCGCGGCGCGCGGGCTCGACACTCGTGGGCGGCAGCGATGACGGTGCGATGAGCGGGCAACCGTCGAGCGGTGACACCCGCGCGCTGGCCGAGAGCCTCGTTCCCGGATGCTGGCCCACCAGCGACGACGCGGCCCTGCGTGAGGTCGTGTCCTCGCTGGCCGTGCTGCGCGGGCGTCTCGAACACATCGCGGCCGACCTCGCCACCGCCTTTCGCGACGTCGAGGGTGGGGCCGGCCGCTTCACCCGGGCGATTCTCGACGGATGCGATCGCCTCGTCGGCGGCGAGGACGCCGTGCTGACCACGACCGCGCGAGCAGTGGCTTCCGCCGCCGATACCGTCGAGGCGTTCGCCGACCTGACCGCCACGGCACGTCTGCGGGTCGAGTTGGTCACGGCGATCACCGACCGCGACCGGATGATCGGTGCGCTCGCGGCGTCGCTCGGCGACGACACACCGGCCGTACGGGCGGCGAGTGCCGGTCGGATGGCACTGACGGCAGCCGGCGACGAATACACCGAACAGTCCGGGGCACTCACCCTCGAGCGATCCGACCCGGTGGCGTCGGGCGCCGGTGATCACACCGACGACCGGGCCGGCAGCGCCGCCGCCACGAGCGGGATGATGCCGATGGGCGGCTTCGCCGGACTCGGCGCGGCCGCCGCCGGCGCAGGGGCGGGCGCAGGTGCCGCGGTCCGGCGTGTCGCGGCCGGCGCACGATCCGACCATGACGCGGAGCCCGGCGAGCCTCCCGAACTGACGCGCGCCGAGTATGACGCGCTCGCCCGCCGGGCGGCAGCCGTCCAGGCGTCACTGCCCGGTGCCGTCGGATCGTGGGTGCAGATCGCCGTGGGGGTGGGGGAGCACCCGGAGACCGGTCGGATGGTGGTGATCGGAACCAGCGACCCGGTGCCCTACCTGCGTCGGGGCATGTCGATACGGACCGGTGAGGAACTCGTCGGCGACGGGCGTGCCCCGGAGATCGCGCTGTTACACCACATGCAGAACTCCGGTGTCATCCCGCTGGCGGTCGCCACCGCGTCACCTCCGTCGGCGCACTCCCGAGCGGTGATCGCGGCGTCGGGAGCCGCGCTGGTCGCCACCGCGTCGCGGTCGTCGCGCGGTGCCACCGGGCCGTGACCGGCGATTTCGTCGGGCCGGGGGTCGTCTGGCACAATAGTCGGGTTGCCTGATGCCGATGTCCCCAGCGGACGTCCATCCGGGCACACACCATGACTCGGAGCACGAACCGGTCGAACCACACTCCTGACCTCGGGTGATCCCCGGGGGAGCAGGGTGGGCCGCCAGGTTCCTCTGTTCACGCCACGCCAGAATAAGGACCACGACACATGAACATCCTGGACACCATCGACAAGCAGTCGTTGCGCGACGACATCCCCGTATTCGGTCCCGGTGACACCCTTGACGTCCACGTCAAGGTCATCGAGGGCAGCAAGGAGCGCGTCCAGGTCTTCAAGGGCGTCGTCATCCGTCGCCAGGGCGGTGGCATCCGCGAGACCTTCACCGTCCGCAAGGTCTCCTTCGGTGTCGGCGTGGAGCGTACCTTCCCGGTGCACAGCCCCACCATCGCCAAGATCGACGTTCTCACCCGCGGTGACGTGCGCCGCGCGAAGCTGTACTACCTGCGCGATCTCCGCGGCAAGGCAGCCAAGATCAAGGAAAAGCGCTGACGCGTCTACCCTGACGACGTGGCTGACACCTATCGCGACGGCGCCGGGGACGACCGCGCCCACGGCGCCGGCAGCACCGATCCGTCGGGCAGCGCCGATCCCTCCGACGATGACGGTTCGCGTACCTCGCGGCCGTGGCGGACCACGAGCGACAAGCCCGAGAAGAAGAAGGGCTCGTTGCTGCGGGAGACGATCATCATCGTCGCCTGCGTCCTGCTGATCAGCTGGATTTTGCAGACCTTCATCGGTCGTCAGTACGTCATCCCTTCCGAGTCGATGGAGCCCACCCTCATCGGGTGCACCGGCTGCTCCAACGACCGGATCTTCGTCGACAAACTCTCCTACACGTTCGGGGACCCCAAGCCCGGCGACGTCGTCGTCTTCAAGGTCCCCGATTCGTGGGGGGAGGACGGCTGGGTCTCGCCGCGTTCCTCGAATCCGGTGGTGCACCATCTGCAGGATGCATTGTCCTGGTTCGGCTTTGCACCACCGGACGAGAACGACTACGTCAAGCGCATCATCGCCGTGGGCGGCCAGACCATCGAATGCCGCAACAGCGAGGGCGTCGGTGTGAAGGTCAACGGCAAGGCTCTCAAGGAGCCCTACGTCAACATGGCGCTGCAGCAGCAGAATCTCGCCAACGGCACCGCCACGCCGAGCGCGATCGGCGATGACGGCAAGCTCAACAGCTGCCTGGGCAAGGATTTCGGTCCGATCACCGTGCCCAAGAACAGCGTGTTCGTGATGGGCGACAATCGCACCCGATCCTCGGATTCGCGCTATCACATCACCGCGAGCAGTGATGGCACGGTCCCGGTCGACGACATCCGCGGCAAGACGCAGTTCATCATCTACCCGTTCTCCCGGATGGGCGGTGTGGGCTCGGTCGACCCGCAGCAGTGAGCGGCACGCCATGATCAGCGACGTACCCGTCCGATCGGCGTCACCCGTGTCGATGTCGGCCTGCGGGGTGACGCGATGAGCCGGTGGCCACCACGATTCCCGGTCCGTCGCGCCGCGGCTCTGCGGACCTACGAGTTCACCCTGCACCGCAGCGGGCTCGGGCCGGTCGCCGGAGTCGACGAAGCCGGGCGCGGCGCATGTGCCGGGCCGCTGGTCGTCGCCGCATGCGTGTTGCGGCCCACCCAGCTCGCCTCGCTGGCCGAGCTCGACGACTCCAAGAAGCTGACCGAGGCGGCGCGCGAGAAGCTTTATCGTGCGGTCACCCGCTACGCCGAGTCGTGGTCGGTGGTGGTCATCGAGGCCCACGAGATCGACCGGATCGGCATTCACGTCGCCAACATCGAGGGGATGCGCCGTGCGGTCGCCGGGCTCGACGTCGTTCCGGGATATGTACTCTCCGACGGCTTCCCGGTGCCCGGGTTGACGGTGCCCTCGCTCCCCGTCATCGGCGGCGACGGTGCGGCCGCGTGTATCGCCGCGGCCAGCATCCTGGCGAAGGTGACCCGTGACCGCATCATGGTCGCGATGGACGGCGAGGTGCCCGGCTACTCGTTCGCCGTCCACAAGGGCTACAGCACCGCGCTACACATGTCCTGTCTCGACCGACTCGGACCTTCTGCGCAACACCGGATGTCCTACCGCAACGTCGCGTCGCGGCGGCTGCTCGACACCGGTGAGCCCGGTGTCGGCGCGGTCGCGCCCGACGCCGACGACCACGCGTCCCGCGATAGGCTTACAGGATGAGCGCTGAGGATCTCGAGAAGTACGAGACCGAGATGGAGTTGTCCCTGTATCGCGAGTACAAGGACATCGTCGGCCAATTCACCTACGTGGTCGAGACCGAGCGCCGCTTCTATCTTGCGAACGCCGTCGAACTGGTGCCCCGCAACGCCGAGGGCGAGGTCTACTTCGAGCTCCGCATGAGCGATGCCTGGGTATGGGACATGTACCGTCCGGCCCGGTTCGTCAAGCAGGTGCGTGTGCTCACCTTCAAGGACGTCAACATCGAGGAACTCGAGAAGCCCGAGCTGCGGTTGCCCGACGAGCCCTGAGCCCGGCTGTGACCGCCGTCTGCGAGCCGATGCTCGATCTGACGTCGCCTCGTGGTGGGGTTTTTCCTGCCTGATTTTCTCCACAGTTTTCGCCGTGTGCACGGTGGTGGGGGTGTTGTGGGCCGTGGGGGCCGGTGGTGTGGGTGTGAGGGGCGATCGTTGTCGTCATGACAGCGGAACCTGTGAGAGCCCGGGGTGGTCGTCTGGGGCGGGCGGAGGTGGCCCGGCTCGGTGAGGATCGGGCGGCCGAGTTCGTGACCGAGTTGGGTTGGTCGATCCTGGAACGCAATTGGCGTAATCGTTACGGCGAGTTGGATCTGATCGCCTTCGACGGACGTCGGTTGGTGGTGGTGGAGGTCAAGACGCGGGCGTCGCGGGTCTTCGCCGACCCGGTGGCGGCGGTGACGGCCGACAAGTTGGCGCGGATGCGTAAGTTGACGCGGATGTGGTTGGCGCAGCAGAAGATGTGGTGGCCGGGCATTCGGTTCGACGTCATCTCGGTGCAATTGGATCGGTCGAATCCGTCGGCGATGGAGCGGGCGGAGGTGCGCCATCATGTCGGTATCACCGAGTGAGGATCTGGTGCCGGCGCGTATGTCGTTGGGGCGCACGCATTCGGTGGGTTTGAATGCGTTCGAGGCCAAGCAGGTCGAGGTGCAGGCCAATGTGGGGCAAGGGCTTCCGTCGTTTGCGATCGGCGGTAACGTCGATGCGTTGTTGCGGGAGGGCCGGGATCGGATTCGGGCGGCGATCACCAACTCGGGGTTCACGTTTCCGGATCTGAAGGTGACGGTCAATCTGTCGCCGGCGACGATGCCCAAGCGTGGCTCGGCGCATGATCTGGCGATCGCGGTGGCGATTCTGGCTGCGCGTGACCAGGTTTCGCCGGTGAAGTTGTCCTCGACGGTGATGTTGGGGGAGTTGGCGCTCGACGGCGGGATTCGGCCGGTGGCCGGGGTGTTGCCCGCGGTGATCGAGGCGCGGAATGCGGGGTTTGCGCGGGCGGTGGTGCCGTTGGCGACGGTGGCTGAGGCGTCGTTGGTGTCGGGGATCGAGGTCGGTGGGGCGCGCACGTTGGGGGAGGTGGTGCGGTGGCTGGCGGGGTCGTTCGTGCTCGACACGGTCGATGAGAATGCGGTGCCGCCGCCGGTGGCCGCGGTTGCCGACATGGTCGATGTGGTGGGCCAGGCGCAGGCGCGGCATGCGCTCGAGATCGCCGCTGCCGGAAGCCATCACGTGTTGATGACGGGGCCGCCCGGGATCGGGAAGACGATGCTGGCGCGGCGGTTGCCGGGGATCCTGCCGCCACTGGACGACGAGGAGTCGCTGGAGGTGACCGCGATCCATTCGATCGCGGGGGTGCTTTCGCCGGGGTCGCCGTTGGTCAGTGCGCCGCCGTTCATCGATCCGCATCACACGACGACGACCACCGCGCTGCTCGGTGGCGGGACCGGGATGGCGCGACCGGGGGCGGTGTCGTTGGCCCACCGCGGGGTGCTGTTCCTCGACGAGTGCGCCGAGATGGGTCCGAAAGTTCTCGATTCCCTGCGCCAACCGGTCGAGGAGGGGGTGGTCAAGGTGCCGCGGCGCGACGGGGTGGCCGTCTATCCCGCGCGGTTCCAGCTGATCCTGGCTGCCAACCCGTGTCCGTGCGCACCGACGCGGGATGTGCAATGCATCTGTAGTGCGGTGGTCCGACGGCGCTATCTGGGCAAACTGTCGGGACCGCTGATGGATCGCGTCGACATCCGGGTGCGGATGGATCCGCCCGGCAACGTCGCGCTGGCCACCGAGACCGGTGAGTCGAGCGCCGACATCCGCGCGCGGGTCACCGCTGCACGCGGCGCCGCTGCCGAGCGGTGGCGCGAATTCGGTTGGCGCACCAATGCCGAGGTACCCGGGCCGGCGTTGCGCAGGCGTTTCCGGCTGCCGCCCAAGGTCGTTCGGCCGGTGGACCTGAGCTTGCGCGAGGGGCGACTCACCGCGCGCGGCGCAGATCGCGCGCTGCGGCTGGCCTGGACGCTGACCGACCTGGCAGGGGGCACGGTGCCCACCGAAACCGAAGTGGCCCAAGCACTTCTCTACCGCGATCGGGGGAGCTATCGATGACGACGACCGAATCCGAACGACGCGCGTGGGCCTATCTGGCCCGCGTCGCCGAACCGCCGTGTGTGCCGCTGACGGCACTGGTCGCCGAGATCGGTGTCCTCGAGGCCGCGGCGGCCGTCGCGCGCGGGCAGGTGCCGCGCGGGCACGAGGCCGTGCTCAAGGCGACGCAGGCGCGTGCCGGCGACGACCGCTCGGAGTCGGACCTGGCGGTCGCCGAGAAATGCGGTGCGCGGCTGGTGACCCCGGACGACGACGAATGGCCGGGGTTCTCGCTGCTGGCGCTGGCGAACGCCGACACCGGTGAACGCGGAGGGATGCCGCTGGCGCTGTGGGCGCGCGGCCCGGCCCGGCTGGACGATCTCGCGGCGGCCTCGATCGCCCTCGTGGGATCGCGTGCCGCCTCGTCCTACGGCGAGCACGTCACCGGCCTGCTCGCCGAGGAACTCGTCGAGCACGGATGGGCCATCGTCTCCGGTGCCGCGTTCGGGATCGACGGGGTGGCCCATCGCGCGGCGCTCGCCAGTGGCGGCGCGACGATGGCGGTGCTCGCATGCGGCATCGACCGCGACTATCCCGCAGCGCACTCCCGGCTGCTCGCCGAGATCGCCGACCGCGGCGTCATCGTCTCCGAGTACCCGCCGCACACCACCGCGGCCCGTCACCGATTCCTCACCCGCAATCGGCTCGTCGCCGCCTTGTCCAACGCCGTGGTGGTGGTCGAGGCGGGTGCTCGCTCCGGTGCGGTGAGCACGGCCGCGTGGGCGGTGAAACTCGGGCGGCCGCTCGGTGCGGTGCCGGGGCCGGTGACCTCGGCGACCTCGGTCGGCTGTCACGAGCTGATCGCCGACGGACGCGCCGCACTCGTGGCCGATGGTGCCGCCGTGCGGACGATGGCGGCCCCCGACGGCGGGGGAGTCGCCGACCGGGGATCACCACGCAGCACCGATGGACTCACGCCGGTACAACAGCGCGTCCACGATGCGCTGCCGGGTCGCGGCGCAGTCACGGTCGAGGAGGTGGTGTTCTCGGCAGGCGTGGAGATCGGCGAGGTCCGGGCGGCGCTTGCCGTGCTGGAACTCGGTGGTCTGGTGGCCATGGAGGGCAGCGGGTGGCGCCTGGCCTGACGTCCTCACTCGGACCCACAGGTTAGGTTGACCTAACCCGGCGTACTGTGGTTCGGGTGAAGGAGGTCCCATGGCCAAGCGAGTGAACACGATGACGGTCCTGCGGCGTGAACAGATCACCCCGCACATGGTGCGACTGTTTCTCGGGGGAGACGGATTCGACGACTTCGTGCCCGCCGTCGGCAAGGACGGACGCGCCGAGACGGACATGTACGTCAAGCTGATCTTCATGCCCGAGGGGGTGGAGTTCCCCGACGACTTCGACCCTCGGGCATCGAGATCGCTTCCGCCCGAACAACAACCCACGCTGCGGACCTATACCGTGCGTAAGGTCGACGCCGAGCGTCGAGAACTGCTCATCGACTTCGTCGTGCACGGCGACGAGGGCCTCGCCGGGCCCTGGGCGGCGAGTGTCGACCCTGGTACCACCGTCCACTTCCTCGGCCCGGGAAGCGGATATCACCCCGATCCGGCCGCACCGTGGCACCTGCTCGCCTGTGACGAGGCGGGGCTGCCCGCCGTCGCCGCGGCACTCGAGGCACTGCCGTCCGATGCCGTGGCCAAGGTCTTCATCGAGGTCGCCGGTCCCGACGATGAACTCGAGTTGAGCGCACCCGCCGGTGCCGAGATCACCTGGCTGCATCGCGGTGGCGGGGCAGGTGAGGTCGGCGAGGACAAGGCCGGTGACAACGCGCCGCTCGTCGCCGCGGTCCGGGAGACAGCCTGGCTCGAGGGAGAGCCGCAGGTGTTCATCCACGGAGAGGCGCAGGCCGTCATGCACAACCTGCGCGCCTATGTCCGCAAGGAGCGCGGGGTGAGCGCGGCCAACGCATCGATCTCCGGGTACTGGCGACGCGGCCGTACCGAGGAGGGATTCCGGCAGTGGAAGGCCGAACTCCGCGAGACCGAGGAAGGCGCCGAGAAGCCGGGGCTCGGACAACGGGTGCGCAACCTCGTCCGTTGAGGCAACCTCGACCCGTCACGATCGGGTCCGGCCGTACCGATCCGGCAACGACACGGCGTGTGTGGTTGCCGGATCGGCGGTCGGGCGATGTGCTCGGGGCATGAGCGAGGCAGACGGCATCGATGGGTCGGGAGCCGTCGACGGTGCGGGCGCCGACGGCGGACGCGGACCCACGGTGCTGGCCGACTTCGCCGAGTATCTGCGATTCGAGAAGGGGCACAGCGAACACACGATCCGCGCCTACACCGGTGACGTTCGCGGACTGATCAGTTTCGCCGGAGCGCGTGGCGCGTCGATCTCGGCGATCGATCTCGGCCTACTGCGCGCGTGGCTGGCCGAACACACGCGTCGCGGCGCCGCGCGCACCACCGTTGCCCGTCAGGTGTCCTCGGCGAAGGCCTTCTGCGCGTGGGCCGTTCGCGAAGGTCTGTTCGCGAGTGATCCGTCGAGCCGCCTGCAGGCGCCTCGGGCGCACCGCACCCTGCCCGCGGTGCTGACCGCCGAGCAAGCCGCGGCCGCGGTGTCCGCGGCCTCGTCGGCGCCCACCGGTGACTCGGCCGCCGAGGGCGACGACGTCGGACCGATCGCCCTGCGCGACCGGGTCATCCTGGAGTTGCTCTACGGCAGCGGGATTCGCGTCGGCGAGTTGTGCGGACTCGACCTCGACGACGTCGACACCGGTCGCCGCGTCCTGCGGGTGATCGGCAAGGGCGACAAGCAGCGGACCGTTCCGTTCGGGTTACCCGCCGACCATGCCGTACAGGCCTGGCTGTCCCGCGGTCGCCCCCGCCTGGCCACCGACGGCTCGGGTGCGGCGCTGCTGCTCGGTGCGCGGGGCGGACGCCTGAACCAGCGCACGGCGAGGACCGTGGTGGCCACGGCCGTGGCCGCGATCGACGGACCGCGGATGGGCCCGCACGGCTTGCGCCACAGCGCCGCAACGCATCTGCTCGAGGGTGGCGCCGACCTGCGGGTGGTGCAGGAGCTGCTGGGCCACTCCTCGCTCGCCACCACCCAGCTCTACACCCACGTCAGCGTCGAACGCCTGCGTGCCGCTCATCGGCAGGCCCACCCCCGCGCGTGAGTCGCTCACGGTGACAGCAGCCCCTCGAGCGGTTTGAGTCGCACCTGTATCGCGCCGAGGAGTGCCAGCGGGTTGAGATAATCCGCGGCGCGGCCGCTCCCGCGTCGTGCTCCCCAATGCAAGCACGCCGCAGCCTCACACTCTGGGTGGCCCGCCTCGATCGTCCCGATCACCTGTCCGCGACGCACCCGGACACCCCGACGCACGCCGGCGCGGACCGGCTCGTAGGTGGTGATGATCCCGTCGTCGTGCTCGATCGACACCGTCGGTTTGCCCGCCACGACCCCGGCGAAGCGGACGATCCCGTCACCCGCGGCCAGAGCCGCGGCGCCGGAGGTGGTGGCGAGATCGATTCCACGGTGCCCGGGCTGCCAGCGTTGGGTCGGTTCGTCGAACCCGCGGACCACCGTCGGCCGGGGCGGCAGCGGCGCCGAGTACCGCGAACCCGGTGGCGTGGCGACAGTCGCCGCGGACATCGGCTGTGCGCCGACGAGCGCGGGCACCGCCACCAGCAACGACACGACAACGGCGAGTTCGACCATGCCGATGACGAGGGGGCGCCGAAGGCGCAGGAGAATGGTCATGACAGATCAGACGCAGCGCACCGACGATCCGCTCCCTTCGGGCCGAACGAATTCCGCGGAACGGTTGCACGGCCGCGATTCCGCAGAGCTGCGCAGGTCGGATTTTGGAGCTGTGCTGGGCGTACGCGTATGCTGATCGGGCACCTCGCCGACGGCGGGGTGACTTCGCGCGCTCGTCACCAGATCGCCTCCCGTCGTGGTGGAGATCGACAACCTTCCGCGTGGGCGGTCCCGGTACCCCCGGGTTCCGCGCGGATGCGGGCGCCAGGGTTCGGACCACCCGGTACCGAGCATCAACCGACACAAAGGAATGAGACCTCATGGCTGTCGTGACCATGAAGCAGCTGCTGGACAGCGGCGCACACTTCGGGCATCAGACCCGCCGTTGGAACCCGAAGATGAAGCGATTCATCTTCACCGACCGCAACGGCATCTACATCATCGACCTGCAGCAGACGCTGACCTACATCGACAAGGCCTACGAATTCGTCAAGGAGACCGTCGCCCACGGCGGCACCATCCTGTTCGTCGGGACCAAGAAGCAGGCGCAGGAGTCGATCGCCGGTGAGGCGACCCGCGTCGGCATGCCGTATGTCAACCAGCGCTGGCTCGGTGGCATGCTCACCAACTTCCAGACCGTCCACAAGCGTCTGCAGCGTCTCAAGGAACTCGAGACCATGGAGCAGACCGGTGGCTTCGAGGGTCGCACCAAGAAAGAAATCCTGATGCTGACCCGCGAGAAGAACAAGCTCGAGCGGACCCTCGGTGGTATCCGCGATATGGCCAAGGTGCCTTCCGCCATTTGGGTGGTGGACACCAACAAGGAGCACATTGCTGTCGGTGAGGCACGCAAGCTCAACATCCCGGTCATCGCGATCCTCGACACCAACTGCGACCCCGACGTCGTCGACTACCCGATCCCGGGCAACGACGACGCCATCCGCAGCGCCGCGCTGCTCACCCGCGTCATCGCCTCGGCGGTTGCCGAGGGCGTGCAGGCCCGGGCCGGTGCGGCATCGGACGACTCCAAGCCGGAGGCCGGCAGCGGCGAACCCCTCGCCGAGTGGGAGCAGGAACTGCTCACCCAGGCCACCGCGCCCGCCGAGGGCGACGCCACCCCGGCGTCCTGACCCCCGGCGTACCCACGGGACGCGCCGAGTAACCGATCACTCTCTCTAAGGAGGCTCGCCAACGATGGCGAACTACACCGCAGCCGATGTGAAGCGTCTCCGCGAGCTCACCGGCTCTGGAATGCTGGACTGCAAGAAGGCGCTCGAGAACAACGACGGCGACTTCGACAAGGCCGTCGAGGAACTGCGCATCAAGGGCGCCAAGGACGTCGGCAAGCGTGCCGAGCGGTCCACCGCCGAGGGTCTCGTCGCCGCCAAGGACGGCGCGATGATCGAGCTCAACTCCGAGACCGACTTCGTCGCCAAGAACGCCGAGTTCCAGGAACTCGCCGACCAGGTGCTCGACGCCGCGCTGGCCGCCAAGACCAGCGACGTCGAGGAGCTCAAGGCAGCCAAGCTCGGTGACGGCACCGTCGCCGACGCCGTGCAGGCACTCTCGGCCAAGATCGGCGAGAAGCTCGAACTGCGTCGCGTCGTGTTCTACGACGGTCCCGTCGCGATCTACCTGCACAAGCGTGCGTCGGATCTGCCGCCGGCCGTCGGCGTGCTGGTGTCCTACACCGGTGAGGGCGACGCCGCAGCCGAGGCCGCGCGCAACGCCGCGCAGCAGGTTGCCGCGCTCAAGGCCCGTTACGCCAGCGAGGACGAGGTCCCCGAGGACGTCAAGGCCGACGAGCGTCGTATCGCCGAGGAGACCGCCAAGGCCGAGGGCAAGCCCGAACAGGCTCTGCCGAAGATCGTCGAGGGCCGGCTCAAGGGCTTCCTCAAGGACGCGGTCCTGGTGAACCAGCCGTTCGTCAAGGACTCGAAGAAGACCGTCAAGGACGTTCTCGACGAGGCCGGCGCGACCGTCAAGGGCTTCACCCGCTTCGAGGTCGGCCAGGCCTGACCGACCCGTCACGAGGCCATCCGCGAGGGCCCCGATCCACCACGGTGGGTCGGGGCCCTCGTGCATGTCGGGCTCAAGGTCACCGCGGGCCCCTCATCGCGCCGGCCGCGGCCGGCGCAGTCCGAGACACAACCCGGCCACGACCACGGCAGCGGCGGCCAACACCCACAGCGTCGAACGAAACGCGCCGACGAAGGTCCGCGCGGCCACCTCGCGACGTGCGGCGTGGATCTGCGGGGCGGTCTGGGCGGTGAGTCGGCCGACGATTCCGGACCTCTCGCCCTGCGTCGCGCACCCGGGAGCGGGGCGATCGGGATGCGGCGAGGTCAGCTGGGCGGAAGCACACGTCGTGAAGCGGTCGACGACGAGGCCGCGCACGGCCGGGTCGATGGAGGTCGTCTCGAGTGAGACTGCCAGGTTCGAGCCCGCTGCCGGGACGGCCGTCGCAGACTGGGCCGCGACCTGGCCGAAGAAGAACATCGTGACCACCGCCAGGCCGATCGACGCGCCGATCTGCTGGACGGTCGGAACACATCCCGATGCCGAGCCGACCGTCTCGGGTGCAGTGTCGGCCAGGATCGTGGTCTGCAGGGGAGCGACGAACAAGCCGGTACCCGCGCCCCCGATCAGCAGCGGTGCGATCACCGCCGGTACGGACAGGGTTGCGCTGTCCGGCGTCAGCGTCACCGCGAGCCAGCCGAAGCCGACGGCCACCACCATCGCACCACAGCTCAACACCGTTGATGCGCCCAGACGTTCGGCGAGCACACCCGAGGACACCGAGCCCACGATCGCGCCGATCGCGAACGGCAGTGCCAGCATTCCGGTGCGCAGCGGCGAGTACCCCAAGCCGAATTGGGTCGACACCGACACGGTGAAGAAGAACCCCGCGAACACGCTGAAGAACATCAACGACAGCAGAAGGCCGACGGTGAACCGGCGCGCCGTGAACAGGTCGGTACGCAGCAGCGGTCGGCCACCCGTTCGGGTGAGTCGCCGCTCGTGAAAGGCGAAGGCGATCAACAGGACTGCCGAGCCGGCCAACATCGCCCACAGCTGCGGTGGCCACCCCTGCTCGCGTCCGACGGCGAGCGGATAGAGCAGACCGAACAATCCGGCGCTGGACAGCACGACCCCGACGACATCGGGCCGGCCGCGCACACCGTCGCGCATCTGGGGGAGCCGCCCGGCGGCGAGCAGACATCCGACGACGCCGATCGGTACGTTGACGAAGAAGATCGTGCGCCAACCCCAGCCGGCGATGTCGGCGCTGATCAGCACGCCGCCGATGACCGGGCCCAGCATCGCGGCCACCCCCGCGACCGCGCCGTAGATGCCGAAGATCCGGGGATGCAGCGGCTTGGCGAACAGTGCGGTGATCAGCGCCAGGGTCTGTGCCGACATCAGCGCCGCACTGATCCCCTGGAGGCCGCGGAACACGATGAGTTCGGTGGGGGTGCGGGCGACGCCGCACAGCACCGATGCGACGGTGAAGGCGATCAGTGCGGACATGAACAAACGTCGTCGCCCGTATCGCCCGCCGAGCGTGGACGCGGTCAACAGCGTGCACGCGAACGCGAGCGTGTACACGCTCAGGACGAACAACTGCTGGGCCGTCGAGGCGCCGAGTTCGACCGTCAGGTCGGGTAGTGCGATGTTGACGATGGTGGTGTCGAGCATTTGCATGAACACCCCGAGCAGGGCGCCGGCGAGGGCCAACCACGAGCCGCGCGGCGGCACCGGGGCGGGCGCGTCACACGCGGAACTGTTCTGTGAGGCTGGGTGATTCGTGTGCTCGATACCGGTCATCGGCCGGATCAGGTGAGCGCGAGCGCCGTCGGACGATAGTCGCCGGAGCGGGCGATGGTGGCCATGATCGTGCGCAGTGCGTCGGTGTATCGGGGGAGCGCCACATGCGCCTCTTCGGTGTCGGGGAACAGCAAGGTCATCGACGTCTGGTCGCGGAATCGGTTGATCCACATGAACACCTCCTCGCTGCTGCCCCGATTGCCGTACAGGCAACCGTTGATGGCGTCGAAGACGTCGACGCCGGGGAGTTTGCGCACATCGACGTAGGACACCATCGGTACCGACCACCCCGGTGTCACGTCGATGCCGTCATCGTGCTCGACCAACTCGAGTACCCGATGCAATGACACATCGGTGAGTTCCTTACCCGCCGTGTAGCTTTCGGCTGCCGGGCCGACGATCGAGGTGAACGTCGCGTCGGCGCCGACGGTGATCGGCACCGGGATCAGACTGGTGAACCAGCCAACCGAATTCAGTGCCGGTCCCGGCGCCCGGGTGCTCTTCGGAGTCATGCCGAGATAGTCTGTGCACCCGGTGAACTCGTAGCTTGCCAGTGCGGCCACCGCCATCAGTCCCGCGGTCATGTTGGAGTCGTGTGCGCGACAGATGTCCTCGAAACGTTGCGCCTCGTCTTCGGAGAAAACCGACATCGTCAGGAGTGCGCTGCGTGTGTGGCCCTCGCTCTCGCCACCGAGTGGCAACGGGAATCCTGGCAGCACACCGCCATTGGCCTCGAGGAGCTCCACCCAACGGCACACCTGCGGAGACTGCCGTGTCAGGGCGGCCGAGACGCTGCGCTCGTGCTCGCAATACTCGATGTAGCTGCCCACCTCCGGCAGCCCGGTGTCGAGTCCGAAGGCCTCGTTCATGTACAGCGTGATCAGTTCGGTACAGGTCAATGCCTGCGAAATACCGTCGGTGTCAAGGTGATCGATCGCTCCGTACATGGTGAAGCCGCCCTCCCACTCGATCGCTCCGAAGGTGAAGCAGTCCCACGAGAACGGCCCCGGTGTCTCGTTCTGGATCTGTTCACGAATCGCTGTGGCCGAGTCCATGTCCCCGTGTGTGGTGGGGGTCATCGAGATGATGGCCGGGTCGACGACGTGGCGGGCGATGGAGCCGTCGGGCTCCTCGGAGAACCAACAGCGGAAGGTGTCGTGGCGTCGTAGGAAGGTGTCGATGGCGCGGGTCAGCGCGTCGGCGTCGAGCGGTGAGTGGAAATCGAAGGCCTGCAGGCACAATCGGGAGAATCGGAAGCCCGCGGACTGATTGCGTTGCGCAGCACGAAGGTAGGCCTCCTGCTGATGGGACGGCGGGACCGGATGGATGGGCGCGCCGGTGGCCGCGGCCACCGCGGTCGGTGACATCGTCCAGCTGGTCAGCCGACCGATGCGGGGCTCCCATTCGTCGATGAGGCCGAAACTGACCACGACAACCTCGATTCTCGAGAAGTAGATTTCGTGCGACGCACGCAATGGCCCGTATCGGGCGGCGTGTCGAAAAGTGCTGCAGGACACACACGTTGTGGGGTGACAGTACAGCCGTCCCGCGGCATTGGCAACCAGTCACAGTTGATCAATTCGACCAAACCGACTGCACAACAGTGTATTTGATCGCAGTTGGTCAGATGACTCAGTTGGTCTTCGGTCAAACTGTGGACAAGTGTTCACGCCATCGGGCACACTTCCGAGCGTCGACCCGCCAGGTCGGCACCACTCATCGACGCCCCGCGTTCTCTGGTTCCGTGTTCTCCGGTTCAGCGGGACCCCGTCACCGGAGGAATCCTCATGCCGTCGCCCATACCCCGCCCCCGCGTCATTCGCCGGCCCAGGGTCACACCGATTGTGGTTGTGCTGGCCGTGTTTCTCGCAGCAGCCGTCGTGTCGACCGCCGGAACCGCACAGGCGGCTCCGGGCGGCGCGAGCATCGTCTACCGACACGACGTCGCGCCTCGAGAGATCGCGGTGGGCGTGTACTCGCCGGCGATGCGACGCACCATCGACGTCCGGATGATCCCCGCACGCAGTGCGCACGCGCCGACGCTGTACCTGCTCAACGGCGCGGCCGGAGGCGACGGCGGCAGCAGTTGGTTCGATCAGACCGACATCCGCACCTTCTTCGCCGACGACGACGTCAACGTGGTGGTCCCGATGGGTGGTGCGGCGAGCTACTTCACCGATTGGCGTCGCGACGATCCGGTCCTCGGCCGTCAGAAATGGGCCACCTTCCTGACTTCCGAGCTGCCCACCGTCATCGACGGCGACCTCGGTGGCAATGGTCGCAACGCCATCGCAGGGATCTCGATGGCCGGGACGTCGGTGTTCCAACTGGCCCTGCGCGCGCCGAACCTGTATCGGGCGCTGGGCTCGTTCAGTGGTTGCGCGCAGACGAGCGACCCCGTGGGACAGGCCGCGGTGCGCATGGTCGTCGAGGGCCGGGGACACGGCAACACGGTCAATATGTGGGGTCCTCCCGCCGATCCCGAATGGCGGGCCAACGACCCCTATGTCCACGCCGACCGATTCCGCGGCAAGTCGATCTACATCTCCAACGGGTCGGGTACGCCCGGCCGCTACGACACGCTGAACGGACCGGGTATCGACGGCGACGCGACCAAACTGTCCGAGCAACTGGCCGTCGGCGCGGTCATCGAAACGGCCACCGATGCCTGCTCCCACAACCTGCAGCGGCGCATGACGCAGCTGGGCGTGGCGGCGACGTTCCACTTCTATCAGGGAGGCACGCACGCCTGGCCCTACTGGCAGGACGAGTTGCACCGCGCGTGGCCGCAATTCGCGCAGGCACTCGCGAGGTGACGATCACGACCGGGCAGGACGCCGCGACCTGGTGGGAATCGAACACCTGGTCCCTCGCCGCGCCCCACGGCGCCCGACCGTTTCGGGCCGGCGCCCTTGACGACCTCGTCGCAGCCAAGGCCGGCCGATCCATTTCGGTGGTGGTGCCCGTGGTCGGGGATGGCGCGGCGGTGGACGTGGTGCTCCGCGCATTCGCGTCGCACTCCGGGCGGCTGGTCGATGAGGTCGTGGTGAGCACCGACGGCACCGACGGCGCCGGCGGCGCGTGCGAGGCGTCCGGCGTCCGCGTGATCCCCAGGCCGTCGGTGCTGCCGGGGCTCGCGACCCTGCCCGGGCGGGGCGAGGTCGTGTGGCGCTCGGTGGCCGCGGCCACCGGTGACATCGTCGTGGTCCTCGACGGTGCGCGACCGGAACCGGGGGACGTCGCGCGACTCGTCGAACCTCTGCTCACCGTCGACGAGTTGCGGCTGGTCAAGGGCTACCGCCACAGACTCGTCGCCGACGACGCCGATCCGGTCGGAGGCGGTCGGGTCACCGAGTTGATGGTCCGCCAGCTGATCGCCGCGCTGAGGCCCGAGCTGTCCGGGGTGATCGAGCCCCTGGCCGGTGAGTTCGCCGCCGATCGGGACCTGTTGACATCGATTCCGTTTGCACCCGGCGACGGTGTCGACATCGGGATCCTGCTCGACACACTCCACCGCGACGGGATCGACGCCATCGGCCAGGTGGAGCTCGCGTCGCGATCTCACCGTGAAGACGGACTGCGCGAGGGCGGCGTCACGTCGCGACAGATCGTCGCGACCTTCCTCCGACGTGTCGGGATCGACGATTCGACGGAGCCGTTGACGCAGTTCGTACCCGACGGGCAGGGTGGTTTCGATCCGATGCGCAACTATCCGGTGGTGCACGGTCGGCCGCCGCTGTGCGGGATCGACATCACCGTTGGCTGCTGAGGTGTACGCCGGAACGGTCATCGTGACTGCTCAGCGGTGATACAACGACGTTCTGCTCGGCTGGTGGAGGGTGTCCGGCGCGTCTTTTTGCTGCCGGTCGGTGGCGCCGCGCTCCGATTCGGACGGACGGGACCATAAGATGGTGAGTCGAACCGACGAGTGAGGATGTTGATGAGCGAAACCCCCGACACCCGACAGTCCGAACGTAGCGGCTTCGGCCGCGTGCTCCTCAAGCTCGGTGGCGAGATGTTCGGCGGGGGAGAGGTCGGCCTCGATCCCGACGTGGTCGCCACGGTCGCCGACCAGATCGCCGAGGTCGTCGAGTCCGGTGCGCAGGTGGCCGTGGTCATCGGCGGCGGGAACTTCTTCCGTGGCGCCGAACTGCAACAACGCGGCCTTGACCGCGCGCGCTCGGACTACATGGGCATGCTCGGTACGGTCATGAATTGCCTTGCGCTGCAGGACTTCCTGGAGAAGCGTGGAATCACCACCCGAGTGCAGACAGCCATCACGATGGGTCAGGTGGCCGAGCCGTACCTCCCGTTGCGTGCGCAGCGACATCTGGAGAAGGGCCGGGTGGTCATCTTCGGCGCCGGGATGGGCATGCCCTACTTCTCCACCGACACCACCGCCGCGCAGCGTGCGCTCGAGATCAAGGCCGAGGTCGTGCTGATGGCCAAGGCCGTGGACGGCGTCTACAGCGCCGACCCCCGCGTCGATCCCGATGCCACGCTGTTCCGCGAGATCACCCACCGTGAGGTCCTCGACCGAGAACTGAAGGTGGCCGATGCGACCGCCTTCAGCCTCTGCATGGACAACAAGATGCCGATGTTGGTGTTCAATCTGCTGGAACGTGGGAACATCGCGCGTGCCATCGCCGGAGAGCGCATCGGGACACTGGTGAGGACCTGATCGGCGGAGGCCAGACCCACCACCGATCCCGACGAACCGGCGAGCCGCATCCAGCCCGACCCGCCACGACGAAACAGGAACACACAATGATCGACGACACGCTGCTCGACGCCGAGGAAAAAATGGAGAAGGCGGTGAGCGTCGCGCGTGAGGACATGGGTTCGATCCGGACCGGACGGGCCAACCCCGCGATGTTCAACAAGGTGGTCATCGAGTACTACGGCGCCATGACACCGATCACCCAGGTCGCGAGTATCAACACCCCGGAACCCCGGCTGGTGGTGATCAAGCCGTACGAGGCGTCGACCCTGCGAGACATCGAGACCGCCATCCGCAACTCCGATCTCGGTGTGAACCCGACCAACGACGGGACGCTGATCCGCGTCGCCGTGCCGCAGCTGACCGAGGAGCGCCGCAAGGATCTCGTCAAACAGGCCAAGGGCAAGGGTGAGGACGCCAAGGTCTCCATCCGCAACGTCCGTCGCAAGGCGGTCGAAGAACTCAAACGCATCCAGAAGGACGGCGAGGCCGGTGAGGACGACGTGGTCCGCGCCGAGAAGGATCTCGACAAGACCACTGCCGGGTATGTGGCGCAGGTCGAAGAACTCGTCAAGCACAAGGAATCCGAGCTTCTCGAGGTGTGAGCGACGTCCGCGGTGTGAGTATCACCGGGGGCGACGACCGAGATGAGGCAAGACGGACGAGTCGAGACGACAGGCGGAAACGACAACGATGTCACACGAATCGTCGGGGACCGGCGGCACACCCGGCGACCCAGAATCCCCCGACGCCGCCCCGTCCGAGTCCGCCGCTCCTGATACCGCACGCCCCGGCGAGGCAGATGCCGCCGTGCCGCGTAAGTCACGGGCCGGTCGTGACCTTCCGGCGGCGATCGGGGTCGGGCTGACCCTGGGCGTCAGCATCATCCTGATTCTGCTGTTCGCGCCGTGGGTCTGGTACATCGTCGTGTCGGTGGCGTTCGCGATCGCCACCTGGGAGGTCACCAAACGACTGCGCGACGGCGGCTACGACGTGGCGTTCTGGCCACTGCTCGTCGGCGGTCAGGCGATCATCTGGTGCAGCTGGCCATGGGGGACAACCGGGGTCCTGGTGGCGTTTGCGGCCACGGTCCTCGTCATCATGGTGTGGAAGCTGTTGGCACAGGGCATCACTCGTGCCCCCGAGAACTATTTGCGCAATCTGTCCGCATCGGTGTTGGTACTCGCTTGGCTGCCGCTGCTGGCTTCTTTCGGCGTGCTGATGGTGCATCAGGATCACGGAGCCGCACGCGTGGCGACCTTGATGATCGTCGTCGTGTGTTCCGACGTCGGCGGCTACGCGGCGGGGGTGCTGTTCGGCAAACACCCGATGGCGCCGGCCATCAGCCCGAAGAAATCGTGGGAAGGGCTGGCGGGCTCGCTGGTGGTGGGTACCGCGGGTGCTGTGTGCACCACGATGTTCCTGCTCGACACCCAGTGGTGGGTCGGCGTGATCCTGGGACCGGTCCTCGTGGTGTGCGCAACGCTGGGCGATCTCGTCGAATCGCAGGTCAAGCGCGATCTGGAGATCAAGGACATGGGGACCCTGCTGCCCGGTCACGGCGGCATCATGGACCGGCTCGACTCACTGTTGCCGTCGGCGTTCATCGTCTGGGCCGTGCTGACCGCACTGCTCTGAGTCGGGCTCACCAGCTCGACAGCGCCCTCCATCTCGCCGACGGCGCTCTTCACATCGACGGCGGCGCTCCTCGAAGCGCTCTCGGCGGAATACCGGGCGCTGTCGGCGGTGTGCCGGGCGCTGTCGGCGGAGTGCCGGGCGCTGTCAGTTGGCCTTTCGGGCCTTCTTCAGGGCACGGTTCAGCTGGAACGTGCGCGCGCCGCCGATCATCGCGGTGATCAATGCACCGGCGATCGCCGCGATCAGCAGGCTGACGCCGACCGGCAGGTCGACCTTCGCGAACAAGAAGTTGATCTGCTGAGAACCCAGGTTCGCGAGGATGAAGATCAACAGCAGGATGGTGATGATCGCACCGACGACCCAGCCGATGAAGGTCGCGCGGGTGCGAGTGTGTTTGACGTCGTCGATCGCGGTCTGGGCGGCGACGTGGGAGTCATCGAGCGGCGCCGGATTGCGCGCGTGGGTCGACGAGTCGGTGGCCGGGCGCTCGGAGGACGAATCCGGTGTGCTCATGCACCCATCATGACATGCGACAATGGGAACATGACGTCTTTGCCGCTCGTGTTCGACGCGCCCAAACGCGGACGTCCGCCGACACACTTCGCCGACCTCGACCAGGCGGCCAGGGTCGCCGCGGTCGGCGATCTCGGGCTTCCGAAATTCCGCGCCGACCAGCTCGCACGCCAGTATTACGGGCGGCTCACCGCCGATGTCGAGGAGATGACCGATCTTCCGGCCGGTGCGCGCGACAAGGTCGGTGCCGCGTTGTTCCCGCAACTGCTCACCCCGGTGCGCCACATCTCCTGCGACGACGGCAGCACCCGCAAGACCCTGTGGCGACTGCACGACGGCACGCTGCTGGAGAGCGTGCTGATGCGCTACACCGACCGCAACACGCTGTGCATCTCCAGCCAGGCCGGATGCGGCATGGCGTGCCCGTTCTGCGCGACCGGGCAGGGCGGACTCGACCGGAACCTGTCGACCGGGGAGATCGTCGATCAGGTGCGCGCGGCCGCGCGGGCTCTGCGCGACGGGGAGTTCGGGGATGCGGGGCGCCTGTCGAACGTCGTGTTCATGGGAATGGGCGAGCCGCTCGCCAATTACAAGCGGGTGGTCTCGGCGGTCCGGCAGATCACCTCGCCGGCGCCTGACGGTCTGGGGATCTCGGCGCGTTCGGTGACAGTCTCCACTGTCGGTCTCGCCCCGTCGATCCGCAGGCTTGCCGACGAGAATCTGTCGGTCACCCTCGCGGTCTCGTTGCACACGCCCGACGACGAGTTACGCGACACGCTCGTTCCGGTGAACAACCGCTGGTCGGTGACCGAGGTGCTCGACGCGGCGCGGTACTACGCCGATTCCACCGGCCGGCGTGTCTCCATCGAGTACGCACTGATCCGCGACGTCAATGATCAGCCGTGGCGCGCGGACATGCTCGGCCAGAAGCTCCATCGGGCACTCGGGTCGCTGGTGCATGTGAACCTCATCCCGCTCAATCCCACACCCGGTTCCGAGTGGGATGCGAGCCCGAAAGACGTTGAGCGCGAGTTCGTCCGGCGGGTCCGGGCTCAGGGCGTGTCGTGCACGGTCCGCGACACCCGCGGCCAGGAGATCGCGGCGGCGTGCGGCCAACTCGCCGCCGAGGAAACCGACGGCTGAGCCGCCGAACCCCATACGACAAGGCCCACACGACAACGCACCCCGGCGAGAAGTTCTCGCCGGGGTGCCTTGTCGGTTCTCAGGATGGTGCGGTCAACTCCACTTTTTCTTCGTGAGCATGCCGCGCAGCACGAAGGCGGCGACGATGACGCCGAAGGCGGCCAACCAGATGTCCTCGACGTGTCCGACGTGGTTTCCGTAGAACATCGCGAACAGCAACACGACCACCACCCAGCCGGCGATGTAGAACGTGCGGGTCGCCACGCCGTGCCAGCCGAAACGCGCCGAGGGCGCGTCAGCGGGTTCGCGCACCCACCCGGTGTCGATCTCGTCGCTGTGCTCCACGTCGGTGCTTGCCGCGTGCTCCACGTCGGTGCCTGCCACGTTGACTCCTCGCTGCGCACGTCAGAAACGGTCTCTGACGATCGGTAGTAGTACTTCCAGAAGAGCATAGCGGGCACGGTGGCGCCGTGTCTCACTCCCCATGCCGCGTCTCGCGTGGCGTCGAAAGTCGGGGGTGTCGCCCGACGGGACGACGTCGGAGATCGGTGCAAGAATGCGCCCATGCATCCGCCGACCCGATCGCTTGCCGACTATCGCTCCGAGGACTACCCCCGCGACATGGTGGGTTACGGTGCCACGCCGCCGGATCCGCAGTGGCCGTCGAACGCGAAGATCGCGGTGCAGTTCGTGCTGAACTACGAGGAGGGCAGCGAGAACAACGTCCTCGAGAACGACCGCGGCAGCGAGACATTCCTGTCGGAGATGATCGGCGCGCAGTCGTTCCCGAACCGTCACATGAGCATGGAATCGCTCTACGAGTACGGTTCCCGCGCCGGGGTGTGGCGGGTGCTGCGGGCGTTCGAGCGCCGCGGCTGGCCGCTGACGATCTTCGCGGTCGCGCAGGCGATGGCGCGTAACCCGGAGGTGGTGGCGGCCTTTCTCGAACGCGGCGACGAGATCGCCTGTCACGGGTACCGGTGGCTGAGCTATCAGATGGTCGACGAGCACGTCGAACGCGAACACATGCGCGCCGCCGTGGAGCTGCTGACCGAGATCACCGGGTCCCGTCCGCTGGGTTGGTACACCGGTCGCGATTCGCCGAACACGCGGTCGCTCGTCGTGGAGCAGGGCGGTTTCGTCTACGACTCGGACAGTTACGCCGATGATCTGCCGTACTGGGTCAAGGTCGGCCGGACCACCGACGGGGTTCGCACCGAGGTGGATCACCTCGTGGTGCCCTACACTCTCGACACCAACGACATGCGCTTCGCGTCGCCGGGCGGATTTCCTTCCGGTGAACAGTTTTTCGCGCATCTGCGGGATGCCTTCGACGTGCTCTACCGCGAGGGTGAACAGGGTGCGCCGAAGATGCTCTCGGTGGGATTGCACTGTCGTCTGGTGGGCCGGCCGGCGCGGGTGGCGGCGCTCGAGCGCTTTCTCGATCACGTCGCGGCGCACGACGACGTGTGGGTTGCTCGGCGGATCGATATTGCCGAGCACTGGCGCGCTGTCAACCCGGCGCCGGGAGCGTAGCGAGCGGGCCGAATTCGAACAAGCGCCGGAAGCGTAGCGAGCGGCGGCGGTTTGCCGTGGTGCGCGGTGGGCGACAATGGTCGTCGTGACGACACGTGTGCTGATTCTCGGTTCGACCGGTTCGATCGGGGTGCAGGCCCTCGAGGTGATCTCCGAGCATCCGGAGTTGTTCTCGGTGGTCGGCGTCGGTGCCGGGGGCGGCAACCCGGACTTGTTGGGCCGGCAGGCCCGCGAGTTCGATGTGCCCGCGCATCGGGTGGCCGTCGCGGATGCGGCGGTGGCCGAGAAACTGGCGGCCGAGTTGGGCGATGGGGTCCTGGGTGGTCCGGACGCGATGTGCCGGCTGATCGAGTCGGTCGAGGCCGACGTGGTGCTGAATGCCGTCGTCGGTTCGATCGGGTTGCGGCCGAGTCTGGCGGCGTTGCGGTCGGGTGCGCGACTGGCCCTGGCGAACAAGGAGTCGTTGGTCGCCGGGGGAGCGTTGGTGTTGGCCGCGGCGGCACCGGGGCAGATCGTCCCGGTCGATTCGGAGCATTCGGCGATCGCGCAGTGTTTGCGTGGCGGTAGCGCCGATGAGGTCGACCGACTGGTGCTGACGGCGTCGGGCGGTCCGTTCCGGGGGTTCACCGCCGATCGGCTCGAGGGTGTGACGCCCGAGCAGGCGGGACGTCATCCGACCTGGTCGATGGGCCCGATGATCACGTTGAATTCGGCCACCCTGGTGAACAAGGCGCTCGAGGTGATCGAGGCGCATCTGTTGTTCGACGTGCCCTACGACCGCATCGATGTGACGGTGCATCCGCAGTCGATCGTGCACTCGATGGTCACCTTCGTCGACGGTGCGACGATCGCCAAGGCGTCACCGCCGTCGATGAAGCTGCCGATCGCGCTGGCGCTGGGCTGGCCGCATCGGGTGCCCGGATCGTCGACGGCGTGTGATTTCTCCACGGCGTCGTCGTGGACGTTCGAGCCGGTCGACAACGAGGTGTTCCCGGCGATCGACCTGGCCCGCCGGGCGGGAACCGCAGGGGGCAGCCTGACCGCGGTGTACAACGCCGCGAACGAGGCTGCCGCGGAGGGGTTCTTCGACGGCCGCATCGCGTTCCCGCGGATCGTGGAGATCATCGGTCGTGTGCTCGACGACGCAGATCAGTGGCGTAAAACCCCGGGTACTGTGGAGGAGATCTTCAGCGCTGATGCGTGGGCGCGGGCCCGCGCCGCGGAGTTGGTGGCCACGTTGCAGCGGTGAGGACACGCCGTGGGGTGAAGTGCCGTGGGGTGAGTAGCGGTGGCGTGAGGAAACGGAGAGTCGAGAGAAGTGGTATTCGCGATCGGCGTCGTGCTGTTCGCCTTGTCGTTGTTGGCCTCGATCGCCTGGCACGAATGCGGGCACATGTGGGCGGCACAGGCGACGGGGATGAAGGTACGGCGCTATTTCGTCGGGTTCGGGCCGACGCTGTGGTCGACGCGGCGGGGTGAGACCGAGTACGGCGTGAAGGCGCTGCCGTTCGGTGGCTTCTGCGACATCGCCGGAATGACCCCGCACGAGGAGCTGACCGCCGACGAGCTGGGTCGGGCGATGTACCGGCAGAAGGCTTGGAAGCGTCTCGTGGTGTTGTTCGCGGGCCCGGCCCAGAACTTCATCCTCGGCTTCGTGTTGATCGTCGTGGCCGGTCTGATCTGGGGTCTGCCCGACCTGTCGCCGCCCGCGGTCGGCACCACGGTGGACAAGGTGAGTTGTCTGACTTCGACGGTCACCGTCGACGCCGACGGCAACGTGGCGGAGCCGCGCTGCACCGGTTCGGGACCGGCCGGTGCGGCCGGAATTCGCCCGGGTGACAAGATCATCGCGGTCGACGGGGTCGCGGGCACCACCGCGAGTGCGATCACCCCGCTCATCCAGAACAGCAACGGCCCGGTGCAGCTGCTCGTCGAGCGCGATGGCAGCCGGGTGACCCTGACGATGACCCCGCAGCCGGTGACCACCACGGTCACCGACAAGGCGGGCAAGGTGACCTCGCAGACGGTCAACAAGGTCGGGATCCAGTTCCGGCAGCCGCCGCTGTGGAAGCACTACAACCCGGTGACGATCCTGCCCGGTGCGGCGGTCTTCACCGCCGAACTCGCGCATCAGACCTGGGATGCGCTGCTGTCGATGCCGACCAAGGTCCACAATCTGTGGATCGCGGTGACAGGTGGTGTGCGCTCGGCAGACACCCCGGTGAGCGTGTACGGCGCCACCGTCCTGGGCGGACAGGCCGCCGAACGCGGGCTGTGGGACACCTTTCTCCTGCTGCTGATCAGCATCAACTTCTTCCTGGGCCTGTTCAATCTCGTACCGCTACTACCCTTGGATGGTGGACACATGGCCATCGTCGGGTACGAGAAGGGGCGCGACACGGTGCGTCGGTGGTTCGGCCGGGCTCCCGGCGGACCGATCGACTACTACAAGTTGCTTCCCCTGACCTACGCCGTGGTGGTGGTCATGGCAGCGTTCATGGTGCTGACCCTCACCGCCGACATCGTGAACCCGATCACGATCCCGAATTGATGGCCGCCACCAGCCCGGCCCGCGCCCAGCCCTCGCGAGTTCCCACTCGCACACCGAACTCCTCAGGAGAACGAGATGTCCGCACCTGACCCGACTCCGGCCGGCTCGACGGTCACCGACCCGATCTCGATCGGGCTCGGCATGCCCGCCGCACCGCCACCGGTGCTCGCACCGCGCCGCAAGACCCGCCAGATCCAGGTCGGATCGGTCGGCGTCGGCAGCGATCACCCCATCTCGGTGCAGTCGATGACCACCACCAAGACCCACGACATCAACGCGACCCTGCAGCAGATCGCGCAGTTGACCGCGTCGGGCTGCGATATCGTGCGTGTGGCGTGCCCGCGCAACGAGGACGCCGAGGCGCTGTCGATCATCGCGAAGAAGTCGAAGATCCCGGTGATCGCCGACATCCACTTCCAGCCGAAGTACATCTTCGCCGCGATCGACGCCGGCTGTGCGGCGGTCCGGGTCAATCCGGGCAACATCAAGGAGTTCGACGGCCGGGTCAAGGAGGTCGCGAAGGCCGCCGGTGACGCCGGCATCCCGATCCGGATCGGCGTCAACGCGGGGTCGCTCGACAAACGGATCATGAGCAAGTACGGCAAGGCCACCCCGGAGGCTCTGGTCGAGTCGGCATTGTGGGAGGCGGGTCTGTTCGAGGAGCACGGCTTCGGCGACATCAAGATCTCGGTGAAACACAACGATCCGGTGGTCATGGTCGAGGCCTACCGGCAACTCGCCGCCCAGTGCGACTACCCGCTGCACCTCGGGGTGACCGAGGCCGGACCGGCATTCCAGGGCACCATCAAGTCGTCGGTCGCGTTCGGTGCGCTGCTCTCCCAGGGCATCGGCGACACGATCCGCGTGTCGCTCTCGGCGCCACCGGCCGAAGAGGTGAAGGTCGGCGACCAGATCCTGCAGTCACTGAACCTGCGGCCCCGCAAGCTCGAGATCGTCTCGTGCCCGTCGTGCGGACGCGCCCAGGTCGACGTCTACAAGCTCGCCGACGCGGTGACCGCCGGGCTCGAGGGCATGGAGGTACCTCTGCGGGTGGCGGTGATGGGGTGTGTCGTCAACGGTCCCGGCGAGGCGCGTGAGGCCGATCTCGGCGTCGCCTCGGGCAACGGCAAGGGACAGATCTTCGTCAAGGGTGAGGTCATCAAGACCGTGCCGGAGGCCGAGATCGTCGAGACCTTGATCGAGGAAGCGCTGCGAATTGCGGGCGAATCGGGAGAAACTGGAGAAGGCGCGCCCGCGGGGCCGCCAGTCGTGACCGTGTCCTGAGTTCCTCACGCGTGGTGAACTGATATCGGGCTACGCTCACACCGCAAGAACACATGGGACGAAGGAGCAGCGCGGTGCTGAAGCTGCTGGGCGACAAGCCGCTCGGGGCGCGGGATGCACCCGCGGTCGGTCGTGTCCTCAACTCGGACCCGGTCCCGATGTGCATGGTCGCCGCACGGTTCGAGTCCCACGGAATCGAGCCGCGGATGCTGGGCGGGGAGATGTGGACCGCGGGCCGGCCCGAGACCTCCCTGTGTTTCTCGGGCGCCAATCTGATCCCGTTGCGTGGCACCGCCGCCGACATGGAGTACTTCGCCGATCGCGCGGCAGCGGGCGCCCGGGTGTGTTCGTCGATCGTCGGTGACGCCGACCTGGCCCTGACGCTGTGGGACCGTATCGGGGCCACCTGGGGCCCGGCGCGCGAGGTCCGGCCGGTGCAACCGTTGATGGCTCTGCATGGCGCGCCCCACGTCGAACCCGACCCGTACGTGCGACTGGTCACCCATGACGATCTCGAGGCATATCTGCCCGCGGCCGTCGACATGTTCGTCGGTGAGGTCGGTGTCGATCCGTGCGCCGGGGACGGCGGCCGGTCGTATCGGCGCAGGCTCGCGTCGCTGATCGCCGCACGCCGGGTGTTCGCCCGATTCGAGCACGGCGAGGTCGTGTTCAAGGCCGAGATCGGATCGATGTCCCGGGCGGTGGGGCAGATCCAGGGGGTATGGGTCGATCCGCGTATGCGGGGGCGCGGTTACGGCGGCGCGGGAACGGCCGCCGTGGCCACCGCGATCACCGCGCTCGGGCGCATCCCCAGCCTGTACGTCAACAGCTTCAATCTGCCGGCCCAGGCCGCCTACCGCCGAATCGGATTCACCCAGGTCGGGACCTTCGCGACGATTCTCATCGACTGACCTCGCACTCCGGGCTCGCCGACTCCGACGACCGCCGACACGCCGGGCAGCGGCGCCCGGGGAACGCGGCGGCGATCACGCCGCGTGGCAACCGTATTCGATGTCGTGCGGGTCCTAGTATCGGCACTCGATGGACTTTCCGACGCGTCGCGCCGCCGGTGTGGTGGCTGTGCTGATCAGTGCCGTTCTCGCGCTGTGCGCGGTGAGCGCATGCTCCTCCGACGACGACGGGCCCCGACAGGCCGTTCAGGCGTTTCTCGATGCCTACGCGCACGGCGACGCCGCCAAGGCGGCCGCGCTGACCGACAATCCGCAGACGGCACAGACCGCACTACAGGCGGCGTGGACCGGGTTGTCGGCCGAATCGATGTCGGGCACCACCGGCAAGGCCTCGATCGACCAGGACACCGCCGACATCGATGTGAACTATTCTTGGCAGCTCGGCCACGGCCGGCAGTGGGGCTATGCGGGCACCGTCAAGGCGATCCGCTCGGATGCCAGCGGATGGCAGGTGCGCTGGACGACCACCGACATCCACCCCAATCTCGGTGGCGATCAACGTCTCTCGCTGCGTATCACCGAGGCGCCGCGGGCCACGGTCAACGAGGCCGACGGATCGGAGGTGATGGACAACGGCACCGTGATCGGCATCAACTTCGACGCCAAGGCGGCCATGGCCGCCGGAACCCCGGTCGGTGATGCCGTCACCCAATTGGTGAGCGTTCTCGCGCCGTTCGCGCCGAATCTCGATCCGCAGCGGATCGCCGAGGAGTCGACGTCCTCGGGCCGGCAGTATCCGATCACGCGGCTCTCCGAGGCCGACTTCAACCGGCTGCGTGATCAACTCGCGATCCCGGGCGTGGTGTACAACGAGCAGTCCGAACTCGTCCCCACCGATCCGACCTTCGCGCCGGTGCTGCTCAACGGTGTGCGCGGCGTGGTCGACGACGAGGTCGTCGGCCGGGCCGGATGGCGCGTGGTCACCGTGAACCCCAATGGTCTCGATGCCGACGTGCTCGCCGACCATGCGCCAGAGCCTGCGGCGGCGGTGCCGCTGAGCCTGTCGCGGCAGGTGCAGAACGCCGCGCAGCGAGCGGTGAACGCCACCAACACCTTTCAGATCGCGATGGTGGTCATCCAACCCTCCACCGGGCGGATCCTCGCAGTCGCGCAGAACCCGGCCGCCGACACCCAGGGCCCGATTGCGACGACCGGTCTCTACCCGCCGGGGTCGACGTTCAAGATGGTGACGTCGTCGGCGGCGTTCAACGCGTCGATGGTGCATCCGGATTCGATCGTCGGGTGCCCGGGCGAGATCACCATCGGCCCACGCACCATTCCCAACTACGATCAGTTCGCGCTCGGTTCGGTCACCCTGCAGCGCGCGTTCGCACAGTCCTGCAACACCACCTTCGCGAAACTGGCCAGCGAGATGGGGCCCTCGGATCTGGCGCACGCCGCGGCGGCCATGGGGATCGGCCGCACCTTCGACATCCCCGGTCTGGCGACCTCGACCGGATCGGTGCCCATCGAGAACGATCTGGTCGCCCGCACCGAGGACGGCTTCGGTCAGGGCAAGGACCTGGTCAGCCCGTTCAGCATGGCACTCGTCGCCGCGACCGTGGCCAACAACGGGAAGATGCCGGTGCCGCAACTCATCCTGGATCGGCCGACCACAGTCGGTGGCCCGTCGGCGACGCTGAACCCCGACGTCGTCGGGCAACTGCGGCCGATGATGCGCGAGGTGGTGCTCACCGGTACCGGCACCGCGATCGCCGGACAGGGCGAGGTGTACGGCAAGACCGGTGAGGCCGAGTTCGACGGCGGTTCGCACGCCTGGTTCGCCGGTTATCGCGGAGATCTGGCTTTCGCGACACTCGTTGTGCGAGGTGGGGATTCGAACAACGCGGTCGGCGTCACCCGAGACTTCTTCTCGTTCCTGCCGCCCGGCTTCGGGGTGTGACCGCGACCGTTCGGTGCCGGGCGATCCGGCGTGCGCGGACAATCCCGGCGCGCGACTACCGCCGCAGCGGCATGACGATGAGCCTTCCGTCCCGCTCGAAGATGTCGACCGGGTGATCGTAGGTCGCCGAGAGCAATTCGCTCGTCATCACCTCTCGGGTCGGGCCGAATGCGAGGAGTCGGCCGTCCTTCATCAATGCGACACGGTCGGCGTAGGCCGCGGCCAGGGTGAGGTCGTGTACCACCAGCAGGATCGCGGCGCCCGAATCGCGATGCTCGCACAGGATCTGCAGGACCTGCTCCTGGTGGCGGATGTCGAGTGCGGCGGTCGGCTCGTCGAGCATCATCACCGGTGTGTTCTGCGCCAACGCCCGCGCCAATGACACCCGGGCCTGCTGCCCGCCGGAGAGCTGCGGAAAAGGTTGATGGACAAGTGAATCGAGATCGCAGCGAGTGATCGCATCGGCGATGAGTTCGGGTGACCGGGCAGCGTGCGGGGTCCGCAACCACGGATACCGTCCCATCTCCACGACCTCGCCGACGGTGAACGGGGTGTCGACCCGATTGTGCTGGGTGACCATCGACCGGCGTCGCGCCAGATCGCGGTGGGAGGTGTGTGCGACGTCGTGACCGTCGAGGACTGCCGTGCCGTGCTGCGGGGTCCGCACGCCGGACAACGCCGACAGCAGAGTCGATTTGCCGCAACCGTTGGGGCCGACGAGTGCCACCAGCTCGCCGGGGGTCACCTCCAGGGACACGTGGTCGACGACGTCGCGACCGCCGAGTGTCACGACGATGTCCTCGGCCCGGATGCCCGCATGTCGTTGCGATCCGTTACGTGGCTGCGGCACCGTCACCACCCCGCCCCGGCGTGGCGACTGCGGCGCAGCAGGATGAAGAACGCCGGTCCGCCGACCAGCGAGGTGAACACCCCGAGCGGGAGATCGGCGCCGCCGAGAACGGTTCGTGAGGCGAGATCGGCCGCGGCCAGGACGAGCGCACCACCGATGACGCTGGCCGGCAACAGGATCGCGTGTCGCGGTCCGACGATGAGGCGCATCACGTGTGGCACGACGAGCCCGACGAACATCACGATGCCGGTGAAGGCGACGGCCGCCGCGGTGAGGATCGCGACCAGCACGACCACCTGCCGGCGGACGGTCTCGACGTTGACACCCAGTGAGGCCGCCTGGATCTCGCCCAAGGCCAGCAGGTCGAGCTTGTGCACCAACAGCATGGCCGCGGCGACACCGGCGACCACCAGCGGCAGCGTCACCCACACGGCGTTCCAGTTCGCGCCGGCGAGCGAGCCCAACTGCCAGAATACGATCTGTTCTCGGGCCGCCGTGGTCGCGATGAACGTCAGATACGAGATGATCCCGAGGGCGAAGGCGTTGATCGCGATTCCGGTGAGCACCAGCATGATCGCCGACGACGAGCCGTCCCGCAGCGAGAGCACGTAGACCGCGGCGGTGGTGATCAGCGCCGCGACGAACGCCGCACCGGCCAGCGCCCACCCGTTGACGCCGACCCCGCCGATGACGATCATCAGGCACGCACCGACGGCGGCACCCGAGGAGACGCCGATGACACCGGGCTCGGCGAGTGGATTCGCGAGCACCCCCTGCAGCAGGCAGCCGCCTGCGCCGAGGGCGGCGCCGACGATCAGCCCCAACACGATTCGTGGGAACCGCACCACCCACAGCGCGTGCTCGCCCTGCGGGTGGGTGGGCATCGTGCCGATGTCGAGGCCGAAATGGTGTGCGAGACTGCCGAGTACCTGGGCGGGCGGCACCGGGATCTGGCCGACGGCCGCCGAGGTGATCGCGACGGCGATCGTCGCGATCACCAGGACGACGAGCACGACCGGGCCCGAGAGCCGCCCGGACGGACCGATGGGGGAGCGTCGGGTGGTCGGGGCACTCATGTGTAGATCGCGTGCCCGAGCGCGCCGATGACCTTGCCGACGTCGGGCCCGAACGCCAGCACCTCGGTCTCGTCCATCTGCACCACTCGTCGGGCACGTCCGGCGTTCGTGTCAGAGACACCGGGCAACGCGAGCACCCCGTCGAGACCGCCGACGGAGTCCGCGCCCTGCGTCATCACCAGGATCACGTCGGGATTCGCGCGCAACAGCGCCTCGGCGGTCACGGCGGTGAACTCGGCAGTGAGGCCTGCGGCGGTACCCGCATCGGTGCCGCCGAGGGCGGCGACGAGATCGTCGGCACCGGAGTTCGGTCCGGCCAGCAGCACCAGGTGGGGTCCGCGGATGTAGAGGAAGGCGATCTTCGGGTCGCCGGTGGGGTGCGGGAGCGTGGCCTTGGCCTCGGTGATCTCCGATTCGGTGCGCTTGACGAGCTGCTCGCCGGCCGGCTTCACGCCGAGGGCGGCCGCCACCGACCGGATGAGATTGGGGGTGGTGGCGATGGTGCGGGTCGAGCTGAACGTCACCACCGGGATCTGTGACGCACGGATCGCGTCGACCGCCTGTGGTGGTGTGGTGGCGGCGTCGACGAGGACGACGGTCGGGTTCAACGCCAGCACCGATTCGGAGTTGAGCTGGTGACCGTTGCCGGTGACCACCGGGAGCTTGGCCGCGGACGGGAAGGTTGTCGACTGATCGCGGCCCACCACCCGGCCACCGAGACCGAGGGCGAACACGATGTTGCCGAGTGTGCCGTTGCGGTCGACGGCGATGATGCGTCTGGTATCGGTGACGGTGACCTTGCCGCCCCCGTCGGAATCGACGGTCACCGGCAGGGTGGTCGTGGGAGAGGTGGTCACCGGTGTCACATCCGAGCCCGGCAGCGTCGCGGTCTGCGGGCCGCTGCGCAGATGCGAGCCGGCGGCTTCGGAGGACGAGGACTGCTCCATCGGCGCGGTGCTGCACGCCCCGACGAGTAGACCGACGACCGCGAACACCGCGAGCACCAGGGTGGTCGTCGTGATCGTCCGCTCCTGGTGCCGGTGGGGGGTGAGATGTCGCTGCCGCACCGATGTCTCCGTTCTCCGGTGGTCGCGCCGCCCGCCGCCCGAGCCCGCGCCATTGCCCAGGCTCACCTTAGTCGCGTACGCGAGTCGCGTACGCGCCGGTGGCGGTGGGCCCGGTGGTCAGAGGCGTCTGGGCCCGGCGTCCTATGGTGGAAGCCATGACTGTGCGTGCCCGTCTGCGTCCCGGCAAGCTCTCGCCGATCCGGACCGTTCCCGACTCCATAGAACGTCCGGAGTACGTGTGGAAGCCGAAGGTCAACGAGGGCCATGAACCCTGGGTGCAGACCCCCGAGGTCATCGAGAAGGTGCGCGTGGCGAGCAAGATCGCGGCCAACGCACTCGCCGAGGCCGGCAAGGCCGTCGCGCCGGGCGTCACCACCGACGAACTCGACCGCATCGCGCACGAGTACATGATCGACCACGGCGCCTACCCATCGACCTTGGGCTACAAGGACTTTCCCAAGTCGTGCTGCACCTCGTTGAACGAGGTGATCTGCCACGGCATCCCCGATTCCACCGTCATCGCCGACGGCGACATCGTCAACATCGACGTCACCGCCTACATCGACGGCGCGCACGGCGACACCAACGCCACCTTCCTCGCCGGCGACGTGTCCCAGGAGGCACGCGACCTCGTCGAACGCACCCGCATCGCCACCGAGCGCGCCATCAAGGCGGTCAAACCCGGACGCGAACTCAACGTCATCGGTCGCGTCATCGAGGCGTACGCGAATCGCTTCGGTTACACCGTCGTTCGCGATTTCACCGGTCACGGCATCGGCGAGACCTTCCACAACGGACTCGTCGTGCTGCACTACGACCAGCCGAACGTCGATACCGTCCTCGAACCCGGCATGGTGTTCACGATCGAGCCGATGATCAACCTCGGCGGGCTGCCGTGGGAGATGTGGGACGACGGCTGGACGGTGGTCACCGTCGACAAGAAGTGGACCGCCCAGTTCGAGCACACCCTCGTCGTCACCGAGGACGGCGCGGAGATCCTCACCGTCCCCGACAACTGATCCACTCGCCGAGCCGTGGGACGACGCGTGACGGCCCGGTCATGCGCTGCGGGCACCGCCTTCGACGTGGATGGTCTCGCCGGAGACGAAACCCGCGGTGAGCAGCCACTGCGCGGCGTCGACGATGTCGTCGACGGCTCCCACCCGCCGCGCCGGGATGCCTTCGGCGACACCGGAGAAGAACGCGTCGCGATCCGCCTCGGGCATGCCGTCCCAGGTACCGGAGTCGACGATGCCCGGCGAGATCGCGTTGACCCGCACCGGTGCGAGTTCGGCAGCGAGATGACTGACGGCGAATGCGACGGCACCGTTGGTGATACCCATCACCGCGTATCCCGGTGCCGGCTTCCACGCCGCGACCCCGGAGAACAACGTGATCGAGCCGGTCGCCGGCATTCTCGGCGCGAAGTGCTTGGCCACCAGCATCGGGCCGATCACCTTGGCCTCGAAGGCGGTCACCGTCGCGTCGTGGTCGAGATCGCGGACCGCCACGTTGTGATGGGCGGCCGCGGTCGACACGATGTGGTCGACGGCGCCCAGTTCTGCGGCGGCAGCGGCGATGGACGCCTCGTCGGTGACGTCGATGGCGACTGCGCGGCCGTTGTCGAGGTCGGTGGCCGCCGAGCGTGCCGCGGCGAGATCGCGGGCCCCGATGATCACCGAGGCCCCGGCGGCGTCGGCACGCCGGGCGATCGCGAGTCCGAGGTGCTTGGCGCCGCCGATGACGAGAACAGTGGTACCGGACAGGGATTGGTTCATCAAATACTCCTTGGAAGTGGCTAGGCTGGACGCGATTCACGGTATGGATTTGATACCGGTATCTTCAACGAAACCGTCGGCGACCAGCGCGATCCCCCGGCGGTTCCGATGACGAGAGGGAGCGTGGGTGTCCAAGGCCTACAACGTGATGGCCCCGACCTGCCCGAGCCGGGTGGTGCTGCACCGGATCGGCGCGCGCTGGACGGTCTTCGTGGTCACCGCACTCGCCGATGGTCCGATGCGATTCAGTGCGCTCAAGGCACACATCGCGGGGATCACCCCCAAGGTGCTCACCGAAACCCTGCGTGCGCTGGAGTTCGACGGACTCGTCGCACGCACCGATCACGGTGGTCAGCCGCCGCGCGTGGAGTACTCGCTGACCGAGCTCGGCCGCTCGCTGCTGGTCCCGTTGGCCGCGGTGCGTGCGTGGGCCGAGGAACACGTCCCCAAGGTCGAGGCGGCCAATGCTCGGGCGGCGGCGCCGGAAGGACCGAGATGACCGGGGTGACTGCGATGACCGGGCTGCCCGGGATGAGTGGGCCGGCAGGGGCCGTGCTGATCGGCGGCACCAGCTCGGATGCGGGTAAGAGCCTGCTCGTGGCGGGTCTGTGCCGGGCGCTGGCACGCCAGGGTGTGCGGGTCGCGCCGTTCAAGGCCCAGAACATGTCGAACAACTCGGTGGTCACCCTCGACGGGGGCGAGATCGGCCGGGCCCAAGCACTGCAGGCCTACGCCTGCGGGTTGGAACCATCGACGCGGTTCAACCCCGTCCTGCTCAAACCCGGGGGTGATCGCCGGTCGCATGTCATCGTGCGTGGCCGGCCCGCCGGTGATGTCGGCGCCGCCGACTACTTCACCCGACGCACCCGGCTACTCGAGGTGGTGACCGACGAATTACGGTCCCTCCGCGAAGAATTCGACGTGGTGATCTGCGAGGGGGCGGGCTCGGTCGCCGAGATCAACCTCCGCGACACCGACATCGCGAACATGGGCCTCGCACAGGCCGCCGACCTCCCGGTCCTGCTGGTCACCGACATCGACCGCGGCGGATCGCTGGCGCACCTGTTCGGCACCACCGCAATCCTCGGCGCCGACGACCAGTCGCGGATCGCCGGGTACGTGATCAACAAGTTCCGTGGCGATCCGGCGATTCTCGCACCCGGGATCGAGCAGGTGCGACAGATCACCGGACGCCCGACGCTCGGTGTGCTGCCCTTCGATCCGGACCTGTGGATCGATGCCGAGGACTCGCTGGCGAGCCCGGTCGGCCGACGGGTCGGTCCGCCCGAGACCAACCCGGTCGGCGCGGTGCACGGCGCTGTCGGGTCGCGCCTGCGGGTCGCGGCGATCCGGTTGCCGCGCATTTCCAATTCCACCGACGTCGAGGCACTGGCCTGTGAACCGGGCGTCGAGGTGACCTGGGTGGACGACCCGGCGTCGGTCGCCGCCGCCGATCTGGCCGTCCTCCCGGGAACCCGGGCGACTCTCGCGGACCTGGCCTGGCTGCGTTCGCACGGCATCGATGCCGCGCTGATCGCCCGGGCCGCCGAAGATCGCCCGACGCTGGCCATCTGCGGTGGATTCCAGATGCTGGCGCATCGCATCGTCGACGGGATCGAATCCGTCTCGGGCCCCGCGGTGGTCGACGGTCTGCAGATCTTCGACATCGACATCGCGTTCGGCGCCGACAAGGTGGTGCGTCGGGTGTCCGGATCGGCCGCCGGGCACCGCATCGAGGGCTATGAGATTCATCACGGGCAGGTGGTGCGCTCGGCGGAGACGGGATGGCTCGTCGACGACGTCGACGGTCCGGAGGGAGCGCGACGCGGCGCGACATACGGCACGCACTGGCACGGCCTGCTCGCCTCCGACGGGTTCCGCCGGGACTTCCTCCGCGAGGTGGCGGCGAGGTCCGGGATAGCCGATTTCGCCCCGGCTGCCGAGGTGAGCGTCGAGGCAATACGCAGCAGCCAGGTCGACCGGATCGCCGACCTCGTGTCGGCTCATCTGGACCTGGCCGCGCTCGTCGAGATCGTGCGGTGCGGCGCCGACCCGCGACTGCCGACGATCAGACACTCCCTCCAACAGAGGACGCGTTGAGCCACGCGCGACGTGGGCGATCACCTAGGCTGAGCCGGTGGAGACTGAACAGCGCACGGTGGACGTCGGCGAGTTGACCTTCGACGTCACCGTGGGAGGACCCGAGCGGGGGCCGTGGGTGCTGCTGCTGCACGGATTCCCGGTGAACGGACAGTGTTACGACGCCGTCGTGCCCCGCCTACACGAGGCGGGTTTGCGGACGATCGTGCCGAATCAACGTGGCTACAGCCCCGGGGCGCGCCCGAGTGACGTGGACGCCTATCGCATCGACCATCTCGTCGCCGACGCCATCGGAATCCTCGACGCGATGAACGTGCACTACGCACTGCTCGTCGGCCACGACTGGGGTGGGCTGGTCGCCTGGCATCTGGCGTCGCGCTACCCCGACCGCTTCACCGGCTTCGTCGCGGTCTCCACCGGCCACCCCTCGGCCACCCGGGACTCCCTGGCCACCAGTGACCAGCGTGAGAGGTCGTCCTACATCAAGGATTTCATCGCCGACGGCGCCGAGGAGAAACTCCTGGCCCGGGACGGCGTGCTGCTGCGTCGCGCGGGGGTGACCGCCGAGGAACTCCAACCGCTCAAGGAGCCGGGCGCTCTGACCGCCGGACTCAATTGGTATCGGGCGAACTTCACCGGCGACATCGCCAAGAACATGGCGTGCGGTCCGGTCGAGATCCCGACGACCATGGTCTGGAGCGACGGCGATGCGGCTCTGGGACGCGAGCAGGCCGAGCGCAGTGGACGATATGCCTACTCCGACTTCAGGTTCTGTGTCCTGCCCGGCATCGACCACTGGATTCCGCAGAAGGCGCCGGCCGAGCTCGCCAGCGAGATCAGCCTGCGCTCGGCGGTGTTCTGAGGTCCGGGCACCGATCGGTACCCAGACCTCGGCCGGTCACGAGCGCCGCGTCACCAGTCCAGATCGAGGCCGAGTAGTGCGTTCTCCAGGACCTCGGGCATCGCCGGGTGAATCCAGTACTGACCGCGCGCCATCTCGGCTGCACCCAACCCAAAGGACATCGCCTGGATCACCGGCTGGATCACCGTGGGTGCCTGCGGGCCGATGATGTGGGCGCCCAACAGTTTTCCGGTACCCCGTTCGGCGATCAGTTTGCAGAACCCGGTGGTGTCCTCCATCGCCCAGCCATACGCGACGTCGCCGTAGGCCTGGACCTTGACGGTCACGTCCCAGCCGGCTTCGCGGGCCTGTGCCTCGGTGAGTCCGACCGCGGCGATCTGCGGGTGGGTGAACACCGCGGCGGGCACGTAACGGTGATCGAAGGACACCAGATCGCTTGCCTGCCAACCCTTCAGGAGATTGGCCTGCACGACGCGCTCTTCGTGGTTGGCGACGTGCTTGAGCTGATAGGGCGAGCTCACATCGCCCAACGCCCAGACCTTCGCCGCGTCGGTGCGCCCGTGCTCGTCGACGACGACCCGGCCGTCGTCGGACAACTCGAGTCCGATCGTCGCGAGTCCCAGCCGATCCCCGTTGGGCTCGCGGCCCACGGCGACCAGCAACACGTCGGCCTCCAGCGACGGGCCGTCTGCGGTATGCACCCGCACGCCGCCGCCGGGTAGGTTCTCCGCGCCGGTGACGGTGGTGTCGAGGTGTACATCCCAACGGTCCCGGGCGATTTCGGTGAATCGCTCGGAGATGGAATCGTCGAGTTTGCGCAGTAGCCGTGGTCCACGCGCGACGATCGTCACGTCGGTGCCCAACGCCCCGAAGACGTGGGCGAACTCCGCGGCGATGTAGCCGCTGCCCAGGATGATCATGCGTCGGGGCAACTCCTCGAGGCGCATGACGTCGTTGTTGGTGTGGTAGCGAACCCCGGAGGAGGCGATCACGTCGGGAATCGTCGCCCGCGACCCGGCGGCGATGACCACCTCGTCGGCGAGCACCACCGCGTCGTCGGTGACCAGACGGTATCGGCCGGCGTCGTCGCGGCCGTCGAACTCGACATGCGCGTCGTACACCGTGATGTTGTCGCAGTCCTCCACGCGATAGCGCTTGCCGCCCTCCGAGATCGGATCGATCCGCCCGAACACCCGCGACACGATCGCAGGCCAGTCGACCCCGGCGACGCGCGAGTCGACGCCGTACTTGCCGCCGTGCGCGGCGATCTCGGCGACCTCGGAGGAGTAGACGAACATCTTGGTCGGGATGCACCCGACATTCAGACAGGTGCCGCCGTAGACACCCTCCTCGAAGATGGCGATGCTGCGGTCGGCGAATCGCTCGTCGGGCAACGAATTCCCGCTGCCCGACCCGATGATCGCGAGATCGACATGTGCGGTGGTGGCGATGTCGGGCACGGGCCGGTCACCGTCCTTTCGTGGTGGTGGTGGGAACGTTGACAGTCCTCGCAAGCCAGGCATCGACCTCCCGGTAAGCCTGCTCGCGCGCATGCGCGACCGACAGGAAGACGTCATGGCGGGCGTCGGTGATCGGCACGGTGGTCACCCGATTGCCCAGTGATCCGCTCCACGCGGCGATCTGGGAGACGTCGAGGACGGCGTCGGCGGCATCGACCGCCGTCGAGTAGGTGCGGCTGAAATGTGTCTTGTCCGAACGCAGGACGAGCACCGGCACGCCCACGTCGATGCCGTGGTGCAGCCGGCGCTGCCCGGTGCGTACCGCATTGAGGAAGCCGAAGGTGACCGGGAAGCCGCCCATCGGCTTGCGCTCGAGGTCGTAACTCCACTCGCCGTTGGCACTGTCGTGCAGGCTCTCGCCGTACGCGGCCGAGAGTTCTTGGGGGATGACGGTTTTCGGCCGGACGGCGGCGACGGCCTTGATCAGCATGCTCACCGGATGGGTGCGCAGCAGTGCCTCGCCCTGCAGATCGAGCCACGGGCTGTTCAACATCAGCCCGGCGATGCGCCGGTGGCGCACGGAGCCGGTGCGCCGCAATCGATCCAGCCACAACGCGGCGATCAGACCGCCGGTGGAATGCGCGCCGATGATGATCGGTGTGTCGTCGCCGAGCTCGCCGACGATGAGGTCGACGGCCGCATCGAGTTCCTCGTCGTAGACCCGCAGATCGGTGGCGTAATGGGGCGTGTGGTGCGACTCGAGCGACCGGCCGCACTTGCGCAGATCGATCGCATAGAACGCATAGCCGAGATCGGCGAAGTGATCGGCGAGCGGCTGATGGAAGAAGTAGTCGGTGAACCCGTGGATGTAGAGCACCGCACCGTGCTCGGCGTGGCGATCGGCCGCCGGGCGTCGCACGAGCGTCGCGGTGATCGGATCCTCGTCGTCGGGATCGGGCCCGAGTGCGATGGTCGCCACCTCGTACCGATCGAGGAACCGGTCGGGCTGCCACTCGGGGCCGTCGGTGTTGATGGATTTCGGGTTGATGGATTTCGGGCTGGTGGACTTCTGGGTGGAGGACTTCGGTGAAGTGAGCTGATCGGCGCTGTCGGTACGGGCGCGGGAAGACGTCACGAATCCACTCTAGGCCGCTGGTGGGAGGTCCTCGTCGATGTCGCCCAGCCCACAGTTGCGCGGAGTGCTTGTGGCGGGGCGTCGCCGATGGGGGACAATGGCTGTCACGAGAGAGGGCGAGGGTCGTCCCGGCTGCGTGAATTGGGGTCCAGGTGTCTCAAACGGTGATCAAGACGGATGTGGCGTTGGTGGGCGCGGGCATCATGAGTGCGACGCTCGGTGCACTGTTGCGCCAGCTCGAACCCAGTTGGTCGATCAGTCTGTTCGAGCGGCTCGACGCCGCCGCTGCGGAGAGCAGCGACCCGTGGAACAACGCGGGTACCGGTCACTCGGCGCTGTGCGAGTTGAACTACACCCCCAAGACCGCCGACGGCGATGTCAACATCGACAAGGCGCTCAACATCAACGAGCAGTTCCAGATTTCCCGCCAGTTCTGGTCGCACGCCGTCGACAACGGCATCCTCACCTCGCCCGACGAGTTCATCAACCCCATCCCGCATGTGAGCTTCACCCACGGCCAGGCCGGTGTGGGCTACCTGCGCAAGCGCCACGAGCGGCTCTCGAGCCAGGTGCTGTTCGAGGGCATGGAATTCATCGACGATCCCAGCGAGTTCACCAAGCGGCTGCCGCTGATGTCGATCGGGCGCGACTTCTCCGATCCGGTCGCACTCAACTGGTTCACCGACGGCACCGACGTCGACTTCGGCGCGCTGACCCAGCAGCTGCTGAACTTCGTGAGTCAGGGCGGCGACATCCACTTCGGCCACGCCGTGACCAACCTCGACAAGCAGTCCGATGGCAGCTGGATCGTCAAGCTCAAGAACCGACGCACCGGCGAGAAGTGGTCGGTGCATGCGAAGTTCGTGTTCGTCGGCGCCGGCGGCGGGGCACTGCACCTGCTGCAGAAGTCGGGTATCGCCGAGGCCAAGGGATTCGGCGGGTTCCCGGTGTCGGGTGAGTTCTTCCGCTGCACCAACCCCGATCTCATCGACCAGCACCAGGCCAAGGTGTACGGCCAGGCGGCCGTCGGTGCGCCCCCGATGTCGGTGCCCCACCTCGACACCCGCGTCATCAACCACAAGAAGGGGTTGTTGTTCGGCCCGTATGCGGGGTGGTCGCCGAAGTTCCTCAAGAGCGGCAAGATCACCGATCTGCCCGCATCGGTCAAACCGGGCAACCTGATCCCGATGATGTCCATCGCGCCCAAGGAGTTCGGGCTGCTCAAATACCTGATCAGCGAACTGGCCGCGAGCCCGGCCGATCGGGTCAAGACGCTGCAGGAGTTCGTCCCGCGCGCACTCGGATCGGACTGGGAGCTGATCACCGCCGGGCAGCGCGTCCAGGTGATCCGCAAGACGGGTGCGGGCGGCTCGCTGGAATTCGGCACTGCCGTCGTCGCCGCCGGTGACGGCACGATCGCGGGTCTGCTCGGTGCGTCGCCCGGCGCGTCGACCGCGGTGCCCGCGATGCTCAACGTCCTCGAGCAGTGCTTCCCGACCGAGTACCGGTCGTGGACACCGAAGCTCACCG
The DNA here is from genome assembly GCF_017654315.1 of Gordonia polyisoprenivorans. Classification (NCBI taxonomy): domain Bacteria; kingdom Bacillati; phylum Actinomycetota; class Actinomycetes; order Mycobacteriales; family Gordoniaceae; genus Gordonia; species Gordonia polyisoprenivorans. Next base: position 3,155,243 of record NZ_CP072203.1, read on the forward strand.
AGATGATCCCGTCGTTCGGCCAGAAGCTCTCCGACAACCCTGACCTGTTCCGGCAGGTGTGGGACTGGACCAGCGCGAGTCTGCAGCTGACCGGCAACGCACCGCTGATCACCGGCGACGACCCGGTGGCCACGACTGCGCGATGACCGAGGCCACGGCGGTCTGAGACAGGGCGGTCTGAGATAGTTGGCGACATCATGACGTCATCGAGCCCGCGTACCTACCGCCTGCAGTCCCGCCCGGCCGCCGACCTCGACGCCGCCACGCTCTACCGCATCCTGAGATTGCGGGTCGACGTGTTCGTCGTCGAGCAGGCGTGTCCGTATCCGGAGCTCGACGGCCGTGATCTCGAGCCGTCGACGCGACATTTCTGGTGCATACCCGATGACGGTGCCGGCGCGGACACCGTGGCCGCGTCGCTGCGACTGATGCAGGACGGGCTCGACGCCGACGGCCGACCCGAATTCCGGATCGGCCGGGTGTGCACCGAGCGGTCGCATCGGGGCGAGGGTCTGGCCGCCCGCCTGTTGTCGGCGGCTCTCGAGGAGGTCGGCGATCACGTGTGCCGCATCGAGGCCCAGACCTATCTGGCGCAGATGTACGCGGCGTTCGGCTTCCGCGCCGACAGTGACGAGTACCTCGAGGACGGCATCCCGCACGTGTCGATGATCCGGGCCGCCGGGAGCAGCCGGTGAGTGCCGAGACGGTGAGTTCAGAAACGGTGAGCCCGGAGACCGGCCTCGTCACCGCAGACCCGTCGTCACCTCCGGTGACCCGCTACCCCTTCACCGCGGTGGTGGGGCAGGACCGGCTCAAACTGGCCCTGATCCTCAGCGCCGTCTCGCCGGGCATCGGGGGTGTGCTGATCCGCGGGGAGAAGGGCACCGCGAAATCCACCATCGTGCGCGGACTCGGCCCCCTCATCGGCGAGGGGCAGACCGATCAGCAGGGTCGGGTCGTCGAGCTGCCGATCGGGGCCACCGAGGACAGGGTGATCGGGTCGCTGGATCTGACGCGGGTGCTCCGCGACGGCCGGGCCGAGTTCACGCCGGGGCTGCTCGCGCGCGCCGACGGCGGAGTGCTCTACATCGACGAGGTCAACCTGCTTGCCGATCATCTCGTCGACGTGTTGCTCGACGCGGCCGCGAGTGGTCGGGTCACGATCGAGCGTGACGGCGTCTCGCACACCCAGTCCGCCGACTTCGTCCTCGTCGGCACGATGAATCCCGAGGAGGGCGAACTCCGTCCGCAGTTGCTGGACCGCTTCGGACTGGCGGTCGACGTGAGCGCCGGCCGCGATGTGGACGAGCGAGTCGAGATCGTTCGTCGGCGGATGGCGTTCGACGCCGACCCCGATGCGTTCGCGGCCGCCTATTCCGCCGCAGAAGACGAACTGGCACAACAGATCGCACACGCCCGCCGACTCGTCGACGACGTGGAGTTGCCGACCGCGCAGCTACGACGGATCGCCGGTATCTGCGCGCACCTACAGGTCGACGGACTGCGCGGCGACATCGTGGTCGCGCGCACGGCAACGGCCCACGCCGCGTTGCGCGGCGCCTCGGAGGTCGACGCCGACGATGTTCGTGTGGCGGTGGAACTCGCACTGCCGCACCGGCGTCGGCGTAACCCGTTCGACGAGTCGGGTCTGGATGATCAGGAACTCGCCGACGCACTCGCGGCCGGTGACGATGCCGCGGGCCCGGACGACACCCCGGAACCGCCGGATGGCGGCGGGCCGGACGGGGATGCGCCGACGACCGACGGACCGGACGGGGACGGTCCGGTTGGGGCTGGACCGGATGGGGGCGGACCGGACGGTGCGGCAGCCGACCCCGCCGAATCACCCATGCCGACCGACGATTCGGCTCCCAGCGATCCGGCTGCCGATGGCTCGGCGTCCGGCGAGCCCGAATCCGACGCCTCGGGTCGGCCCACCCTGGGCCCGCGGCCGGGCGGTGTCTTCGGTGCGCCGACCGACTCGACGACCACGCCGCGCATGCGCAGGCTCACCGTCGCCGGGATCGGCGACGGTGAGCCGGGCCGTCGTTCGGCGGCGCGCAGCCGACGCGGATACACCGTCGCCGCAACGGAATTCGGTGCCGAAACACCGGTCCACCTGTTCGGCACGGTACTCAGCGCCGCCGGCCGGGGGGCCGAGGACGGACGCGTTCGGGTGCGCCGAGAGGACCTGCGCGGCGCCCATCGGATCGGGCAGGAGAGCAACCTCGTCGTCTTCGTCGTCGACCTGAGTGGATCGATGACCGCTCGCCGCAGGCTCGGCGTGGTCAGCGAGTTGTGTGTGGATCTGCTGCGCGACTCCTACACCCGACGGGATCGGGTGGCGGTGATTGTCGCGCGCGGTGCCCGCGCCGAACTGGTCGTCCCGCCGACCAAGTCGGTCGACATCGCCGTACGTCGGCTGTCGTCGGTCCGGACCGGTGGGCGGACCCCGCTGGCCGAGGGTCTGCTGGCCGCCGAGGAGCTGATCGCCCGTGGCCGCCGCATCGAACCCCAGCGACGTCCGCTGCTCGTGGTCCTGACCGATGGGCGCGCCACCGCCGGGCCGGATGCCGCGGTACGCGCGCGTGCCGCAGCCGCGTCGATCGCACGGCAGGGGATCGACGGCGTCGTCGTCGACTGCGAGCAGGGAATGGTGCGGCTGGGCCTGGCCGCCGATCTCGCCGCCCACCTGCGCGCCGACCTGATCCCGATGGACGACCTGGGGTTGGCGGCCCTGGGACGATCGGGCCGCCCGAGCGCCGCATCGGCGGCGCGGATCGGCAGTCCTGCAGCCTGAGCGCACACCGCCGCACACGTCCGCTCGGCCACATCGCCGCGCCGGACGTGACACCCTGGACGGACAACCGGATTCGATCGGCGAACAAGGAGAAGGCACGTGCCGCAAGGCGTCCCCACCGCGATACCCGATGACGGGCTCACCACCCGACAACGACGGAACATGCCGGTCCTGGCCGTGCACACCGGCGACGGCAAGGGCAAGTCGACGGCGGCATTCGGGATGGCGATGCGCGCATGGAACGCCGGCATGAAGGTGGCGGTGTTCCAGTTCGTCAAGAGCGCGAAATGGCGGGTCGGTGAGGAGTCGGCGCTGACCGCGCTCGGCGAGCTCCACGAATCCACCGGGCAGGGCGGGCCCGTCGAGTGGCACAAGATGGGACAGGGGTGGTCGTGGCTGCGCGCCAACACCGATGCCGCCGACGATCACGCCGCGGCCGCCCGCGCGGGGTGGGCGGAGATCGCGCGCCGGCTCGCCGCCGCCGAACACGATTTCTACGTCCTCGACGAGTTCACCTACCCGTTGCATTGGGGATGGATCGACACCGACGACGTCGTGACCGCGCTGCGGGAGCGACCCGGACGCCAGCACGTGGTGATCACCGGTCGCCGCGCCCCGCAGGCACTCATCGACTCCGCCGACCTCGTCACCGAGATGCACAAGATCACTCACCCCATGGATGCCGGACGCAAGGGGCAGAAGGGCATCGAGTGGTGACCGGCCCAGCCTCGATCCCCGCCGTGGTGATCGCCGCGCCCGCCTCGGGTAGCGGCAAGACCACGGTGACCACCGGCCTGATCGGGGCACTGCGGGCGGCCGGGCACCGCGTTGCTCCGTTCAAGGTCGGCCCCGACTACATCGACCCCGGCTACCATGCCCTGGCCGCCGGCCGGACCGGACGCAACCTCGACCCGAACCTCGTCGGCGCCGACCTCGTCGCGCCACTGTTCTCCTGGGGCACCCGAGGCGCCGACATCGCCGTCGTGGAGGGCGTGATGGGCCTGTTCGACGGTCGGATCACCGGCATCGGTGCCCACGGTTGCCACGAAGGCGACCGTGGCGATGACGTGGCGGGTGATCCCGACGGCGGCGACCCGAACGGGATCGGCTCCACCGCGCACGTCGCCGCCCTGATCGGCGCGCCGATCATCCTGGTCGTCGACGCCGCCGGGCACAGCCAGTCGCTGGCCGCGCTGCTGCACGGCTTCCTCGGCTTTTCTCCGACGGCCCGGATCGCCGGTGTCATCCTCAACCGGGTCGGCTCACCCCGTCACGAGGCGGTGCTGCGACAGGCGTGTCGTCGCGTCGGGCTCCCGGTCTTCGGTGTGCTGCACCGTGATCCGAGCCTCACGGTGCCCTCGCGTCACCTCGGGCTCATCCCGGCCGCCGAACGCAGTGCCGACGCGGTGGCCGCGGTGGCTGCGATGACCGCGACCGTGTCGGCGGGTCTGGACGTCCCCGCGATCGTCGCCGCCGCGCGTACCCGCACCGCACCGTCGCCGCCGGCGTGGTCGCCCGAGGACACGCTGGCCGAGGTGGCCGGCCCCACCGATCCGCCCGCGGCCAAGCCGATCATCGCGGTCGCCGCCGGCGCGGCGTTCACCTTCGGGTATGCCGAACACACGGAGATGCTGCGGGCCGCGGGCGCCGAGACCGTCGACGTCGACCCACTGACCGATCGGCTACCCGAGGGGACCTCCGGCCTCGTCCTCGGAGGTGGGTTCCCCGAGGAACACGCCGCGGAGCTGTCGTCGAACACAGGTCTGCGCGACGACATCGATACGCTCGCCCGGTCCGGTGGGCCGATTCACGCCGAATGCGCCGGACTTCTGTATCTGTGTCGCGAACTCGACGGGTATCCGATGGCCGGGGTGATCGACGGAGTCGGTCGGTTCGGTCCGCGCCTGACCCTCGGCTACCGCGACGCGGTCGCCGTCGCCGACTCGGTGCTGTACCCGGCGGGCAGCCGGGTCACCGGCCACGAATTCCATCGGTCGACCGTCGAACTCGTTGCGGCGCAACCTGCCTGGGCGTGGCGTGACGGGGCGGGCCGACCGGCCGCCGACGGCATCGGGGCGGGCTCGGTCCACGCGTCGTACCTGCACGTGCATCCGGTGGCCGTGCCGCGAGCGATCCTCCGGTTCGTTCGGGCCGCCGATCGGCGCGCAGCACAACGGGTCTCGCCGAGTGTGCCTCCGGCGACCCGGCCCCACGCGCCGCACATCGCCACCCGGCGACGAGAGGAGAGCAGCCATGCCGGCCCATGAGGTGACCAAGGCGCTCGACGCACTCGCGTCGCACGGCGTCGACAACCCCGACATCCTGCGGGATCTGCTCGAGGCGGTGCTGCTCGTCGGGCAGGGGCTCGAACTCGACCATGCGCTGCAGCGCATCGTGGAGGTCGCGGTCGGTGTGGTCGACGCCCAGTACGGCGCCCTCGGTGTCCGCGGCCCCGACGGCGGCCTCAGCGAATTCGTGTGGACCGGGATCACGCCGCAGCAACGGGCGCTGATGGGGGCATTGCCGGTCGGTCGCGGCGTGCTCGCGGTGCTGATGGACGACCCACATGTGCTGCGGATTCCCGATCTCGCGAAACATCCTGCGTCGGTGGGATTCCCGCCGCATCATCCGCCGATGACCACCTTCCTCGGTGCCCCGGTGATCATCCGCGGTTCGATCTACGGTCGGATCTATCTGACCGAGAAACGTGGCGGTGGCGGGTTCTCCGAACTCGACGAGACACTCGTCGCGGTCCTCGCGGTGGCCGCCGGGATCGCCGTCGACAACGCGCAACTGTTCGAGCGCGCCCGCACGCGACACCGGTGGATGCAGATCCTGGTGCGTCGCGGGTCCGAGCCGCTCGCCGGAATCGCGTTGTCGGACACCCTGTCCCGCATGTGCTCGGATGTGCGCGAACTCGTCGGTGCCGTCGACGTGTACCTGATCACCGACGAAGAGGGCGAACTGGCGGTGGAGGGCGCCACCCGCGCCGGACTCGATCCGACCGTACTGAAGGTGCCGTCCTCGTCGGAGATGACGGTGCTGCCCGCCGACGAGGTGGGCCCGGACCTGACCGCCCGGGGTGCGCGATGGGTGACACTGCAGCCGCTGCACCGGGTGTCGGGGACCTTCGGGTGGGTGGTCATCACCTCCGAACGCAAGCCGTTCTGGGAGGAAGAGGAGATCTCGGGTCTCGCCGGTGTGGCCGAAATCGTGTCCCTGGCCGTCGTGTACGCCGAACAGCAACAGATGGCGCGCGATCTCGAGGTTCTCGAGGATCGCCATCGGATCGCACGCGACCTCCACGATCACGTCATCCAGCGGCTGTTCGCCATCGGCATGTCGGTGCAGACCCTGCAGGCGGCCCGGGAGAACGGGGCCTGCTCGGTCGACGACTCGGTCAGCAACCGGCTCGATCAGGTGATGACCGACCTCGATCGGACCATCGCGCAGATCCGCACCTCGATCTTCGACCTGCAGACCGTCTCCGGTCACCACGACACCTCGACGCTGCGCCGACGCGTGCTCGACATCGTCTCCGAGTTGTCGGCCCACGCGCCGATCGCACCGAGTGTGCAGTTCGTCGGCCCGGTCGACACCGTCGTGCCCGACACACTCGGTCCGCACATCGACGCGGTGCTGCGCGAGGGTTTGTCGAATGCACTGCGACACTCCGGTGCCGAACACATCTCGGTGTCGGTCAGCGCCGACGACGTCCTGCGGGTGGAGATCAGCGACGACGGCGTGGGCATCGACAAGTCGGTCACCTATCGCGGACTGGCCAACCTCACCCGTCGCGCCGAGGAGTGCGACGGGACCTTCGACATCGACACCCGGGGCGGCACACCCCACGGCCACGGCGGCACGACGCTGACCTGGTCGGTGCCACTGACCCCCTCCTGAGGGTGCGTGCCGATCAGGCCTTGCCGTCGCGGATCTTGGTGGCCATCACCGCGACCTGGGTGCGGCGCTGCATGTCGAGCTTGGCCAGGATGCGTGAGACGTAATTCTTGATGGTCTTCTCCGCGAGGAACATCTTCTGTGCGATCTGCCGATTGGTCAGACCGTCGCCGATCAGGTTGAAGACCTCACGTTCCTGATGGGTCAGCTCCGCGAGCGGATCGGCCTGCGATTTTCCGTCCCGGATCTTGGCCAGCAGGGCCGCGGTGCTGCGGTCGTCGAGCAGCGATCCGCCGCGCCCGACGGTGCGAACCGCGGCCACCAGGTTGCGGCCGAGGATCTGTTTGAGCACGAAACCCGATGCGCCGGCGAGCACCGCGGCGAGCAACGCGTCGTCGTCGGCATAGCTGGTCAGCATCAGGCAGCGCACCGACGGTTCGGCGGCGCGCACGTCACGACAGAGCTCCACACCGTTGCCATCGGGCAGCCGGACGTCGAGGACGGCGACGTCGGGTCGGGCGGCGAGGATGCCCACCCGCGCCTCGGCCACGGTCGCCGCCTCACCGACCACCTCGATGTCCTCGGCGGTGCCGAGCAGATCACGTAGTCCGCGGCGGACGAGCTCGTGGTCGTCGACGAGAAAAACCCGCACGGGATGTTCGGGACCGGCGTCGGATCGCTCCGCGGCGGTCGGGTTGTCGGGTGTCGGTGCGGCGGGGGTGGCCTGGGGTGGGCGCGGGTCTGTGGCCATGACACGAAATTACCGCACCCGACGCCGAAGAACGCGACGTCGGTCCCCACTCATCCGGGACCTTCGGCTCACGTGGGACTGGTGAGGTTTCGCAAGAGTGGAACCCACGGGTACGCGAATCGCCAACTTAGGAGCTGCGAAGTGACAACCCTCATCGGATCCGCAAGCGACACCGGGATGACCGGGTCGGACCTGCTGCGCGAACTGCTGCCGGTCTGTGAGGCCGAAGTCGAGCGTCATATGAAGATGACCAAGGACTGGCATCCGCACGATTACGTTCCGTGGGACAACGGTCGCAACTTCGCCGCGCTCGGTGGCCTCGACTGGGACCCCGATCAGTCGAAGCTGTCCGAGGTCGCCAAGGCCGCGATGATCACCAACCTGCTCACCGAGGACAACCTGCCCTCCTATCACCGGGTCATCGCCGAGAACTTCACCCTCGACGACGCGTGGGGCTTCTGGGTGGGGCGCTGGACCGCCGAGGAGATGCGGCATTCGACGGTGATGCGTGACTACCTCGTCGTCACCCGAGGCGTGGATCCCGTTGAACTCGAAGAGATCCGCCTGCAACACATGACGCACGGATTCAATCCGCTGCCCGAGGACGACGGCCAGCGCGACCACAGCTTCGACATGCTCTTCGCGGTCAGTTACGTCAGCTTTCAGGAACTCGCGACACGTGTGAGCCACCGCAACACCGGCAAGGCCTGCGGCGACCCCATCGCCGATCGCATGCTGCAGCGCGTGGCCGCCGACGAGAACCTGCACATGCTCTTCTACCGCAACATCGTCGCCGGTGCGCTCGACCTCGTTCCCGATCAGGCGATGTGTGCGATCTACGGCATCGTGTCGAACTTCCAGATGCCCGGTGCCACCATGCCCAACTTCCGCCGCAACGCCGTCCTGATCGCCAAGGGCGGTATCTACGATCTCCCGCAACACCTTTCGGAGGTGGTGATGCCGGTGCTGCGCAAGTGGCGCATCTTCGAGCGCGACGACTTCGGCCCGCTCGGCCAGATGTATCGGGACAAGCTCGCCGAGTATCTCCAGGAGATGAGCGTCAAGGTCGAGAAGTTCGAACGCGCCCGCGAGCGCGCCCTCGAACGCGAAGAGCGCAAGGCCAGGGCCGGCGCATGACGGTGATCGACAACCCGCGGAACCTGTTGGCCGACACCGGCGATGGCTGCGGGCAGTGTTGCGGGTCGTGCGACTCGGCGCCGTCGGCGCCCGATGTGCCGGACGGCTTCGACGCGGCCATCGCGATGGCCGAGGCCGCCGCAAGCCACAATCCGACGTGGTGGAACGAGATTCGGGCCCACGCAGCGGACCCGGCGGCGGGGGAGTACTGCAGTTCGGTGTTGCTCGGAGCGCTGCTCGAGGCGGCGGCGCACCGTCTCGGTGTGCCGGCGGCCGATGTCTGGGCGCACATCCGACGAACCGGCGAACTCCCCCTGTGACCGATCCCACCGGGTGAACGACGAGTCCGCCGGCCCCGGTGGAACACCGGTCGTACCCCGGGAGATCTGAGCGCTGCCGATCGGCGCGCAGTCGGTACGGTTCTTCTCATGTCTGCAGCCGCACACCCCGGATCGGGCCATCCGCACTATCTGTCGGGTCTGGACCTGATGGGCCGCAAGGTAGTCCTGGTCGGCGGGGGATCGGTGGCCCAGCGACGCCTGCCGAATCTGGTGGCGTGCGGGGCCGAGGTCCATGTGGTGGCCCTCGAGCCGACTCCGGCGGTCGAATCGTTCGCCGGCATCACCCTGCACCGGCGGGCCTACGCCGACGGTGACCTCGACGGTGCCTGGTATGCGATGGCCTGCACCGATGACCCCGAGGTGAACGCCGCGGTGGTGGCCGAGGCGGAGCGTCGGCACACGTTCTGTGTGCGCGCCGACGACGCCCGGTTCGGCACCGCGGTAACCCCGGCCTCCGGTCGGCACCGAGACGTCCAGTTCGGGGTTATCGCCGGCGGTGATCACAAGTTGTCGGCGGCCCTGCGCGCGGCGATCGGCCGGGCGCTGGCCGACGGCGATCTCCAGGTCGACGAGGCCCCGCACCCGCCCGGCGTGGCGCTGGTGGGCGGCGGCCCCGGCGACCCCGACCTCATCACGGTCCGCGGATTGCGGTTGTTGATGGCCGCGGACGTGGTCGTCGCCGATCGACTCGCACCGCCGGAGCTGCTGGCGGCGTTGGGACCGCAGGTCGAGATCATCGACGCCGCGAAGGTCCCGTACGGACGGGCGATGAAGCAGGAAGCCATCAACGATGTCCTCGTCGCGAAGGCGAAGGAGGGCAAGTTCGTCGTGCGGTTCAAGGGTGGCGACCCCTACGTCTACGGTCGCGGCTTCGAGGAATTACAGGCGTGTGTGGCCGCGGGGGTCCCGGTGTCGGTGGTCCCGGGCATCGCCAGTCCCATCTCGGTGCCCTCGGCCGCGGGTATCCCGGTGACGCATCGCGGTGTGACACACGAGGTGGTCATCGTGTCGGGCCATGTGGCGCCCGATCACCCCGACTCGCTGACCGATTGGTCGGCGCTCGCGCGACTGCGCGGCACTCTCGTGCTGATGATGGCGGTGGAGCGGGTGGAGAAGTTCGCGCAGGCGCTGCTGTCCGGCGGGCGCCCCGGCGACACGCCGGTCGCGATGATCGAGAACGGCTCGCTACCCACGCAGCGAGTGCTCCGCACCGATCTCGCGCACGCCGCGGACACCGCGCAGAGCGAGGGGCTGCGCCCGCCGGCGATCGTCGTCATCGGCGACGTGGCGGGCTTCACCGACGCCGATGACGTGCTCGCGTTCACCTGACACACCGCCGACCGGGTGCGCCCACGTGCCACCTGGTGGACGGCGATACGTCAACGGGGATTGGCATAGTCGAGCCCGTCGGCGGTAGCGTCGACCGGTATGTCGACATTCTCGGCGTCGAGCGATGCCACCACGGCGCCGTCGGACCAGTACCGGCCGGTGTTCGGTCTGGCGATCCTGGTGCTGTCGGGGATGCAACTGCTGATGGTGCTCGACGGCACCGTCGCCGCGCTTGCCCTGCCGCGTATCCGCGACAGCCTTTCCCTGAGCGAGTCGTCGGCGAACTGGGTCATCACCAGCTACGTCCTGGCCTTCGGTGGGCTGATGCTCCTCGGTGGCCGTCTCGGCGACGCCTTCGGCCGCAAACGGATGTTCATCCTCGGCGTGGCCGCGTTCACCGCGACCTCCCTGCTGTGCGGGTTGGCCTGGAACGAGGAGAGTCTGGTCATCGGCCGAGCGCTGCAGGGCGCCTCGGCGGCCATTGCCGCACCGACCGCGATGGCGCTGGTCGCGACGACCTTCGCACCCGGGAAACCGCGTAGCCAGGCCTTCGCGATCTACGCCGCGATGACCGGTGTGGGATCGGTCGCCGGCCTCATCCTGGGCGGCGTGCTGACCCAGATCTCCTGGCGCCTGGTCTTCCTGATCAATGTCCCGATCGGACTCGCGGTGGTGGTGGGCGCGCTGTTCGCCCTGCGCGAGTCGCAGGGGGAGCGGATGCCCCTCGATGTCCCCGGTGCGGTACTGGCCACGCTGGGCTGCACCTTGCTGGTGCTCGCGGTCAGCGACGGCCCGAACGGGTGGGACAGGCCCATCGTCGTCGGGTCGTTCATCCTGGGCGGGCTGGCGTTGGTCGCCTTCATCGTCTGGGAGCGACGCGCGGCCAATCCGATCCTGCCGCTGCGACTGTTCGACAACCGCAGCCGGGTCGCGGCGCTCGGTGCGATCCTGCTGGCCAGCATGATCATGATGTGCATGGCGGTGTTCATCTCGCTGTACCTGCAGGGAATCCTCAAGTACACGCCGATCCAGAGTGGTCTGGCGGTGGTGCCGTTCGCGGTGGGCCTCGGGGTGGCCGCGGCGATCGCCTCCAAACTCGCCCTGATGATCCAGCCGCGCTGGCTGGTGCTCGTTGGTGGTGCCGTCATCCTCGCCGGTTGCCTGTACGCGTCGTCGATCGCCACCGAGATGCCCAGCTATTTCCCGAGCATCGCGATCCCGGTCGTGGTGATCGGATTCGGCGTCGGCCTCGCCGTCATCCCGCTGACCCTGTCGGTGATCGCCGGGGTCGAGCCGACCGAGATCGGTCCGCTCACCGCGCTCGCGCAGGTCGCCCAAAATCTCGGCGGCGCCGTCGGACTCGTCGTGGTCGGGGCGATGGTCACCTCCCGCGCGCTCTCGCAAGGGGGCACCACCGCGCCGGTGGAAACGATGAACGCCACCCAGCTCGCCGCTCAGGCTGATGGCTACGGCCTGGGATTCGCGTGTTGCGCGGGGATAGCGGTCGTCGCGGCCGTCGTCGTCCTGTTCATGCGGTTCACCCCCGAAGAGGTTGCCGAGGGGCAGGCGGCGCAGGAAGCCGCCAACGCCACCCTCGACGTCGACGACGTGAGTTCGAGGCAGTCGTAGCCGGACGTCGTCAGCGTGCCGGGCGCACCGAGATCTTCTGCGGTCCGGTGACGATCAGTTCGACCCCGTGACCGATCAGGCGAAGTCGCGACAGTTCGGGGTGCATCACCCACCCGTCGGCCGCGTAGGTCAGGCCGGCTTGTAACTCGGTCGGCGGCGCACCCCAGCGCGCGGTCCACGTGCGCACACCACCGGCGTCGTGCAGCGCGCCTCCGATGAAGATCTGTGGTGTCGTCTCGAACCATCGGCCCCAGATGTGAACGTGCTCGCCGTCGATCCTGAGGAAGACATTGCCGCCCAGCGCGGTCGCGACATGCTCGTCGGACCAACGGCGCACCATCCGCAGGCTCGAGCGCGGGCCGTCGTAGATGCCCGGATGCACCGCGTCCATCGTCAACGCGTCGCGGATCTCGTCGGCGTCGCGAACCAGGACCAGGGTGGTCATCGGGGGATGATCGGCACCCAACCAGGCACGATCGCAACTGATCGCCACCGGCAGATGGGCGCCGAGGGCGGTCCCGCCCACGGTGGTCAACACGTCGAGGACGGTCTCCGCGCGCTCCGGACCGGGGGTCCGGTCGAAGGTCACGGTGTCGGGGGACACGGCGACGTCGACACCGGGCCACCGCTGCACGAAGGCGTCGAGGTTCTCGTGCGCGAACGGTTCGTCGCGCATGTCGCGGGTGCGCGGATCGATATTGCACACGAACATCGGCTCGGACATGACCGCCACTATAGTTAACACGGCAAACGTTAACGCGAATGTGGGGCCCTAGTCCGTGATCACCACGATCTCGTCGGCTCGCGCGATCTCCACACGTTGCCCCGCATCGGCGAGGACCGCGGCCAGCGCATTGACGTCACGCACCGTGCGACGTGTGCGCACCAATTCGCGGGCAATCAGGCCTTTGTAGTGTTTGTTGAAGTGGCTCACCACTTTTCGGCTGCCATCGGCGGCCTCGGTCACCACCGTCGCGGTGATCGCCCCGGACACCGGGCCGAGTTGCTGATAAATCCCCGATCGCAGGTCGACGACGAGGTCGTCGACGGTGTCGAGGGCGCATGAGAGCTCCGGCTTCCAGACCGACGCCAACGTCGGGAGTCCGGGGAGCTTCGAGCCCCCGGAGAGTCGGTAGGCCGGGATCGGATCGGTCGAGCGCACGACGCCGAACAGTGCCGAGCCGATAGCGAGCCGGTCGGCAGCCTTGGCCTTGCCCGCACGGGTCAGCCCGCGGTGATCGAGAGCGTCGTAGAGGACACCGGTGTAGCGCTCGATGGCCGGGCGTGTCGGCGAGTGCCACAGGTCGGCGTTGCGGTCGACCTCGGCGAGCTGGGTCTTGCCCAACCCGAGTGCGTCACGGCTCGCGTCGAGGTCGGCGGACAGCTCGACGAGTGCGTCGGCGAGGCGCTTGCGGATGGGGGTGAGCTCGGTGAACCACAGGGCGTCGAGGTTCAGCGGTGGACCGTCGCCACCATCGGATTTCGTCTCGGAGGGCGGCAGGATGACAAGCACCGCAACACTGTATCGACCGCGCCGGGCGGGCCGGGGAAACCGGGTCGCGGGCCCGACTAGACTTCTGACCCGTGATCACACGCATGTCGAATCTGTTCCTGCGGACGCTGCGCGACGACCCGGCCGACGCCGAGGTCCCCAGCCACAAGCTGTTGGTCCGTGCCGGCTACGTGCGGCGAGCCGCACCCGGCGTCTACAGCTGGTTGCCGCTGGGACTGCGGGTGCTCAAGGCGGTCGAGCAGGTGGTGCGCGAGGAGATGAACGCCATCGGCGCCCAGGAGATCCTGCTGCCCGCGTTGCTGCCGCGTGATCCCTACGAGGAGACCGGCCGCTGGACCGAGTACGGCGATGCGCTGTTCCGCCTCAAGGACCGCAAGGGCGCCGACATGTTGCTCGGCCCGACCCACGAGGAACTCTTCACCCAGCTGGTCAAGGGGGAGTACTCCTCCTACAAGGATCTGCCGGTCATCCTGTATCAGATCCAGACCAAATACCGCGACGAGGAGCGGCCGCGCGCCGGGATCCTCCGTGGCCGCGAGTTCGTGATGAAGGACTCCTACTCGTTCGACCTCGACGACGACGGACTCAAGTCCAGCTATCACGCCCACCGCGAGGCCTATCAGAAGATCTTCGCCCGCCTCGGGGTGCGCTATGTGATCGTCGCCGCCACCTCCGGCGCGATGGGCGGCAGCGCGTCCGAGGAGTTCCTCGCCGAGAGCGAGGTCGGTGAGGACACCTTCGTCCGATGCCCGGAATCGGGCTACGCCGCCAATGTCGAGGCCGTCATCACCCCTGCGGCGCAACCCATCCCGTTCGACGGGTTGCCGCCGGCAAAGGTGCACCGGACGCCCGACACCCCGACCATCGACACCCTGGTGGCCTGGGCCAATGCGACTCTCGAGGGAACGTTCACCGCCGCGGACACCCTCAAGAACGTGATGGTCAAGGTCCGCGAACCCGGCGGTGACTGGGAACTCCTCGGTGTGGGGGTTCCCGGGGATCGGGAGGTTGACTTCAAGCGCCTCGAGGCCTCGCTGGAGCCCGCCGAGGTCGAGTTGCTCACCGATGCCGACTTCGCCGCCAACCCGTTCCTCACCAAGGGCTACATCGGGCCGAAGGGATTGGCGGCCAACGGGGTTCGCTTCCTCGTCGATCCGCGCATCGGCGACGGATCGTCGTGGATCACCGGAGCCGACGAACCGAACCATCACGTGGTGGGATTGGTGGCCGGCCGAGACTTCACGCCCGACGGCACCATCGAGGCCGCCGAGGTGCGTGACGGCGACCCGTCGCCGGACGGCAAGGGTGAGCTGGTGAGCGCCAAGGGCATCGAGATCGGCCACATCTTCCAGCTCGGCCAGAAGTACACCAACGCCTTCGAGGTCGACGTCCTCGGCGAGAACGGCAAGCCCGTGCGCCTGACGATGGGGTCCTACGGCGTCGGTGTGTCCCGGCTCGTCGCGGTGCTGGCCGAACAATGGCATGACGACAAGGGGCTGCGGTGGCCGCGCGCGGTCACGCCGTTCGACGTACACCTGGTCATCGCGAACAAGGATCAGGCGGCAATCGACGGTGCGCAGGCACTGGCCGCCGACCTCGATGCCGCGGGCCTCGAGGTACTGCTCGACGACCGCAAGGCCTCACCGGGGGTCAAGTTCAAGGACGCCGAATTGCTGGGTATGCCAACGGTTGTCGTCGTCGGGCGCGGCTACGCCAACGGGGTCGTCGAGGTGCGCGACCGCTTCTCCGGGGACTCGGTGGAGGTGGCGGTGGCCGAAGCGGTCGACGCCATCACCGCCACCGTCCGCGGCTGAGGGCGCCGGGCGGATCGGAGTCGGCCGGTCGGCCGGTCAGCGCTGTCCCGGGAAGGCCACGGTGGTGGGCTTGTCGCCCAAGGCGATCCGCCAATCCGCGGCCCGTGATGCCGACCCGGTGAGCTGGTCGACACCGAGGGTCCGGGCAGAACCGGAATCGGCCTTCTCGAGCACCGAGCGATAGGCGACGGTGCAGTCGACCTCGGCGGCCAGCGCCGCCTTGGCGGCACTCACCGGGTCGTTCACCGTCAGCGGCAAGGTGTAGCCCGCCGCCGGTTCCGGAGGCGTACCACCGGCTTTGGTGAGCGCATCGTTGACGGCGTCGCGGGCTGCGCGGTGCGCGACGAGGTTGTCGTCGACCGTCGAGCGGCGGGACGCCGAGACGAACGCGGTGAGCACGCCGTAGGTGAAGATCGCCGCGTTCTCGGCATCTGCGGCGTCGGTCAGGGAGTCGGTGGTGGGACTCATGCCAGCTGAACCTCCGCGAGGGTTGTCGTCGAGGCGCTGATCGACCCGGCCAGACCGGCCGAGTACCCCGACAATGCGATGGCCGCCGTTCGCGCCGCCTTCGCCGACGAACTCAGAGATGAGCGCAGACCTTCCAGCGAGTTCGCCGCCTGGGTGGGTGTGCCGGGCGCAGCGGCACTCGACGAGGCGGTCCCGGACGGTTCGATCTGGCCGGTGAGGGTCTGGTCGAGTCGTGTGATCTCCTCGCGCAACGCCTGGGCGTGCTGCGCCCGCTGCTCGGCGATCACGCCGAGGGCCGCCGAATAGTCGGTCACCTGCGGGGCGAGAGCCCGCGCCGCGGCTGCGTCGGCCAGCGCCGAGCGTGCGAGGGGCAGCAGCGCCTGTGCGGTGGTCTCGGCGGGATCGGGTCCGCGATCGCACCCCGCCGCCACGGCGACGGTGACCACCCCGATGCCCGCGACGGCACTGCCCCGCAGCAGGGTTCGACGAGATACGCCGGCGGACCGGCCGGTCGGTTCATCGGGGTGCGGGAGACTCACCCGACACATGATGCCAGTCGGGCGTAGCCCGACGGTGGTCGCGGCACGCCCGTTCGTGCGCACTTCGTCGAGCCCCTGAGGTGTCCTCTACGATGGATGGGCGCCAGCGCAGCCGCACGGGCTGCACGCCACGGGTGAACCGGACAACTGAAGACGAGGGAGATCACGGTGACCATCGACCGGATGAGGGTCCGCGAACTCGTCGGTGAGTTCGTCACCGATCGCGGACTCGACCTCGAGGACGTGATCGTCTCGACCTCCGCGGGCACCGACGAGATCCGGGTGATCGTCGATTCCGACGCCGGCACCGACCTCGACCTGCTCGGTGAGTTGACCCGCGACATCTCCGACACGCTCGACGCCCACGACGATCTCTCCGACGACCCGTACACGCTGGAGGTCACCTCGCCGGGCGTCGGCCGGCCGCTCACCCTGCCACGGCATTGGCGGCGGGCACGTGGACGCAAGGTCGCGATCAGAGATGTCGACGGCGCCTCGATCACCGGGCGTATCGGCGCGCTCGACGACGAGGCCGTCGAGATCGTCGTCAATCACCGCGGGCGGATAGCCGTGGAATCTGTCCGCTTCGACGCCGTCGACCGCGCGGTCGTCGAGGTCGACTTCTCGCGTCCGAGTGTGGCCGAACTCACCCGGTGCGGCCTCGACGACGAGGAGATCGCGCGGCGTCGTGAACCCGGCACCGCAGAACTGTGAGCTACGCACCGAACTGTGAGATGTGCACCGAACTGTGGGATGTGCACCGATGGCGGGATACACCGAACCATGTGGGTCCGGCCATCGAGAACGACCATGTGACAAGTGAATACGCCGACAAGTGAATAGGAGTCCACGAGCAATGAACATCGACATCAACGCGCTGCGGATGATCGAGTCCGACAAGGGTATCCCGACCGATACGGTGATCACCGCGATCGAGACGGCACTGTTGACCGCCTACCGCCACACCGACGGATTCGCGCCGCACGCGCGGATCGACGTGAACCGCAAGACCGGTGCCGTCCGGGTGATGGCCCAGGAACTCGACGAGCACGGTGAGGTCGTCCACGAATACGACGACACCCCCGAGGGGTTCGGGCGTATCGCGGCGACCACCGCCCGGCAGGTCATCCTGCAACGGCTGCGTGACGCGGAGAACGAGAAGAGTTTCGGCGATCTCGTGGCCCACGAGGGTGAGATCGTCGGTGGCGTCGTGCAGCAGGATGCCCGGGCGAACGCCCGCGGCATGGTCGTGGTGCAGATCGGCAACGAGGCCAATGCCACCGAGGGCATCATCCCGTCCGCCGAGCAGGTTCCCGGTGAGACCTACACCCACGGCGATCGCATCAAGTGCTACGTGGTCGGCGTCAGCCGCGGACAGCGCGGACCACAGATCACCCTGTCGCGCACCCACCCCAATCTCGTGCGCAAGCTCTTCTCCCTGGAGGTGCCGGAGATCGAGGACGGGTCGGTGGAGATCGTGGCGGTGGCCCGAGAGGCCGGACACCGGTCGAAGATCGCCGTGCACACCGGCGTCAGTGGGCTCAATGCCAAGGGGGCGTGCATCGGGCCGATGGGCCAGCGGGTCCGCAACGTGATGAGTGAGCTCGCCGGGGAGAAGATCGACATCATCGACTTCGACACCGACCCGGCGGTGTTCGTCGGGAATGCGTTGTCACCGGCGAAGGTTGTCTCCGTCGAGGTCGTCGACCTCGCCGCCAAGGCAGCGCGGGTCGTGGTGCCGGATTACCAGTTGTCGCTGGCCATCGGCAAAGAAGGACAGAACGCGCGGCTCGCCGCGCGGCTGACCGGATGGCGCATCGACATCCGATCCGACGCCGACGACGCCCGAGCCGCCGGCTCGGGCACGCCCGGCGGCAGCCGATTGTCCTAGTCGCGGTCACTAGCGCTAGACTGAGCGATGGTTCAGCGAAAGCCGTCGACCTCGTCACCCGACGATGGCCGTCGGGGTCGTCCGATTCGGATGTGCATCGGATGTCGGTCCCGTACCGACATCACCGCACTGGTCCGCGTCGTCGCCCGAGAGGGTGCCGACGGGCCCACGATCGCGGTCGATCTCGCGAAGACCATGCCGGGACGGGGTGCGTGGCTGCATCCGCGGGAGGACTGTGTGTCCGCCGCGGTGCGGCGGCGAGCGTTCGCCCCGGCATTGAGGGCGTCGCGTCTCGTCGTGAACCCCGACGACCTCGTAGAAGTGTTCGGTGCAGAAGTGATCGGTGCAACAGCACCATCACCGACCACGGACGACAGCAGGCCCGATACCGGGCCGGAACAGGTAGCAGAAGACATGAGCACACCGTGAAGTCACCACGATGAGCACGTATCGGACGTAATCCGAGGCCGTAGCGGGCAGCCCGCTCGGCCTCCAAGTGAGGAGAGCAGTGGCAGGCAAGGCCCGCGTGCATGAACTGGCCAAGGAACTGGGCGTGACGAGCAAACAGGTGCTCGAGCGACTCAAGGAACAGGGCGAGTTCGTCAAATCCGCGTCGTCGACCGTCGAGGCCCCGGTGGCCCGTCGACTCCGCGAATCATTCCCGAACAAAGACGGCGGTTCGTCGGCGCCCAAGCCCGGCACCAACGGTTCCGCCCCCAAGCCCGGCGCGGGTCCGCGTCCGGGCGCCAAGCCCGGCGGCCCCAAGCCGGCACCGGCAGCCGAGCAGAAGGCCCCGGCTCGTACCGAGCAAACCCGTCCGGCCCCGCAGCCGGCCGCGGCCCCGGCGGCCCCGGCCCCCGCAGCTCCGACGCCCGCCGCCGCACAGGCGGCCCCGGCGACGCCGGCTGCACCGAAGCCGGCGGCCCCGACACCCGCGGCCGCCCAGCGGTCCGCGCCGCCCGCACAGCAGCCCGCACCGGCCCAGAAGCCGGGCGGACCGACGCCGGGACCGCGTCCCGGTGGTCCGAAGCCGGGCCCCCGTGCGCCGCGTGTCGGCAACAACCCGTACTCGTCGGCGCCCGCGCCGGCACCTCGACCCCCGGCCGGTCGTCCCGGCCCGGGCCAGGGCGGTCCCCGTCCCGGCGGTGGTCGTCCCGGTGCCCAGGGTGGCCGACCCGGCCCGGGCGGACCGCGTCCGGCTCCCGGTCAGGGCGGTCCCCGTCCGAGCCCGGGCAACATGCCCCCGCGCCCGAATCCGGGTGCGATGCCCAGTCGTGCCGCCCGTCCCGACGCCCGTCCGGGTGGTCGTAGCGGCGGCCCCGGTGGAAACCGCGGCGGCGGTGGCGGTGGATACCGCGGCGGCGGTGGCGGCGCTCCCGGTGGTGCTCCCGCCGGTGGTGGCGGTTTCCGCGGCCGTCCCGGTGGCGGCGGACGTGGCCGCGGCGGTGCCGCAGGCGCCTTCGGTCGACCCGGTGGTGCCCCGCGCAAGGGCCGTAAGTCGAAGCGGCAGAAGCGTCAGGAATACGATTCGATGCAGGCGCCGGCCGTCGGTGGCGTCCGGCTGCCGCGCGGCAACGGTGAGACCATCCGGCTCGCCCGCGGCGCATCGTTGTCGGACTTCGCCGACAAGATCGACGCCAACCCGGCATCGCTGGTCCAGGCGCTGTTCAATCTCGGTGAGATGGTCACCGCGACCGAGTCGGTCAATGACGAGACGCTCGAGCTGCTCGGTTCGGAGATGAACTACACCGTCCAGGTGGTCAGCCCCGAGGACGAGGACCGCGAGCTACTCGAGAGCTTCGACCTGAGCTACGGCGAGGACGAGGGCGACGAGGAAGATCTCGAGCAGCGTCCGCCGGTGGTGACCGTCATGGGTCACGTCGATCACGGTAAGACCCGACTGCTCGACACGATCCGTAACGCCAGTGTCCGCGAGGGCGAGGCCGGCGGCATCACCCAGCACATCGGTGCCTACCAGGTCAACACGCACCTCAACGGCGACGACCGGTTGATCACCTTCATCGACACCCCCGGTCACGAGGCGTTCACCGCCATGCGTGCCCGCGGTGCGAAGGCCACCGACATCGCGATCCTGGTGGTCGCGGCCGACGACGGCGTCATGCCGCAGACGGTGGAGGCCATCAACCACGCGCAGGCGGCCGATGTGCCGATCGTGGTGGCGGTCAACAAGATCGACAAGGAAGGCGCCGACCCGCAGAAGATCCGGGGTCAGCTCACCGAGTACGGCCTGATCCCCGAGGAGTACGGCGGTGAGGCGATGTTCGTCGACATCTCGGCCAAGCAGGGCACCAACATCGACGAACTGCTCGAAGCGGTGTTGCTGACCGCGGACGCGTCGCTCGACCTGCGTGCCAATCCCGACATGGACGCCCAGGGCGTGGCCATCGAGGCCCACCTCGACCGCGGACGTGGACCGGTGGCGACCGTGCTCATTCAGCGCGGCACGCTGCACGTCGGCGATTCGATCGTTGCCGGTGACGCCTACGGTCGTGTGCGTCGCATGGTCGACGAGCACGGCGACGACATCGAGGCGGCTCTGCCGTCGCGGCCGGTGCAGGTCATCGGCTTCACCTCGGTGCCCGGTGCCGGTGACAACCTGCTCGTCGTCGAAGAAGACCGCATCGCGCGTCAGATCGCCGACCGCCGCAATGCGCGCAAGCGCAACGCGCTGGCCGCACGCAGCCGCAAGCGGATCAGCCTCGAGGACCTCGATTCGGCGCTGAAGGAAACCAGCCAGCTGAACCTGATCCTCAAGGGCGACAACTCCGGTACCGTCGAGGCCCTCGAAGAGGCGCTGCTCGGTATCGACATGGGTGATGAGGTCTCGTTGCGGGTCATCGACCGCGGTGTCGGTGGTGTCACCGAGACCAACGTGAACCTGGCCGCGGCCTCGGACGCGATCATCATCGGATTCAACGTCCGAGCGGAGGGCAAGGCGACCGAGCTGGCCAACCGCGAGGGTGTCGACATCCGGTACTACTCGGTGATCTACCAGGCGATCGACGAGATCGAGAGTGCGCTCAAGGGCATGCTCAAGCCGATCTACGAAGAGGTGGAACTCGGCCGCGCCGAGATCCGCGCGATCTTCAAGTCGTCGAAGGTCGGCAACATCGCCGGCTGTCTGGTGCAGTCGGGCATCGTGCGCCGCAACGCCAAGGCACGTCTGCTGCGTGACAACGTGGTCGTCGCGGAGAACCTCACCATCGCCTCGCTCAAGCGGGAGAAGGACGATGCGACCGAGGTACGCGAGGGCTATGAATGTGGTCTCACACTGACGTACAGCGACATCAAGGTCGACGACGTCATCGAGTCCTATGAGCTCCAGGAGAAGCCGCGCGACTGACGCGTACCACTCTCGAGTGCTCCCCTTCCGCGAGCGTGCCGCCCAGGCACCACGCGGGAGGGGAGCGCCTTTCGATCCCTTCGGGAAGGACAATCATGGCTGATCCGGCACGAGCACAACGGCTGGCCAAGCGGATCTCGTCGATCGTCGCGTCGGCGATCTCGCACGACATCAAGGACCCGCGGCTGGCCCATGTGACCATCACCGACGCGCGCGTCACCGGTGACCTGCATGACGCGACGGTCTTCTACACGGTGATGGGCGAGACCCTGGACACCGAGCCGGACTACGAGGCCGCCGCGGCCGGTCTGGCGAAGGCGACCGGAATCCTGCGGTCCAAGGTCGGCGCGGGCACCGGGGTGCGTTTCACCCCGACGCTCACCTTCGTCCTCGACACCGTTCCCGACGCCGCGCGGCACATGGAGGAGTTGGTGGCGCGAGCGCGGGCGAGTGATGAACTCGTCGCGCGGCGTGCCGCCGAGGCGAGGCCGGCGGGTGAGGCCGATCCCTACCGGGTGCCCGGTCACGACGAACCCGAGCATGGTGACCCCGAACTTGATGACCCCGAGCATGGTGACAAGGACGGCGATCACGCGTGACCGCAGCCTCGAGTGCGGCGATCGCGCAGTCCATCCGGCAGGTCGCCGACGACAACGGTCCGGTGACCATCCTGTGTCACGTCCGACCCGACGCCGACACCATCGGCAGCGGGTTGGCGCTCGGGTTGGCGCTCGATCGGCTCGGGGTGGACGTGGAGGTCGCCCATCCCGGCCCGGAGTCGCTCCCGGAGGCCTTCGCCGATCTGCCCGGGCACAAGTTGCTCGTCGATCCGGCGGCCCTGCGAGGCAGTCGGTTGGTGGTGTCGGTCGACGCCGCGAGCCGCCCGCGGCTCGGTGAACTCGAGTCGCACTTCACCGGGGCCGAGACCACGATCGTCATCGATCACCACGCGTCGAACACCGGTTTCGGCGACCTTGACTTCGTCGATCCGCACGCCGACTGCACCGCGGTGCTCGTCCTGCGCGTACTCGACGACCTCGGCGTCGATCTCGATGAGGACATCGCGACCTGTCTGTACGCAGGTCTGACCACCGACACCGGGTCGTTCCGCTGGGCGTGCCCGGAGTCGTTCCGGGTGGCTGCCCGGCTCGTCGACGCCGGTGTGGACTCCCGGACGTGGAGTCGCCGGCTGCTCGACACGCATCCGTTCGGCTGGCTCGGCATGGTGTCGGAGATTCTCGCCACCGCAACGCTCGACCGAACTGCTTGTGGTGGTGAGGGATTGGTGTATGCCGTGGTGACCCACCGGGCGTTGGCCGGGATGAGCTGGGAAGAGTCGGAGAGCGTCATCGACATCGTCCGAACCACCGCCGAAGCCGAGGTCGCCGCGGTGTTCAAGGAGATCGACGCCGGTGAGTGGACGGTGTCGTTGCGCTCCAAGAGCACCGTCGATCTGGTCCCCATCGCCCGCACCCATGGCGGCGGCGGACATCGCCTCGCCTCCGGCTACAGCGACACGGGTACGGCCGACGAGGTGATCGATCGCCTTCGGCGATCCCTGTGACCGAACGCAACGCCCCTGATCCCGAGGCCGCACACCCGGAGGACGCAGGCCCGGATGCCGGTGTGCTCGATGCCGGTGTGCTCGATGCCGGAGTGCGTCGGGTCGGCATACTGACCGTCTCGGCTCTCGCGGTACTGATCGCACCGCCGCTGTATCTGCTGTTGGATCTCGCGGTGGTCGGTCGGCTGGGTGGCGACGAGTTGGCCGCGCTCGCCGTGGCGACTCTGGTGCTGTCGATCATCAGCACGCAGTTGACGTTCTTGTCCTACGGCACGACCGCACGGTCGGCCCGCAGGTACGGAGCCGGTGACCGTCCGGGTGCGATCGCCGAGGGCGTGCAGGCGAGTTGGATAGCGGTGGCCGTGGGGCTGGTGATCATCGCCGTCGCGTGGCCGATTGCGCCGTATGTGATGTCGGCGCTGGTGGGCGACGCCTCGTCGTCGTCGGCGGTCGTGGCCGCCGATGCGACGCAGTGGGTGCGGGTCGCGGTGTTCGGTGTGCCCCTGATCCTGCTGTCGATGGCCGGCAACGGCTGGATGCGCGGGGTTCAGGAGACACGTCGACCCATCATCTATGTGGTTGTCGGGCTGGCGATCTCGGCGGTGCTCGTCGTCGGTCTGGTACACGGACTGTGGTTCTTCCCGCGGCTCGGCATCATCGGCAGCGCCGTCGCCAACGTGATCGGGCAGTCGATCACCGGGCTGTTGTTCGCCGCGCGCGTGGTGCGTGAGCAACTGGTGAGCGTGCGGTCTTCGGCTGCCGAGGAGTCGGGCAGTGTGTTCGCGGCCTTCGCACCGAACCGCCAGATGATCGCAGCGCAACTGGTGATGGCCCGCGACCTCATCGTGCGCAGTCTGTCGTTCCAGATCTGTTTCATCTCCGCGGCGGCGGTGGCCGCCCGATTCGGTGTCGCGCAGGTGGCCGCACACCAACTGGTGCTTCAGCTCTGGGAATTCATGTCGCTGTTCCTCGATTCGGTGGCCATCGCCGCCCAGGCCCTCGTCGGGGCAGCACTGGGTGCGGGATCGGTGACCATCGCACGCTCGGTCGCCCGGCGGGTGACCCTGGTCTCGGTGATCGCCGCCGCGGTGATGGCCGCGGTGTTCGCGGCGGGCGCGACGTCGCTACCCAAGGTGTTCACCTCCGACACGGTGGTGCTCGACGCGATCGGGGTGCCCTGGTGGTTCTTCGTGGCGATGCTGCCGATCGCCGGCGTCGTGTTCGCCCTCGACGGCGTACTGCTCGGCAGCGGCGACGCAGCCTTCTTGCGCACGGCAACCCTCGTCGCCGCACTCGTCGGCTTCCTCCCGCTGATCTGGATGTCGCTGATCTTCGACTGGGGACTGGCCGGAGTGTGGAGTGGGCTGGTGGTGTTCATGATCGCCCGACTGGTCGCGGTGTGTCTGCGGATCGCCTCGGGACGCTGGCATCGCGTGGGCGCGACGACACCGGCGGGCAGCCGGGCCGATCAGGTGCCGGGCGGCGGCTGAGTGGGTGGCGGACCTGGCCACGCCTGCGGTGGCGGGGTGGGCCAGGCCGGCGGTGGCTGAGAGGGCCATAGAGGCTGCTGCCCAGGCCACGATGGCTGCCCGGATGTGGCCGGTGACGAGGGTGGCCACGGTGCTTGGACGCCCTGGGCTCCCCACGTGGCGGTCGGGCCCGCGGAGGGCGGGGTCGGTCGGTTCCGTCGGATGGCGAGGCCGATGGCGTCGCACGCCCACACAGCGAGGACTCCCGCGATGATGAACGCCGCCTGAACAGACATGTAGGCGAACCACCACCACGTGGGGGTGTAGTCGTGGTGTTCGAACCACGAGTACGGCACGTCCGGCAGGTGATAATTGAGCACCCACGTCGCGACCGCCGCAACTCCGACCGTCGGGATCACACCGATCCACGCGAAGGCTGTCGCGCGCCGGGCGAGACTCCATCCACCGATCGCTCCGATGAGGAACAACGGAGTGCCGATGTTCGCAATCGTTTCGTACCAGTCGTACAAGTGGAAGTCGTTCACGAGGAACAGTGCGTCGAGCCCGTGACTGATGGTCAGTAGGACGAAGGCGATCAAGGCGCCGAGTATGCCGCGTACTAGGGTCCGTCCCCAGAGCGCGAGTATGACGACGAAGAGTAGATAGATCACCGTCCACGCGATGAAGTTCGCCCAAGAACCGGTGAAATTGCGGTCGGTGACGATGAGGATCACCAGCGACAGCCCCCACAGGAGGACGGTGATCGCCGCACTGATCAGCACTCGCACCCACCACGGGCCGCGCCCGCCGGGCATCCGCGAACCGACGGCCGGCGCCGGCACTGCGGGGACCGCGGGAGGGTGGGGATAACTCATGGTCGGCATCATGGCACGTCGCCGCGACATCTTCAGGCAAGGGCATCGTGCCGGGCGCCGCCGGACATGACAGCGCATGGCACGATGGATCCTCGTGGCTACTCTCTGGGCGATCAGCGATCTGCACGTCGCACATCGGGGCAACGAGCACATCCTCGACCAGATCCGGCCGAGGACCTCGGACGACTGGTTGATCGTGGCCGGTGACGTCTCCGAACGCACCGATGACATCGTCGAGACCCTGCGCCGGCTGCGCGCTCGTTTCCACACCGTCGTGTGGGTACCGGGCAATCACGAGCTCTACACGACGGCCAAGGATCCGCTGCAGGTGTTCGGGGTGGCCCGCTACGACTATCTCGTGCAAGCGTGCCGGGACATGGGGATCGTGACGCCCGAGGACATCTATCCGCTGTTCGATCCCGGTGACGGCTCTGCGCCGGTACGGGTGGTCCCCATGTTCCTGCTCTACGACTACACCTTTCGGCCCGAGGGCACCTCGACCGCG
Source organism: Gordonia polyisoprenivorans (assembly GCF_017654315.1). Classification (NCBI taxonomy): domain Bacteria; kingdom Bacillati; phylum Actinomycetota; class Actinomycetes; order Mycobacteriales; family Gordoniaceae; genus Gordonia; species Gordonia polyisoprenivorans. The sequence goes on from NZ_CP072203.1 coordinate 3,181,132, forward strand.
TTGGCGGCATTGGCACTGGCACGGGAACGCAATGTGGTCGCCACGGACGAATTCCTGCTGTCCCCGGAGCCTTTCCCGACCCGCGACGCGTGGGGGCGTGCCCGCGTGGCGGCCACCCGGGCACGTCTGGAGGCGCTCGACCCGACCGAGCGGACGATCCTGATCAATCATTGGCCGTTGCGGCGGGAACCGACCGACACCCTGATGTATCCGGAGTTCGCGCTGTGGTGCGGAACCACCGAGACCGCCGACTGGCACACCCGGTTCAACGCCGCCTGTTGCGTGTACGGGCATCTGCACATCCCGCGGACCACCTTCTACGACCTCGTGCGGTTCGAGGAGGTGTCGGTCGGCTACCCGCGCGAATGGAAGCGCCGCGGGCTGCCCGAACCGTTGCTGCGTCAGATCGCACCGGATCCCGGTCTGCGCGAAGAGGATCTGCCGCCGCATGGTGCCCGATTCGAGCTGCCGCCCGACTACGAGCGTCGCGCCGAGGAGTTCGCCCGGCGACTCGAACAGCGCCGCGCCGAACAGGCCGCCCGGCGCGCCGAACGATCGACGAACGACACCCGGAGGGACCAACCGTGATCGAGAAGTTGTTGCCCACCGGGGTGGCCTCGGCGGAATCGTTCGGTGACCCACCGGATCTCACCCCGCTACCGGGGGAGGAGTCACTGATCTCGCGGGCCGTGGAGAAGCGCCGACGCGAATTCACCACCGCACGCCACTGTGCTCGTCAGGCGTTGGGGCAGCTCGGTATCGAGCCGGTTGCGATCATGCGGGGCGAACGCGGAATGCCGCTGTGGCCGGAGCAGGTGGTCGGTAGCCTCACCCACTGCGACGGGTACCGGGCGGCGACGGTTGCCTACGCGATGGCGGTGCGCTCACTGGGCATCGATGCCGAACCACATGACGCGTTGCCCGACGGTGTCATCGACCACACCAGTCTCCCCGCCGAACGGCAGGTACTCGCCGAGCGTCCCGACACGCTGCATTGGGACCGATTGTTGTTCTGCGCCAAGGAGGCAACGTACAAGGCGTGGTTTCCACTGACCCAGCGGTGGCTGGGTTTCGAGGATGCGCACATCACCGTCGAGCAGGACCGAGGTGCCGACGTCCCCATGGGCACCTTCACCTCCCGCATCCTGATCGACGGCCGGACCGTCGACGGGGGGAGTCCGCTCTCGGAGTTCCACGGCCGGTGGATGATTGATCGTGGTCTCATCGTCACCGTGATCGCGGTGCTCTGATGGCCGACGCCTCCATCGAGAACGCCGGACTGGTCATCGTCGACAAGGCGGCCGGTATCACCAGTCACGACGTGGTGTCGCGGTGCCGCAAGATCTTCAACACACGTCGGGTCGGACATGCAGGCACTCTGGACCCGATGGCGACCGGTGTTCTCGTCGTCGGTGTGGAACGGGCCACCAAGCTCCTGGGTCTGCTGTCGCTGACCACCAAGTCGTACACGGCGACGATCCGTCTGGGGGCGGCCACCGACACCGATGATCGCGAGGGTCAGGTCATCAGTCGCGGGCCCGTCTCGGAGATCGGCGATGACGAGATCACCAGTGCGGTCGCCGATCTCACCGGTGACATTTCCCAGGTCCCGGCCAAGGTCAGTGCGATCAAGGTCGATGGGCAACGCGCACATGCGTTGGCCCGCACCGGCGCCGAGTTCGATCTCGCGGCACGTCCGGTGACCGTCTCACGATTCGAGATCGGGGCGATCCGGCGGCCCGACGACGACGGCGGCGAGGCCGGGTTCCTCGATCTCGACGTCGAGGTCGACTGTTCGGCCGGTACTTACATCCGGTCTCTGGCACGTGATCTCGGCGATGCCCTCGGCTCCGGCGGCCACCTGACCGCCCTGCGGCGCACCGCGGTGGGGCCGTTCACCCTGGAGCACGCCCGAACCCTCGACGTCCTCGCCGAGACCCCCGAGTTGTCACTGACGATCGACCAGGCGGCACTGTTATCGTTCCCACGTCGCGACATCGACGACGACGAAGCCGAGTCGATCAGTCAGGGACGTTGGCTTGTTCCGTTGGGCCTCAAGGGAATTCACGTCGGCGTCGATCCGCGCGGGCAGGCCATCGCATTGATCGAGGAGAAGGGTAGACGCGCCAGTTCGGTGATGGTGGTGCGACCGGCGACATTGCGCTGACCCTGCGATGGGTGAACCTGCAATCGCGTCCGGTCTGCGTCGGTCGAGTGTGACGGCGCATCGAGTTCGGATGCGCCGGTGGTCAGCTCGCCGTCACCAGGTAGATCGCCCGCGCGGCGATGTCGCCGAGATCGATCGGCGTGCCGTCGTCGACGCTGATCGCGATGGTCCCGGCGAACGGCCGCTTCTCGACGACGGTCACCGTGCAGTCGAGTGCGACACCCATCTGGTCGAAGTAGCGCAACATCTCCGGATCGGTGTCGGAGATGCGGGCGATGGTTCCGGAGTCGCCGACGTCGAGGTCGGCGAGCGAATCGGCGTCCGGGGTGGGCACCGCACCGTCGACCGTGGGGATGGGGTCGCCGTGCGGATCCCGGCTCGGGTAACCGAGTTTGGCGTCCAGGCGCGCCATCAGGCGGTCGGACACGGCATGTTCGAGGACTTCGGCCTCGTCGTGCACCTCGTCCCAGCCGTATCCGAGTTCGCGCACCAGGAAGGTCTCGAGCAGTCGGTGGCGACGCACCATCAGGATCGCCGCGTTGCGACCCTCATCGGTGAGAGTGACCGCGCCATAACGCTCATGGGAGACCAGGCCCTGATCGGCGAGTTTGCGGATCGATTCCGAGGCGGTCGAGGCCGACACTCCCATCTTGTCGGCGAGCAATTTGGTGGTGACCTTCACATCGGCCCATTCCTGCGAGGTCCAGATGACCTTCAGATAGTCCTGGGTCACGGTCGACAGCGTGGTCACCGCAGGCGGCGATTCGCTGTCCCCGGCGGCGGGGGACAGTCCTCTGTTGGGCATGCTGCTCAGCTTATGTGTCGATCCCCCCGGACGCGAAGAAGCCCGGTCGACAGCCATGAGCGCGGTGCGAACTGCGGTGGCGACACCCGGGGTTCACGACGCTCGAGGGCATCGGTCACCGGAGGTTCACACAGTCCGGGCGGTGCTGGTACGGCGCGGCCGGTGGCCGTAGTGTTGTCGGCGTGTTGCGTTGGAGAGGTCTGGAGGACGTCCCCGCGGATTGGGGTCGGTGTGTGGTCACGATCGGTGTCTTCGACGGCGTTCACCGCGGCCACGCGGAGTTGATCAGCGCCGCGACGCGCGCCGCCCGAGACCGCGGCGTGCCCGCGGTGCTGATGACGTTCGACCCGCACCCCGCCGAGGTCGTGCGTGCGGGCACCCATCCGCCGCAGCTGACCACCCTGACGCGCCGGGCCGAGCTCGCCGAGCAACTGGGCATCGATGTGTTCTGTGTGATGCCCTTCACCCCCGAACTCGCCGCGCGCACACCGAAAGACTTCGCGCACGATGTGCTCGTCGAGCGCCTGCACGCCGCCGACGTCGTCGTCGGTGCCAACTTCACGTTCGGCAAGAAGGCCGCCGGCGATGTCGCCAAACTCACCGAGCTCGGCGCCAAGTTCGGGTTCGAGGTGCAGGCGGTGTCATTGTTCGGCGAACACGCCGTGACCTACTCCTCTACCTACATCCGGTCGTGTGTGGCCGCCGGGGACGTCGAGCGGGCGACGGAGGCACTCGGGCGCCCACACCGGGTGGAGGGAGTCGTGGTCCGCGGAGACGGGCGAGGGCGTGAATTGGGTTATCCCACAGCCAATGTCGCACCGCCGATGCATGCGGCGATCCCGGCCGACGGGGTGTATGCCGCGTGGTTCACCGTGCTCGGGGCCGGTCCGGTGGTCGGCCAGGTGATCCCCGGCGAGCGGTACGAGGCCGCGGTGTCGGTGGGCACCAACCCCACCTTCTCCGGGCGGACCCGCACCGTCGAGGCCTTCGTCCTCGACACCAGCGCCGATCTCTACGGCCAGCACGTCGCCGTCGACTTCGTCAGCCACATCCGCCCGATGGAGCAGTTCGACAGCATCGACGGGCTCCTCGAGGCGATGGCCGACGACGTGGAGAAGACGCGCGCCATTCTCGCCGCCTCCGATCAGTGAGCGCAGCGCGCAGCGATTTGGGCGCCGAGGTTCACCGCTGGTAAATTGGCGGACCGGCGTTGCTGCAGTCCGCGGTGGCGCGCCGCCCCGTATCGGCCCCGGTGGGCTCGGTCGAGGAATGACATTGTCGCGGTACTGAGAAACAGGAGTATTTCATGGCACTGACTGCTGCCGAGAAGAAAGAAATCCTCGGCCAGTACGGTCTGCACGAGACCGATACCGGCTCGCCCGAGGCGCAGGTCGCGCTGCTGACCAAGCGCATCACCGACCTCACCGAGCACCTCAAGGAGCACAAGCACGATCACCACAGCCGCCGTGGGCTGCTGTTGCTGGTCGGTCGCCGTCGTCGCCTCCTGAAGTACGTCGCGAAGGTCGACATCGCGCGCTACCGCTCGCTCATCGAGCGCCTCGGCCTGCGTCGCTGACCTCCTCGTCGCGTCGAGGTCATCAGACATCAGGAGAACCGGTCGCCCTCGGGGGCGACCGGTTCTTGCTGTGTCAGTGGTCGTCGTGTCGATGGACTTTGTCGTGTCAATGATAAGGTGGCGTCGGAACGCCGCCGTGACGTGCGAGTCCGCGGAAGTGATGACGAGTCAGATCGGTCCTCGGTAGTGGCCGCCGGAACACGAGGTTCCGGCCGCTTCGATCGAAGGCCGTCTGAGCAAAGGGTGCGCATACGAGCGCGCCGATCACCTCCCGCCGACGATCTCACCCACGCGTGTTCCGGGCTTGCCGCCCACGCGGACACCGACACGTGCAGCCAAGCATGATCGCCGTGTCGTCGCGCCGCGGGCAGCCCCTATCCGCATAGAGAAGGCCGCCGGAAATCGCGGCCACCCACGGCCGCCGGATGCGGCCGCAACGAAGGGATCAACACCCCACATGTCCGATGTGACCACCACCGAGGATTTCGCCGACTACGACGAAACCATCACCGAGGCCACCGCCGTGATCGACAACGGCAGCTTCGGTACCCGCACCATCCGCTTCGAGACCGGACGCCTCGCCCTGCAGGCCGCCGGCTCGGTGACCGCCTATCTCGACGACGAGACCATGCTCCTGTCGACCACCGCGGCGTCCAAGCACCCCAAGGAGCACTTCGACTTCTTCCCGCTCACCGTCGACGTCGAGGAGCGGATGTACGCCGCCGGGCGTATCCCCGGATCGTTCTTCCGCCGTGAGGGCCGTCCGTCCACCGACGCGATCCTGACCTGCCGGCTGATCGACCGCCCGCTGCGCCCGTCCTTCGTCGACGGCCTGCGCAACGAGATCCAGGTCGTCGTCACCGTGCTCTCGCTCGATCCGAAGGATCTCTACGACGTCGTCGCGATCAACGCGGCGTCGGCGTCCACGCAGCTCGCCGGGCTGCCCTTCTCCGGTCCCGTCGGCGGCGTGCGCGTCGCCCTCATCCCGACCGAGGAGAACAAGGCAGGCCAGTGGGTCGCGTTCCCGACCGCCGAACAGCTCGAGGGCGCGGTGTTCGACATGGTCGTCGCCGGTCGCATCGTCTCCGGCGAGGGTGATTCCGCCGACGTCGCGATCATGATGGTCGAGGCCGAGGCGACCGAGAACGTCATCGAGATCATCGCCGGTGGCGCGCAGGCGCCGACCGAGGCGATCGTCGCCGAGGGTCTCGAGGCCGCCAAACCGTTCATCGCCCGCCTCTGTGAGGCGCAGAAGTCCCTCGCGGCGGCCGCCGCCAAGGAGACCGGCCAGTTCCCGCTCTTCCCGCCGTACGAGTCCGACGTCTTCGACGCCGTGTCGGCCGCCGCGAGCGAGAAGCTCGCTGCGGTCCTCTCGATCGCCGGCAAGCAGGAGCGCGACGACAAGACCGACGAGCTCAAGGAACAGATCCTCACCCAGCTCGCCGAGCAGTTCGAGGGCCGGGAGAAGGAAATCGGCGCGGCATTCCGCTCGGTGACCAAAAAGCTTGTGCGCCAGCGTATTTTGACCGATCACTTCCGTATCGACGGACGTGGCATCACCGACATCCGCTCGCTCTCGGCCGAGGTCGCGGTGATCCCGCGGGCCCACGGCAGCGCCTTGTTCGAGCGCGGCGAGACCCAGATCCTGGGCGTCACCACCCTCGACATGGTCAAGATGGCCCAGCAGATCGACTCGCTGACCCCCGAGACCTCCAAGCGCTACATGCACCACTACAACTTCCCGCCGTACTCGACCGGTGAGACCGGTCGCGTCGGTTCGCCGAAGCGTCGCGAGATCGGTCACGGCGCGCTCGCCGAGCGTGCCCTGGTGCCGGTGATCCCGAGCGTCGAGGAGTTCCCGTACGCGATCCGTCAGGTCTCCGAGGCATTGAGCTCCAACGGCTCGACCTCGATGGGCTCGGTGTGCGCCTCCACCATGTCGTTGCTCAATGCCGGTGTGCCGCTGCGTGCCCCGGTTGCCGGCATCGCCATGGGGCTGGTGTCCGACACCATCGACGGCGAAACCCGTTACGTCGCACTGACCGACATCCTCGGCGCCGAGGATGCCTTCGGAGACATGGACTTCAAGGTCGCGGGCACCAAGGACTTCGTGACCGCGCTGCAGCTCGACACCAAGCTCGACGGCATCCCCAGCCAGGTTCTCGCCGGTGCGTTGACCCAGGCCAAGGACGCCCGGCTGACCATCCTCGATGTGATGGCCGAGGCGATCGACGAGCCCGACGAGATGAGCCCGTACGCGCCGCGGATCACCACCATCAAGATCCCGATGGACAAGATCGGCGAGTTGATCGGCCCCAAGGGCAAGACGATCAACACCATCACCGAGGAGACCGGCGCCAACATCTCCATCGAGGACGACGGCACCGTGTTCATCGGTGCGTCCGACGGTGAGTCGGCGCAGGCGGCGATCGACCGCGTCAACGCGATCGCCAACCCGCAGCTGCCCAAGGTGGGCGAGCGGTTCCTGGGCACCGTGGTCAAGACCACCGCGTTCGGTGCCTTCGTGTCGCTGCTGCCCGGCCGCGACGGCCTCGTGCACATCTCCAAGCTCGGTAAGGGCAAGCGCATCAACAAGGTCGAGGACGTGGTGAACGTCGGCTCCAAGTTGCAGGTGGAGATCGCCGACATCGATGAGCGCGGCAAGATCAGCCTCATCCCCGTCGACGACGACGCCAAGGCCGCCCCGGCCGAGGAGAAGGCCTCCGCCGACGCCTGATCGTCGGATCGGATCGGCCCACCGGCCCGTTCCCGCCTCGGCGGGGGCGGGCCGGTGTCGTCGGTGCCGGTGTCGTGAATGCCGCCACAGGTTCTGTGAGTGTGTGTCAGTAGCCTGGCGGTCGTGTGCTTGATCCTGTTCGCCCTCGCGGTCGACCCGTCCCATCGCCTCGTCCTCGCCGCCAACCGTGACGAGTTTCATCAACGGCGCAGCGCCGCGGTGCACCGGTGGGACGATCTGCCGGTGATCGGTGGACGCGATCTCGAGGCGGGTGGTACCTGGCTCGGTCTCGCACCCGACGGGCACCGGCTGGCCGCGGTGACCAATGTGCGTGACGGGATCGCACAACCGCAGCCGGACAAGCGTTCTCGTGGTGGACTGCCCGTCGACTTCGTGACCGGTACGGGCAGTGCCGCCGATGCCGCGGCAGCCCTTGTCGCGACGGCCGACCGCTATGCCCCGGTGAATCTGCTCGTCGACGACGGAGCCGAGATGTGGTGGGCCACCAACCATCTCGAACCCCGTGCCATGCGGGTGGAGCCGGGAATCCACGGGTTGTCCAACGGGGCACTAGACGAGCCGTGGCCGAAGGTGACGTCCGGGATCGCACAGCTGACCGGCGCGCTGACGTCATCTGACCCGTCGTCGTCCGACCCCGAAGCACTGCTCGACGCCCTGCACGACACCACCGTCGCCGACGACGCCGCGCTGCCGCACACGGGGGTTCCGCTCGACAGCGAGCGCGCACTGTCGGCGATGTTCGTCGACATGGGGGAGTACGGCACCCGGGCCAGTACGGTGGTTCGGATCGCCCCCGACGGCCATGGCGACATCACCGAACGCCGCTACACCCCCGACCAAGGTCCCTCCACCGCGGTGATCACCATCTGATAGCTCGCCACCGGGCTAGATTGCTCGGGTGACCCACGCCGTCCTGGATGTCCTGCCGATCGCCGTCGCCCTGCTCATGGCCTCCCTGCCCCTGGTGATGGTGAGCATGGCGTTGGTCATCAAGCGCACGAGCGTGATCGGATGGTGCTTTCTGCTCGGTTGGCTGACCGGTCTCGCCGCGGTGCTCGTGGTGCTCATCGCGATCGTCGACGTCGGCTCGCTCTCCGGCGGCTCGGGGCCCGCGATGGGCATCGTGGGACTGGTCGCGGGTCTCGCGTTGTTCGGATGGGGAATCCGCAAGTGGCAGAAGGCATGGACGACCGATGGCGCCGAGAGCGAGGTCCCGGGGTGGTACTCGATGATCGAGGAGATCGGTGCCGCGAAGGCCGCCGCATCGGGATTCGGTCTGGCGGCCCTCAACCCGAAGAATCTGCTCATCACGGTGTCGGCGGCCGCCGCGATCGCCGAGGCCACCGCCGACGTCGGGGCTCAGGCGGTGGCGATCGTCGTGTTCGTCCTTGTCGGCAGTCTTGCGGTGGCCGCACCGACAATCGCCACGAGCATTGCCGGCGAGCGCGCCGAACCGACACTGGCGCGACTCGACGCGCTGATCACCCGGCACAATGCGCTGATCGTCGGCACGGTGCTGATCGTGCTGGGCTTTGTGGTGATCACCAATGGGCTGGAGGCGCTGTGACGTCTCACGTCGACGCCTGCGCCCCATCGAGGGAGCGCAGGCGTCGGCGTGCCGAGATCGTCTGGTGATCTCCTCAGTGCGCGGAGAACGGATTCGCGGTGACCGGGATATCCAGGGCGGCACCGACTTCCGGGGTGAAGAGGTGTCCGTCGTGGGTCGACAGTCCGGCGGCCAGCGAGGCGTCGTCGCGGCAGGCCGCCTCCCACCCCTTGTCGGCCAGGCGCAGCACGTACGGCAGGGTGGCGCCGGTGAGGGCCTGGGTCGAGGTGCGCGCAACCGTGCCGGGCATGTTGGCCACGCAGTAGAAGACGCTGTCGTGCACGGTGAAGGTCGGATCGTCGTGGGTGGTGGGGCATGAATCCTCGAAGCAGCCGCCCTGATCGATCGCGATGTCGACCAGCACCGAGCCGGGCTTCATCTGTGCGACAAGGCTGTTGGGTACCAGGACCGGGGCCTTGGCGCCCGGGACGAGAACCGCGCCGATGACCAGATCGGCCTGCTTGATCGCCTCGGCCAGGGCCAGCGACGTGGAGTAACGGGTGTGCACCCGACCACCGAAGCGTGCGTCGATCGCGCGCAGCTTGGTGATGTCGAGATCGAAGACGGTGACCTGGGCGCCCATGCCCATGGCGATGGTCGCAGCGTTCACGCCGCTGACCCCACCGCCGATGACGACGACGTCGGCCGGTTCGGTTCCGGGAACGCCGCCCATGAGGACTCCGCGGCCACCTTCGGACCGCATCAGGTGATAGGCGCCGACCTGCGGGGCGAGCCGACCCGCGACCTCACTCATCGGGGCCAGCAACGGGAGCGAGCCGTCGGCGGCACGGACGGTCTCGTAGGCGATCGAGGTGGTCTTCGACGCGAGCAGCGCGTCGGTGCACGGACGGCTGGCGGCGAGGTGCAGATAGGTGAACAGGGTTTGCCCGGCGCGCATCCGCGAGTATTCGGCGGCGATGGGCTCCTTGACCTTGAGGATCATCTCGGCTTGGTCCCAGACCTGATCGGCGGTCGAGAGGATCTGCGCCCCGGCCTCCTTGAAGTCGTTGTCGGAGATCGCCGATCCGAGTCCGGCGCCGGCCTCGACGACCACCTCGTGGCCGCGGTGGGTCAGCTCGGCGACTCCGGCCGGGGTGGCGGCGACGCGGTACTCGTTGTTCTTGATCTCGGTGGGGATGCCGATACGCATGACGGGTTCTCCTTGACGGTGGTGGTCTGTGGCGCCGACGGTGATGAGCGTCGACCAGGAATGCTCATGGCTGAATGTTCCTCGATGAACTAGCCTCAAGAGTGAAGTAACTTCGGAATCGATACAAGTGACATGAACATGATTCTTGAACTCGTCGGTATGCCGAAGATCCGTCGACCAGGAGGTATTGGATGCCCGACTCGCCGAAGGATGTTCGGCCACAGCTCGACGAGGTCGATCGTCAATTGCTGCGGCACCTGCAGACCGATGCCCGCGTGACCAACAGCGACCTCGCCGCGCGCGTCGGAATCGCCGCATCGACCTGCCACGGTCGCGTCCGACGACTGCGGGATCTCGGCGTGATCCGCGGCTTCTTCGCCGATGTCGATCCGGCGGCGGTGGGTCGCCCGCTGCGTGCGATGGTCGCAGTCAGCCTGCAATCGGATGCCCGCGGTCAGATCCGGAAGTTCGTCGGCGAGATCACCGGCCATGACGAGGTGATCGACGTGTTCTTCCTCGCCGGCTCCGACGATTACCTGCTGCACGTCGCGACCGCCGACACCGAGGAACTGCGTCGCTTCGTGGAGATGCTCAATGCCCGGCGAGAGGTCGCGGGCACGACGACCTCACTGGTGTTCGACCACCGACGCGGCGACGCGCCGATCTACTGACCCGTCTGCGCACCGGTGATTCGACGTCCTCGTCCACCGGGGCGCGGCGCCTGCGGGCGGGCCCGTCGACCCGTCCCCATAGACTTGACGCGGGCCCAACCGGGTCGTACGCGGCAACCCGTCGAGGAAAGGCTGACATGGCGCAGGGCATCAGGGTTGGGGTTTTCGGCTCCAACGGCAAGGTCGGCAAGGCGATCGTGTCGGGCGTCGAGGCGGCCGACGACCTCACCTACACCGTCGGTGTCGACAAGGGCGACGCCCCGGAGTTCTTCACCGACACCGACACCCAGGTCGTCGTCGACTTCACCCACCCCGACGTGGTGATGGACAACCTGAAGTTCCTCATCGGCAACGGGATTCACGCCGTGGTCGGGACCACCGGCTTCACCGACGAGCGCCTGGCGCAGGTACGCGAATGGCTGGCCGAGGCACCCGGCGTGGGGGTGCTCATCGCGCCGAACTTCGCGATCGGCGCAGTTCTGTGCATGCGCTTCGCCCAACAGGCCGCCCGCTTCTACGACTCCGTCGAGGTGATCGAACTGCACCACGCGGCCAAGGCCGACGCCCCCTCGGGCACCGCCTATCGCACCGCGTCGTTGATCGCCGAGGCCCGCGCGGCCGCCGGCGTCGGCCCCAGCCCCGACGCCACGACCGCCGAACTCGACGGTGCGCGCGGTGCCGAGGTCGACGGTGTGCGCGTGCACTCGGTGCGCCTCGCCGGTCTCGTCGCCCACCAGGAGGTCCTGCTCGGCACGGAGGGCGAGACCCTGACCATCCGTCACGACTCGCTGGATCGCACGTCGTTCGTCCCGGGTGTGCTGCTCGGCGTGCGCAGCATCGGTGACCGGCCGGGTCTGACCGTCGGTCTCGACGACCTCATGGACCTGTAGGGCGCCGCTCATGGCTCCCGACCCCGATCCGTCCCGTTCCGATCCGGCCCGATCGGATGCGGAACAGTCGTCCGCGCGGCCCAAGAAGGCCCGCGAGCGCGACGCCCGCCCGATCGTGTGGATGATCGCATTTCTCGTCATCGCGATGTGCGTGTACTTCGTGCTGCTCGGGAAGCGTGGCGTCGACCTGATCACCAGCGGGACCGCGGCCGGCATCGGCATCGGGATCGGCGTGTTGATCCTGCCGTTCCTGGGGATCTGGATGATCGTGGCCACCCTGCGGGCCGGTATTGAGCATCAGCGGCTGGCGCGCGCGATCGCCGAGGAGGGACGTGAACTCGACGTCTCCGACATGCCGCGCCGACCGTCCGGCCGCATCGAACGCGATGCCGCCGACGCGCTGTTCGCCCAGGTGCGCCAGGAGTGGGAGGCCGACCCGAATGACTGGCGCAACACCTACCGCATCGCCCGCGCCTACGACTACGCCGGCGACCGGAGCCGCGCCCGGGAAATGATGAAACGTGCTGTCGCGCAATACCGCGGGCGAGTGTGATGGCAACACTGCTGATCGTGCACCACACCCCGTCGCCGCACTGTCAGGCGATGTTCGAGGCAGTCGTCTCCGGTGCCACCGATCCCGACATCACCGGAGTCGAGGTGATGCGCCGGGCGGCGCTGTCGGTGTCGGCCAGTGACTTCCTCGACGCGGACGGCTACGTATTGGGGAGCCCGGCAAACCTCGGCTCGATCTCGGGTGCCCTCAAGCATTTGAGTTGCGATAACCCCGCTATTACGTGTTCTTGGAGGTCGGCGGCATGAAGCGCTTGCTGATCATCCATCACACGCCCTCGCCGCACTGTCAGGCGATGTTCGAGGCGGTCGTGAGCGGTGCGACCGACCCGGAGATCGAGGGCGTCGAGGTGGTGCGCCGGGCGGCGCTGTCGGTGTCGACGAGCGACTTCCTCGACGCGGACGGCTACGTGCTGGGCAGCCCGGCGAACCTCGGCTCGATTTCAGGTGCTCTCAAGCACGCCTTCGACTGTTCGTACTACCAGATCCTCGACTCGACGCGGGGCCGACCGTTCGGGCTGTACCTGCACGGCAACGAGGGCACCGAGGGTGCGGAGACCGCTGTCGACCGGATCACCGCCGGGCTCGGCTGGGAGAAGGCCGCCGAGTACGTCATCGCGTCGAACAAGCCCGACAAGACGGTGCTGGAGCGGTGCTGGGAGCTGGGGGCGACGGTCGCCGCCGGTCTGATGGGGTAGGCACCGCGTCACTGCGGTTGCCACCCGTCATTGAGGTCCTTATCGTGGGCCGAGGCCACGTAGCCGACTGCCTCGACGACCGCCGGGCACACGGCGTTCATCGCCTCGCCGAGCTGTAACCAGCGCTCTGCCCCGGTGGGGTCAACGTAGTGAAAGACCTGCTCGAACGCGAACACCGGCATGAGGTCGACAGCACCTCTATCAGCGGGTCGCGCGAACTCAACACGCGCGAGGACTCCGCCCGCCTCGACAATTCCCTCGTACACGTTCGACTTCACGCCGCCGGGTGGTGCCGGTGAGACGCGCACCTCGGCCATCCGAACTGCGTTGTTGGCCACCACGTTTAGCAGTCGATGTTTGTCAGTGTTCGAGAGGTGCTGGAGCACGTGCAGTGGGTGCAGTTTGTCAGCGCCTGCGTGGTACGGCTGTTGGGACTCGAACACCTTGGTGACGGTCGGGCCGTACCACTTCTTCCGTTTGCCAATCCACTTCTCGAACGACGCCTCGGAGGGTCTGAGTGGAAACTCCACCTCGCGTGGGTTGTTCGCCTGAATTCGCGACGGCGTGATAGCCCAGACCGCGTGGTCCATTGCGGCTCTGAGGTTGTGGATGACGTCGCCCATGAGCAGTGACGACCTCGTGTAGTCGGGGACTTCATCGAGCGTCCACTCAGCCCACACGATGGGCTCCGACGCCTCAGACATGTTGCTGCGTCGGGAGTACTTCTTCTCGGCGGTGAGCAGTTCTTCGAGTAGGTCCCGCAGCTCATCTCGAATCTCGAATGCGCGCTCGATCTTGTCCAGGCCCGGCAGGCGCGCGCTCTCGCTCTCACTCATGCGCAGAGCGTATCCGCTGCGGCTGCCCCCACCGCCGCTATCGTCGCCGGTGGGTGTCGAGGCCATCCATCGTCACCTTCCACACCGCTCCCGGTGACCGATCTCCCGCCGGGGGCGGTGTGCCCGTCGTGTGTCCGTCACTCGGATCAATTTCGTCCATCCGGGCCCGTTGTCGTAGTGGCGGTGTATCTGTATGCCATGACTCTGACAGTGCCCGACGACATCCCGCGCTTCCGCTACATGCGTTACGTTCGGCCTCCCGCAAAGACGACCGGGACCCAGCGCGACGCACAGCCGCTGTTCCCGATCCAGCCAAGCACTCGCAAGATGCGCGTTGGCATTGACGTCGAGACCTTGCCAGAACCAACTTCGGAACTCTTGAGGGTTGTCGGTCGGGACGAAGAGGTTGAGCCGATCTTGATGGTCCAGAACGATGCTGGCGAACCGACAGGGTGGCTTCGCGCCCTCGGCTCTAGCGAGTGGTACGAGTTCACATTCACCACCGTGGAGGACGCCCCGAAGTTCGCCGACGCATCCACTGTTGGCATCTCCGGCTATCGAGACGGCGAGCGCTGGCTGGGGACTTCGGGGAACTTCTTCAGCATCTACGCGCAGCTCGATGAAGCAGCTCGCAAGGCATATTCGGACGACGATGGCCTGACCCTTGCCGATCGGCATAGAGCGTCGGCACTGGCAGCGGCTGCCGGTGCTGTTGGCGTAGACGTCGTCGTGACGACGGCTCCGACCGCGCTGCGCGACGACGTGGCCGACAACGATTCAGTCATCAGTGTCACCCCCGATCAGCTGCTACCCCTGTTTGGTCATTACCTTCGCAGCACAGGAAACCACGTGCTGGAATCGGAGAAAGGTGGATTGCAGGGGGGAGGTACGTATGTCCGGAAGTACAACGCCACATCCGTTGCCGACCTTTACCTTGCTGGTATTGACGCTTCGGTACCGCATCTCACTGCGATACGCCTGATGGCCACGATGGGCCGTGACTCTGATCTCGTCGAGTCCATGGCCGCGATAGCGCTGCGCCTCAGCCGTGCAGCGCGAGCAGTCGACAATCTCCTCGCTGCACTCAGTAACGGCAGCTCATCTGAGATGCAGCGGTCGGATACTGCCGAAACCACCGCAGAGGCATTCGACCGAATCTTGCTGTATCTCTGTGCGGCGATGGACAGATACGCTCGTGTGACCCAAACGTTGTTCGACACGAGTCTGAATCCGGACAAGCAGCGTGGTTCGCTCACCTCGACGGTCGAATTGCGTTCAGTGATCGAGAAGTTCGAACCGACCGACACATCGGAACTCGAAGCGCTCGGGGCGTATGCGCGGGTTATCGGTCAGCTACGAAACCGTATCCATGCGCTGCCGCTCGATACGCAGCACCAGCTATCTCGGGGCTACGGTTCGTCGACAACGGTGGCGGTGACTCTGGACGGCCTCGCTGAGTTTGATCCGGACAGCACACCGCTGAACCAGGACCAACTAGACCGCTTAGGAGTTTGGAACGCACAGTCCTCAAATCCCTTTGAACCACGTTCATATGCCGCTGATCTAGCGACACTGGCGACCACGTTGTTCAAAGAAACGCTCCGATATGTCGAGGAGTTCTCACGTTTCCTCATCCGCAATAAGACTCTGGCGACGATCACAACTGTGCAGCACCCAGTGCTGGGCTGTTGGGCGGACGATCCACGCCCGATGCCAGATGCGACCGGGAATGAGGTGCTGTATCGGGAGATGCTGGGGTGGGCGGACTTTGGGTAGTAGGTGGTCGCTCGGCGCGAACGCGATGGATCAGGCTCGCACGCCTGCCGGGGTGATCCCGAAGGTGCCTGGCGTCGCACCGCTCCTGATGTTGGCGAGTGCGAACGATCGCGCGTCGGCGTCGTCGAGGGGCAGGAACAGTGCGCGGTCGACGTCGGGCTGCGAGATCTTGCCATCGGTGTAGAGCTGGTGTGCGAGGCCGGTGATCGAGCCCCAACAGTTCGCCACCAGTCGGGGTACCTGCCCGCTGTGGTCGCCCGATTCGCGGATGGCGCGGGCGTCGAAGGCGTGGCGATCGAGCTGGAGGCGCAGCCCGCGCGAGGTGGGCGGTCCGCCGTGCCGTGCGAACGCCTCGGCGTAGGGACCGGCGAAGCAGATGTCGGCGCGGCGCTGGTCGGTGAAGGTGGTCTTGTAGGTCACTCGGCCACCGCTGTCGGGGTCGTCGGGGGTGAGTACCGCTGACGAGATCTCGCCGCCGTAGATGGTGGCGATGACGGCGTGGGCGGCCTCGTGGATGGCGGTGGCGAAGCGGTCGCGCCGTGCCTTGGTGGCCTTCATTTCTGCACTGCTCCTGGAGGATTGAGGTTGACCGACGCCGGTCTGGCGGCCCACAGCCAAGCCCAGACCGGCGTCGGTGTGGTGGCGAGGAGCCGACCTCATCGCCACGCGGGATAGTTGGTCAGGGGGTGAGGGTGGCCGCTGCCACCGCCTTCTCGTAGCCGACGACCACCGAGCGCTCGGCGACGACCACGAACTGGTTGTAGCGCTCCTCGATCGTCTCGCGGACCTCGACTGTGTTGCGCCACCCGAACGTCGGCGAGGTGCCGACGATGGTGTGGCCCAGACCCTCGACGTAGCCGCCGCCGAAGACCCACGTGTGGCCCATCGGCGACTTGAGCGTGCCGCCGTTGCGGATGATGAGCCCGTATCGGTCTGCGTGGGCGGCGAGCCCGGCGGAAGCGTGGATCACGCCAACCGTGTTGGTCTTGGCGAACTCGGCCTCGATGTGACCCACCGCCTCCACGATGTCGGTGGCGGCCTCAGCGGTTCCGGCGTCGACCAGCAGGCGGGCGGCGAACTCGCGCTCGACGGCGACGGGCTCGATGAGACGAAGGTTCTGCGCTGCGCGCTCGCGGACCTCGGCCTGGGAGGGCACGGTGAGATCGCACATGTCGAACGCCCACACCGTGTACGGGTCGAACGGGTCTGGCAGGCCGGGTCGCTCGCCGTCCTTGATCGAGTCGCCGGGGTCTCCGCACCATGGCGCGTCCCAGACACCGAACGCCTCCTCGCCGCCGTAGTTGTGCGGCCGAACGCGGACGCCCGAGGCGAGCCACCTGGGCACGTCAGTTGCGCCCTGCGCCAAGAAGCTGGTCGCCGCGTACAAGCCATCCGGTGCCGGGTTGATCAGCGGTGCGTCGAACTCAACGGGGTTGAGCGTCTGCGGGGTTGGGGTGGTCACTGGTTGGCCTCCATGTCGATGCCGAGGTCGGCGAGGGTGCGGCGGGCGGCTTCGGGGTCGTCTGCCGTCGTGGTGGTCGCGGTCGGGTTCTGGGATCGGTAGAACGCGGCCTTGTCGATTCGGTGATCGAGGTCGGCGGCGGCCCGGTCCAGGGCGCGCAGGGACTCGACGAGGGTGTCGGACGCCGAGGGCGTCGCCCGGCTCAAGAGATCCGCGAGCGGGCCGGACAGGGGTGCGGCCATGTCGACGACGCCGGTCTGCCAGGAGCCGTCGATGAGGGCGGCGCGGGTGATCTCGGGAGGTGCGACGGCGTGCAGGGTGCGCAGCGCACGACGTGCCCGGTCGCGGTCGGTGTAGCCGACGCGGGCGACCTTCCTGTCGTTCACCATCTCGATGGTGGTGTCACACAGCTGCGCAACGGCTTCCACGACCGCCTGGGCGGCGCCGACGTATCCCGCCGACGCTGGGCATGGCTCGCCGGTCAGCTTGTCGGCGACGGGGCCGACGACAGCGTGGACTTCGGCGGCGAGGTCGAAGTCGGCACCGTAACGCAGCGGGCGATACACGAACTTGCGGCGCTGCGCTCGAAGTTCGTCCTGCGTGTGGGACTTGGCGGGCGGGTCCTCGAAGGTGCGGGGGCGGACACCGTAGCCGGTAGCGCCGGTCGAGATGGTCATGGTCAACTCCTCACGAGCTGTTCAGTAGGGCAGGGCAATTCGATGGGGGCGGCGGTCTTGGTCAGCGATCGGCGGGCGGTGATGATCAGGGCCGTGATGGTGGCGGCGGTGATGTCGCAGACGTCGCGGGCCACCCAGGCGACCGCCCAGGTGGCGACGGCTCCAAGCAGCGGAGCCATCACAGCACCACCGGAACGCGGCGTTCGCCACGACGGGCAGCGGCGGCTTGGGCGTCTCGGCAGAACCCATCGCACAGCCCGATGTAGGGCACGCCGTTGATCTTCACGACGGCGATTTCGGATCGGTCGAACAACGCGGTCACGGCCTCCTGCTTGGCCCAGAACGTGCCGTCGACACGGCGCAGGATGGTCGAGAGTCGGATCAGGTCGTCGGCGTCGGGGTCGACGCGGTGAAGGTGGTCGAGGATCTGGCCCTCGATAGTCGTCTCAGTGGTAGTCATGGTCGTCTCCTCGGTCGTGCTTGTCTGTTCTCGGGCGAAGGTGCAGCAGTGCGCCGAGGCTCGCACTGCTGCGAGGGGGATCAGGTCATCGCTCCCACCGCCCCCTCCAGCAGATCGTCGGCGCGGTTGGGGTCGAGGTACCCGGCGCGGACCTCGCGGTCGAGGGCGGCACGCAGCCGGTACCACGACAGCGCCGCCCTGCACTCGTCGACGCGAGGGCCGCTGGTCTCACCTCGCGACGCGAGGACACCGAGCCGAGATCGCCACGCGGCCATAGTCCGGTCGCGGGGGTGTGAGATCGCCGTGGTGCTCATGCTTGCCAGTCAAGCAAGCAGGGGTGCAAAGCCACTCGGGGCGAAAGTGCCGGCAAGCGTCGCAGGCGCGGAAAACTGTATTGCCGGTGTTGCCGCGCGGGCGCGGAAAACTCTATTGCCGCTGTTGCCGGGCACGCCCGAGGGGCGGTGTCGAGGGGGCAGATATGACTCGACCGCCCTGCGGGACGGTCGGAGCGGCTACGGGACTTCAAGCTCCGACCGACCCGCGAGGCGGTCGATGTAGTGATCATGCACCCGCCGGGTGCAGGGGACGGGCCGAGTCAGATGGGCGTCTCGTTGAGACGGGCCCATGCGGCTTGCATCTCGGCGGTCACCTCGGTGCCGACTGAGCGGACCCAGCGCAGGGTCGGCTGTCGTCCGTTGATGTGGGCGACGAGGCGCGTCTGCTCGATCTCGGCGGCGTCGACCTCGCGCGCCTCGATCAGGTTGAAGTCGAGATCGAATACGAGGAACACGGCGGTGGTGAAGTCGGTCGAGCGGAACGCGCTGAACTTCGCTGCGGTCCCGGCGGATCGCAGGCCCATCGCCTTGACCTGGATGCGCTGACCGCCCGGCGCGGTGATGTCGTGGGACTTGGTGCTGTTGGCCTCCAGCACACCGCCGCGTGCCGCGTGGACCACCGCCTCGGCGACGTCGCCCAACGGCTTGTTGCTGGTGCGCACGAGGTCGCGTCGGCGTAGCTCGGCGATGATCGCGGCGTCGAGCTGGAGCAGATCTTGCACTCCCAGGGCTGTGAGGTCGACGGCGGTCACTGCGGTGCGCCGCTCACGAGACGTTGGCGCGCGTTGTAGATCGTCGCGCGGCTCACGCCGTACTCGGTGGCCAGCGCTGTGGCCGACTCGCCCTCGGCCAGCCGGTCGGCGACCTGGCGCGCCTGGGCGTCAGACAGGGCTGCCTTGCGGCCCTTGTACTTGCCCGCTGCCTTGGCCACGGCGATGCCCTCGCGCTGGCGTTCCAGGATCAGCGACCGCTCGAACTCGGCGACCGCGCCCATCACAGAGAGCATGAGCACCGAGCACGGGTCGGACTCGTCGCGGGTGAAGGTCATGGACTCCTTGACGAACCGGACGCTCACGCCCCGGTCGGTGAGGTCATCGACGATCCGGCGCAGGTCGACCAGTGAACGGGCCAGCCGGTCCATCGAGTGGACCACCAGCTCATCACCCTCACGCAGGTACTCCAGGCACGCGGTGAGCTGGGGTCGGTTGGTGTCTTTGCCTGAGGCGTGGTCGGTGAACAACTTGTCGAGGTGAACCCCGTCCAGCTGTCGGGCTGTGTTCTGTTCGGGGGTCGATACCCGCTGATAGCCGATGGTCTGGCCCTTGCTCATCCTGCGCTCCTGAGTGTCTGTCTAGATTCTTAGACAAGAATAGGCGACCGTCAAAGAACTGGCAGGCGACTCTAGGTAGACGCGCGACGTGGGTGCCGTCGCCGTCTCGATTGGCTACGCCCTAGACAGACAACAGCTATCGCTGATCGTCGAGGCCCGGCACATCGGTGCGGATCACGGTGACGGGTCGGTGGCCACCGCCGATCGGACGTGCCAACGGGTTCGCACCTGGCGCGTAGACCTGGCCGGGCGGGAGCTTGTACCGGCGCTGCGCCGTGGTGGTCTGCTCCACCTCGACGACCTCAGCGTCGATCACGTCCTCGTCGCCCTCGGTGGCCTCCTGCCGTGCCGGGGGTACGTCGGCCTGGGCGCAGCCTCGTGGCCCGTCTGCGGCTCGCTGAGCGCCGGGGCGGGGTCGTCCCACGGCTCTGGCTCACCGAGGGCGTCCGGTCCGGCGATGGGCGGCAACGTCCGTGGCAGCGTTGGGGTGTCGTCGTCCTCGACCCACTGCCCGCGCATCGTTCGCAGCGCGTCCTCCAGCTCGTGGGCGGGCAGCAGGCCCAGCCGGACGGCCCTGCGCGTCACCGTCACCCAAAGATCGTGGAACGGGTGAGCGGGGTCGGCCACCACGTCGCCGAAGAACTCGACCGCCTCGGCGGCGAACTCGACGCCGATGTCGTCGGCGGACGTCTCGCCGGTCGCGATGGAGCGCGACGAGTCCAGGGACGTCTGGATGAGGGCGAGGTCGTCGGCGTCGATAGGGCGCTCGGCGACGTCGGTGGCGACGTCGTAGGCCGAGTTGATCGCGGCTGCTCGGGCTGCCTCGGTGGACTTGGTGCTCATGGTTCGACGACCTCCGCGTCAATGGTGTTGGTGTTCAGGGCTTCGAGGGTCCGCCGCCTTGCCTCCTCGATGGCGTCACGGGGTGACGGGGTGACCGTGACGGCGACGGCGTGCTCGGTCTGGGCAGGCGCGTAGAGCCCGTTGAGGCGGCTCGACTCGGCGGTGAGCGATCGCAGCTCCTTCGAGAGTTTCAGCATCGTGTCGGTGTCGCCGTTCGCGTTGGCATCGACGAGTCGGGAGAACAACGTCGACTGGAGGATGCGCAACGTCTCCGAGGTCACCCCGCGTTCGGACGCGGGGTCTGGCTGGTGCTGGGCGAGGTAGGTCTTCACCGACATATGCGCGGCCTGCCGGGACCGGTATCCGAGATCGTCGGCGATCCGTTGCCAGGTGGCACCCATCGCGCGAAGTTGCAGCGCTCGCCGTGCGCGCTCGCGTTGAGCGATCCGTGTCGTAGCCACGTCAAAAGTCTGTCAAGCGGGGGTGCAGTGACAATACTGGTCAATGTCGGCGTTGTGCGTTGCGGGCGTGGACGATTCGATCGACACAGCTCCCCACAGCCCCAGTGCCAGGCGCTCACCCGTCCGCGTCGCGCGTGAATGTCGGCCACGGTCACACAGCCACCAGCACCGCCGAACGACCCTTAGCCCAACTCTAGCCCCGGTCTAGCCCCTTTTCGCTCAGGTCTAGCCCCTGGTCTAGCCCCCAAGCGTTTTCGCCATCACCGCAGGTAGGCGAGGAATCATCTCGAAATCGCCTGGTAGGTCTAGCCCCTCTAGCCCCCTCCCGCCCGTATGCAGACGAAAGCCCTTGTCACTAGCCACATTTCCCCAGGTAGATAGATAGATAATTGAAATAAGTTCCTGTTGTCTTTCGGCTGGACGGGCTACGGTTCCGGCGTCCTCGCGGAGGAGGGGGCTAGAGGGGCTAGACCTGAGCTGCCGAAAGTGTGCGAAAGTGGCCGTACGCTGGTGGTTTGAGAGTGGCACCCAGGGGGCTAGGCCTGGGGCTAGACCCACCGAAAAAGGGGCTAGACCGGGGGCTAGAGTGCTAGACCTCAGCACCCGCGAAATCGAGGTCGACCGCGCCGTGCTGGGTGAGCTGTGGGTCATCTGGCGGTGAGATCGACTGTCCCACAATACCTATCGTTGTTGGCGTTGTCGACTCGCCAGGCGCAACAAGGCTGCCAGGGACCCGCCCGAGCGGATATAGTCTGGTTCCAGTCGCACTAGCTTCAATCTGTCCAGCAGTAGCCGGTGCGCACGCTCTGCCCGGTGCGCACGCTCTGCCCGGTGCGGTCGCTGACCGAGATGCGCCCGCCGGAACTGAGCGTCACGCTAGCCGCCACGCGGGGCTTCGGCCCACCGCGCAGCGCTGACCTGAGGGTGAAGCTGGATCACCCGGCTCGGGGACCGCTGCGAATTCCACGACGCACCATGGAGTTCGCAGTGTCCCAGACACCCAGCCCTCTCATTTCCGCGCCTCAGCTCGCCGAACACCTCGGCGTGGCTCCCGTGACCGTCCTTCGCCTCGTTCAGCGTGAGGGCCTGCCCGCACATCGTGTCGGCACCGGAACTGCCCGGCGCACTTATCGCTTCGACATCACCGAGGTGGACACGTGGCTGCGTGCCCGCGACAGCGACGCACAGTCCATGGGAGAAGCGGTGGCTCCCAGCCAAGACGAGTTCGTTGCCGCGACGTTGGCCAAGTTCACTCCGGATGATCTTCGGCGCGCCGGCGAGGTCCTCCGCGCGCTCGCCGATGCGCGATGAGTGCGCCGTCGATCGCCCGTGCACAGTCCGGAAATGAGAGTGCCCGCCCCCAGGCCGAGACCCCAGGGGCGGGCAGCGACGAGGCCGACGCTATGACCTACAGCACCGATGATACCAAGAACCCCAACAACATCGGGGACGACAGCCCCGCTCAGTGGTGGAGCGCACGACAACTCGCCGACGAGTTCGAGAGCCCATACGGGGGCTGTGTCCGCGACAACCTCGGCCTCCATGCATGGAACGGGGTGAAGGAGGCGTTTCTGGCACTGACTGGCGACGCCCCGAGCAACCTAGCGACCTACGACGAGCTGATGATCATGCCCGCAAGTGTCGCGGAAGCGGAAGCGGGTGGATCGCTCACTCGCGCCGAGGTCGCAGCCTACGCCGACGCTCACGGCCTGGACGACCCGCATGTGATCGCCGACCGGCTGGCAGAAGAAGGTTCGCTGCACGCCGAAGCACACCGCCGCGAGGTTCGCGAGCTGTTCCAGGCCGGGCCGTTGCCGTTGAGCGTCAACAAGGTTCCGTCCTTCCCGGTCCACGCGCTGCCCCCGGTGCTCGGCGACATGGCGCAGGCCGTCGCCGACAACCTCGACGTCGATGTGTCGTTGTGCGCCCCGATGGCTCTGGGTGCGATCTCGGGTGCGCTGTGTGGCCGTGTCGATGTTCGTGTGGACGACGACCGGTGGATCGAGAACGGCGTCAGCTACACCGTGATCGTCGGCGAGTCCGGCGACTACAAGAGCCCCGCGATGGCGCAGATGCTCACCGGACCACTGCACGACGCGGAGCGCGAGCTGATCGACCGGTGGCTCGCTGAGTCGATCGAGGACGCCCCCGCGCCCGCAGATGACAACAGCGATGGGGACACCGCCGGTTCGGATCTCGCGGTGGTCGGCGATTCGAAGCCGATCGGGGCGTACCCGTGCCTCATCGCCTCTGACATCACCTCCGAAGCGCTCGCGATCAAGCTGGCAGCCCAGGGCGAGCGGATCATGGTCGCCGACGCTGAGGGCGACATCTTCGACACGTTGGCGGGACGCTACAGCGCCTCGCCGGGGATCACGATTCTCCTGCACGCGTACACCGGTGAGACCCACTACGAGGATCGTGTGGGGCGGGCGTCGATCCGCCTGGATCGTCCCGCCGTCACCATGTGCGTCGCCACCCAGCCCCACGTCGCGCAGGAGGCCCTGTCCAACCCGCGATTCGTCGGTAAGGGACTCATCGCCCGTGTCGAGTTCGCTCACCCTGAGTCGGTGAAGGAGCGCTACCGGCGCGGTGCCTCCAGTGGGCAGCCGCCGGTGCCGCCATCGGTGCGTTCGGACTACACCAAACGAATCGCGGACCTTGTATTGTCACTGCACGGCGAAGCGCGACGCACTGCTCAGCTCGACAACGCCGCGCAGCTACGCATGAAACAGGTTGTCGCGCTGTACAAGGCGCGCCGATACGGCGATGACGGCGACCTGGCCGGTTCGCCAGAGCTGGAGACCTGGGTCGCGAAGTCCGCCGGGCGGGTCGCACGGCGCGCCCTGCACCTGCACATGGCCGAGCACGGCCCGAAGGGGGCCGACCTCCTCATCAGTGCGGAAACGGTGAGGCGAGCCGCCGAGATCGAGGAGTGGTACATCGTCAACGCTAAGCAGGCGTTCGGTGTCGCGTTCATCGAGAACGCCGACCGGCGCAAGCCTGAGGTGAAGATCGAGGACGCGAAGGCCATGAGCGCGTGGCTGATCCGCGCGCACAGCGCGGACCCGTTCAAGCCGATCCGGATCTCCAAACTCACCGCTACAGGGCCGAAGCGGTTGCGCCAGAAGACCAAGCGCGATGCGGTGCTCGACCTCCTCGTCGACCTCAACCACATCGTGCGCACCAAGGACGGCGGCGCGGACGCGGTGTACCTGAATCCGGACCTTGCGGAGGTTTAGCGGTAGCTACTTGATGTCGTAAACACGTCGGCATTACCCGGCCCAACGAGGCGTTCAAAGAGGGAACGCATCGCAAACTTGGCGCTCTCGGGGTGAGCGTTAGGGCCAATTCGGACGGACGGACGCGGCTCGTCTGGAAAGTGCTTGGCGTGGCCGTTCATAAAGTCGAATGGGAGGAATACGCGCACGCCATCCGTACCCGACGTGTAACGAAGATCGTCCGCTTCGTGGTAATGATCAAAAGCCAGCAGACGCCACTCGTGTTCGGCCTCGAACGTGGGGTTCTTGATGAAGTGGCCGATGAGGCGAGCCTCTTCAATCATCGTTGCAACCGTTTCGATAACGCCGTCGGTGAAAGTGTCATTGTCTGGGTCAAATGGGGCACCGGAGTCAATTGTCGAGAACCACTTCGTCAAGTGGTGATCGAATAGCTCGCGCATTATGGCTTCGACGTCAGATTCGTCGTAGATACAGGGAGCTAGTAGCCACCCCGAGGATGATGCTGCGTCCCGGATTAACTGACCGGGCAAACCTATGCAGTAGCCGCCGCTGCGGGGACAGTACGCCCGCCACTGGGAGAGGGAGTCGCCTACGCGAGACAGCGATACCAAGTAGGTCTTCGGCGAGTCTCGGATCAAGTAGCCGAAATCCTCGGTCGAAGTCCTACGTTCGGCCCAGCTCGCGAAGCGCATACGTTCATCGCGGTCGTCGGACTCTCTCATATCGAGGTTAAATTGACCCGCGATTACATTGAGCCAACGAAACGCTCGGGCGACCTCCTCAGCGTCGTTCATCTGTTCCGGTAGCCCACCCCACAGCTCACCCCCGGTGGTGATCTGGATCAGAGATCCCGAATTTGTGTAGTGGTAGAGCATCTCGGGAACCGTGATTCCCAGTAGAGATTTGGCAGTCGGCAGGTGGTCGAGGTTCAGCACGCAAAGAGCTTATGCCGCTTGACCTCGTGGGTGGGCTACCTCGCGTCGCCGGGTTGGCGCGGGGTGATGGTGATGGCATCCGAGGGCTTGTGCCAGCGGCCCCGGCCCACGCGGTCGATGGTGATGGTCATGGTCGATCGGATGAACTCGCGGCGAGCGATCAGGGGCAACTCGCCCCACAGTGCCATCGGGTCGGGAGCCGTGGCGAGATCTCGCACCACGGGGTCGGTGAACACCGGGGCCGAGGCGGCCTCCAGGTCGGCGATCTGAGCCTCCAGGCGGGTCGCCACTCGCGCCCCGGTGCTCGGCGGCATACGGCCCTCGGCGATCTCGTTCTCCACGTCCTCAAGTCGCTGGCGCAGCTCGGCCAGCCGTGCCGGTGCGGTGGGGTCAGACGCCGGGACCTCGGCGAGGGCGGCCAGCGACTCGGGCGTGGTGAGGATGCCCTTGACGACACCCAAGATCACGCCGTCCGTCGCCTGCATGTTCCGACCGACACAGTGCGACTTGCACTGGTAGACCTCGTAGTTGCCGCCGTCCTTGCGGCGTCCGCCGCGCGCCTTCCAGACGTACTCGCCGCACACCGCGCACCGCGCGATGCCGGTCAGGAGATGCTTCACCGGCACACCGCGCGGGCCGGTCTTGCGCCCGGCGAACAGCGCCACCAGATCGTGGTGCTGTTCGTCGGTGAGAATCGGCTCCCAGGTGCCCTTGCTGTGGATCTCCTGCGGTCCTCGCTTGCCGTCGACCTTCGCGCTGACGGTCCGGTACCCGGCGTAGGTCGGGTTCACCATGATCCGGCGCAGCTTCGCCGAGTCCCAGCCGAGCGGGTCCTGAGTCTCGATCCACCGCACCACCGACCCGAAGCTGTGCCCATCGAGCACACGCCGCGCAGCCTCGGCGACCAGGGGAGCGCGCGACGGGTCGGGGACGCGGCCCGTCGACTTGCCGGTGTCGGGGTCGCGAACGATCTTGTAGCCGTATGGGACTCGCCCGTGGGGCTTGCCCTGGGCCAGGTTCTCGCGGTGGGCGCGCTTGATCCGCTTCCGAATGTCCTCGGCCTCGCGCTCGGCCAGCAGTGCGTCGAGCCCGGTGGTGAATCTGTCGTCGCCGTCTTCGAGGTCGAACAGCCGCCCGCTGTAGGAGAGCATCACCTGACGGTCGGTGCAGAGGCGGCGCAGATCGACGTAGTGGTCCATGGACCGGCCAGCGCGTGAGGGCTCCCAGACCACCAGCACGTCGCCGGGGCGCAGCACCTCACTGAGCCGGGCGTACTGCGGGCGGTCCTTGGTGGCGAAGCGGGTAGCCGACCGATCGTTGTCGGTCAGCACCTCGGCGACCGGCCACCCATTGCGCTCGCACACCGCCCTGCACTCCGCCTCCTGCTCGGCGACCGAGCGGCCACCGGCAAGGTCGCGCGAGACGCGCGTGTAGATCACTGCGCGGGTCGGCGCACGTCGGGAGTCGGAGTAGGTGCTGGTCAGCGCGGCGCTCGTAGTAAGAGAGTTTACGACAAATAAACACGCCTTCGACGGTTCGTACTACCAGATCCTCGATTCGACGCGAGGCCGACCATTCGGGCTGTACCTGCACGGCAACGAGGGCACCGAGGGAGCGCAAGCCGCCGTCGACCGGATCACTGCCGGACTGGGCTGGACCAAGGCCGCCGAGTACGTCATCGCGTCGAACAATCCGGACAAGGCGGTGATCGAGGCGTGCTGGGAACTCGGGGCGGGGGTTGCCGCGCAGCTGATGTGATCACCGGGCCGAATACGTCGGTGGTGCTGGGCCGCCACCTGCGACGAACCCTCACCCCGCTGCCGCCGGAATGACGTGCGATATGGCCGCATCTGTTACGAACAGATGCGACCACATCGTGGCGACCACCGACCTGCGGTGCGGCGACGTCGGTGATCAGGCAGTGACGCCCGAGGCCGAGAACATCGGGTCGTAGTCGTCGCGCTTCATCAGGCTGTGGAGCTGGCGGCGGCGTACGCCCATGTTCCCGCCGTCGTAGACCGGGAAGCACAACACGTCCTCCATGATCCCGGCGATCGGCGTCTTGTCGGTGTAGGCGTCTACGCCGACCAGGCGCATGGCGTCGTAGACGACCTGTACCGAGGTCTCCGAAGCATATATCTTGACCATGTGGCCGATCTCTTCGTCGGCGCCGTTGGTGTCGTCGAACAGTTGACAGCCCTTCCACGTCAGGTACCGGGATGCCTCGATACGCATTTTGATATCGACCAGCATGTAGCCGACGTTCTGATATTCGATGACCGGAACCGGGCCGGATCGCTTGTCGGTCAGCGCGAACTCGTAGGCGTAGTCGAACGCCGCACGCATGCGGCCCACGCATGCCGCACCGATCGCCGATGCGGTCCAATTGAATGCTCTCGCCACGATCGTCATTCCGTCACCAGGGGCGCCGATGATGTTTCGAACTGGGATACGCACGTTGTCGAAGTGGATTCGCGGGGAGATGGTCGCGCGGTGACCGGCGGTGTCGATGTAGGAGTCGACAGTGATACCGGGTGTGTTGCCTGGGACGATGAACACCGCCAACGATTCCTGGGGCGGAGCACTCGGGTCAGTTCGCGCCACCACAGTGATCAGCTCGGAAATGTCTCCATGCCAACCACTTCCGTTGGTGGTGTAGTGCTTCTTGCCGTTGATGACCCATTCGTCGCCGTCGAGCGTGGCAAAGGTCTGCACGCCTGCTTTGACGTCGGTGGTGTCGAAGTTCGCACCGCCGGCCACCTCGGTGAAGGCAAAGGCCGCCAGGAGCGGTGCGTCACCGCAGAAGCGTGGCAGGAACTCCTGCTTTTGCTCCTCGCTGCCGAACCTGATGATCGGTTGGAGGCCGAGACCGGTACCCAGCAGTGTGGTCGGAGTGTTGATGTCGACGCGACTGAGCTCTTCGGCGGCCACTGCGAAGTTGACGGAAGTGAATTCTGTACCGCCGTATGCGGCAGGGATGAGCGCCTTGAGGAAGCCCGCGTTGACCATTTCCTGATAGAACGGTTTGATCTGTTCGAATCGTTCCTCTGGCTTGTGGAACGGCGCAATCGTGTCGGCGACCTTGGACAGCACGGTGTCGGCGAAGCCGCGGGCCGCCTGCTGCAGTGCAAGCTGGTCCGGACTGAGGGTCAGGTCGATTGTCATGGTGTACCTCTCGTGGGCGTGACAAGTGTTGTCGGACAGATTCTGTGGGTGTTCCCGGACGGCCGGGGGTGCACCGATCGTCGCAGTGGGTGGCAGCGGGAGGATTGGACAACTGAGACCAACGACTTGGATCGACGTGCCACGTTGGATTACCTCGGCGACGCTGTTTCGTGGGTATGTCGGAGGTGATTCGCCGTGATTTCGACGTGCGCACATTTGCCGCGTCGGCAGGATGGATGAAAGCCAACGTCTGCGTCATGAATCGGCAATATTTGTGCGACAGTGGCGCATCATCATTGTCGGGGCAGCGCGACGAGGCGGGATATAGGTACGGGTCCGGCCAACGGGCAAGCCCAGGGAACGGAGACGAGATGGCGTACTGGTCCACGGCCGAACTGAGCTTGTCCGACCAGTCGCAGTTCTGGGCGGAGGTTGTGTGCAGAGCATTCACGCCTTTGGTGCCTCGCCGGACACGAGCACATCAGTCCGACAGTATTGCGCCTGACGGGATGCCCGGATGGGTGCGGACGCGGCCGTTGAGTGCGACTAACACCGCCGAGATCTCGGCCTGTACTCAGCTGATCACCCACGGTGCTGCCGAGGTGCGGCAATCCCCAGAGGATGTGTTCTTCGTGAACATGCAACTCGCCGGGACGTGCTACGGAGAACAGGAAGGCAACCGCTGCGTGGTGCGACCCGGCTCTTTCGCCGTCTTCGACACAACCCGCCCGTACTCTCTGGAATTCCGCGAGTCGGATAGAAACCTCTGGCGGGCAATCTCTTTCCGGATTCCGCAGTCGCAATGGTTTCAGGTGACGTCAGCACTGCCCCTTACCTCGGCAGAAATCAACGGTGCGGTGGGTGCCGGTGCGGTGGTGAAGTCGATGATGGCCTCACTGTGGAATCAGCAGGCGCACCTGTCGGGGTCGTCTGTCGACGCACTGGATCATGCCTTCACCGAAGTACTGGCCGGAGCGCTCGGGCCCGACACGACCGGTATCCGGCATCTCTCCGAGACCGTTGGTGGGCGAGAGTATCTCGTCGAGAACGCCCGCAGGTACATCCGCGCGGTACTGAGCAGGGGCCGGGTGACCGCTCCCGAGGTGGCACGGGCGTCATGCGTGTCGGTCCGCTCGCTCCATCGCGCATTCGAGGAGTCGGGAACCACATTTGCCGAGTTTGTGCGCACCGAGCGAGTTTCGGCAGCATGCCGCGACTTGACGAACAACCCTGGTCGCTCAATGGCGGAGGTCGCTGCGAGCTGGGGATTCTGTGACAGTTCGCATATGACACGGACCTTTCACGCGACGCTCGGGTGTACCCCGACGGAGTACCGCGCCCGCGCGGGTACATGTGCTCCCAGCCGTTCGCGGGCGATCGACACCTGCGCGTGACCGTCCTGGGGGTCACGGCGTCTCGGGCTCATTGCCCGAGTCGCCGGACGGACCGCCCCAGGTATCCGGCCGGCGTATTCTTCGGTCTCGGTCTCAACACCGAGACAGAGGTGGCACTACCGGCTCTTGCTGGCACCGGAGCGGTTGCCGGTCTGCCGTGGTATGCGGTTCTGGTGCTTCCCTGCTCTTGGCCAGCGGCTGAGCCTGACGGACACCGTGGAAGGGATGTTCATGACGGTCGCGTGCGACTGGGTACTGGCTCATCCCGTGCGCAAGATCTAGTACAAGCTGACGATCACCGGTCTCTCGATCGCGGTCGCGTTCCTCATCGGAACGATCGAACTCGGCGGTGTACTGCATGACGACTTCGGCAGAACCATGCCGCCATCAGGTGGATCAGCGGCGTGGACCTCAACTCCTCCCGTATCGCCATCGTCGTCGTGTTCGTCCTCGTGTGGGCGGTGGCCATCGGTACTGGAGGCTTGCCGGGGTCGACGACCGCGCTGTCGCGCTTGGCGCAGGGCCGAGCCGCGTCGCGTCGCGTCGCCGGCAGGCGAGGCTGGCCTAGACTGGCTCACGTGAGCACGGCGATTCACGGCAGCGCGCCGACCGGTACGATCCCCACCCCGTACGAGGACCTGTTGCGGTTGGTGCTCGACACCGGCACCCCGAAGGCCGACCGCACCGGGACCGGTACGCGCAGCCTGTTCGGCCATCAGTTGCGCTACGACCTCGCCGCCGGATTCCCGCTGATCACCACCAAGAAGGTGCATCTGAAGTCGATCGTCTACGAGTTGCTCTGGTTCTTGCGGGGAGACTCCAACGTGCGATGGCTGCAGGACCGCGGGGTCAGCATCTGGGACGAATGGGCCGACGCCAACGGTGATCTCGGCCCCGTCTACGGAGTCCAGTGGCGCAGCTGGCCGACGCCGTCGGGGGAGCACATCGACCAGATCTCGGCCGCGCTGGACATGCTGCGGACCAACCCGGACTCGCGCCGCAACATCGTCTCGGCCTGGAACGTCGGGGAGATCCCGCAGATGGCGCTACCTCCCTGCCACGCGTTCTTCCAGTTCTACGTCGCCGACGGCAAGCTCTCGTGCCAGCTGTATCAGCGCAGCGCCGACCTGTTTCTCGGCGTGCCGTTCAACATCGCGTCCTACGCCCTGCTGACCCACATGATGGCCCAGCAGGCCGACCTCGACGTCGGCGAATTCGTCTGGACCGGCGGCGACTGCCACATCTACGACAACCACGTCGAGCAGGTGACCCGCCAACTGTCGCGGGAGCCCTACCCGTACCCGACACTCGCGTTGCGCAAAGCGGATTCGATCTTCGACTACGACTTCGACGATGTCGCCGTCGTCGATTACCGGTCGCACCCCGGGATCAAGGCGCCGGTGGCGGTCTGACCTGTCGCGGTCCGGGTGTGCGCACCCGCATTGCGCCGCATGAGTTGTCGGGGGCGGCCGTTACGCTGGGTTCATGGGCGGCATCACACTCATCTGGGCGCAGGATCGGGTCGGCGCGATCGGCCGTGACAACACCATCCCGTGGCGTGTGCCCGAGGACATGGCACGGTTTCGCGAGGTCACCGGCTCGCACGCGGTCGTGATGGGACGCAAGACCTGGGAGTCACTGCCCGAGCGTTTTCGGCCACTGCCCGGGCGGCGCAACATCGTGATCACCCGCTCGCAGACCTATCGCCCGGAGGGGGCCGAGGTGGTCCACACGGTGGCCGACGCGCTGGCGCTCGCCGGCGCCGACGCGGTGGTGATGGGCGGCGGAGAGATCTACACGGCCGCGATGGACCACGCGACTCACCTGCGGGTCACCGAGATCGACATGCTGGTCACCGGTGCCGATGCGTTCGCCCCGGTGATCGACGAGAGGTGGCACGCGACGACCGAGACCGACTGGGCGCAGTCGAGTACCGGGACGTTCTATCGGTTCGTCGACTACGTGCGGCACACGTCGTAACGTGGCCGCCGTCCTCACCACGGCTCAGGCCCGCCGCATCGCGCTGACGGCACAGGGATTCGCCGACCGGCCACCGACCGGGGCCGTCACCATGCGCCTGGTCGAACGAGTCGTGGCCCGCACCAAGCTGTTTCAGATGGATTCGGTCAACATCGCGGTGCGGGCGCACTATCTGCCGCTGTTCAGCCGGCTCGGCCCCTACGATCAGGCGCTGCTCGATCGGGCCGCCTGGCGGCCCGGCCGCGGGCGCCGGTTGTTGACCGAATACTGGGCGCACGAGGCCGCGCTCATCCCCGTCGACGACTGGCCGCTGTTCGGGTTCCGGATGGCCGAGTACCGCGACGGACGCTACCGTCACACGCGAGACACCATGCGACGCAACCGTGAACTCGCCGACGATGTACGCGCCGTGATCGCCGAGACCGGGCCGGTGACCCCGCGGCGCATCGAGGAAGCCCTCGGTATCGAGCGCGCACCGCAGGCCGCGGGCGGCTGGTGGAACCGCGGCGAGGTCAAACACCTCTGCGAGGCGATGTTCGCCTCCGGCGAGTTCGCCGCGACCCGCGACGACGTCTTCGGACGTCACTACGACCTCGCCGAGCGGGTTGTCGGCGCCGATCGGGTGGACCGCCGTGTCGAGCGGGACGATGCGCACCG
The DNA here is from genome assembly GCF_017654315.1 of Gordonia polyisoprenivorans. NCBI lineage: Bacteria > Bacillati > Actinomycetota > Actinomycetes > Mycobacteriales > Gordoniaceae > Gordonia > Gordonia polyisoprenivorans. The sequence continues at coordinate 3,213,576 of NZ_CP072203.1, forward strand.
CGAACTCGTGACGCGTGCAGCATCGGCCCTGGGGGTGGCCACTGTCGCCGATCTCGCCGACTACTACCGACTCAAGACCGCCGACGTGCGGCCGGCCATCGCCGACCTGATCGACTCCGGTGTCCTGCAACCGGTTTCGGTGGATGGGTGGCGCGATGGTGCGTACCTCCACACCGCTGCAACGGTTCCCGCCCGGGTCCGCGCGGCCAATCGTGAACGGGGAGCCATTCTGTCGCCGTTCGATCCGCTGGTGTTCTTTCGGCCTCGTACCGAACGAATCTTTGGTTTTCACTATCGAATCGAGATCTACGTTCCCGAACACAAACGCGTGCACGGGTATTACGTCCACCCGTACCTGCTCGGCGACGAGATCGTGGCGCGCGTCGATCTCAAGGCCGATCGGCAGCGTGGGGTGCTGATGGTGCCGGGAGCATTTTCCGAGGCGGGACAACATCTTTCGGAGATCGCGTCGGTATTGCGACGCGACCTGCAGGTGTTGGCCGACTGGCTCGGGATGGAGTCGGTCGAGATCGGTTCCCGCGGGGACCTTGCCGACACGCTACGTCATCTCTTCGACTGACAAGCCAGAACTGCGCAAAGTAACGCCCCGACAGGGTTCCCGATAACCACCACAAGTCGCGCTCATCGGCGAGGACGGCGGAAAAGCGTCGCTCGTGGCCGTGATCGGCGAGCGTCGAAGAGGTGGTGCGGATCGTCGCGCAGGGTTGCGATGCCGTCCGTTCCGGCACAGGGTGACGACAGGCCCGACCCGACAGAGGAGCTGGTGTGGAGCCATTGGAACAGACAGCGGCAGATCGGACAGCACGGGACCGACCGGGCGGTCCGCACGGTGTCGCGGGAGACCCCGGCGGGAAAGCGCGCGGGCTGGTACGGCTGGCCGACATCGGCGTCGCCGTTCCCGAGTGGGTGGTGCTCGGTGCGGATCTGTTCGAAAGGTATGTGACGGCAACAGGTCTCACGAATCTGAGGGAGCTGGTGAACTCGGCCGAGGACGAGCGCTCGGCACAGCGGTATGCGGCAGACCTACGGGAGCGAATTCTGGCGTCGCCGACGCCCGGCGACATCGACGATGCAATCGACGCGGCGTGGTTGCGGCTCGGCGGGGGACCGGTGGCGGTGCGGTCATCGGTGGCGGCCGAGGACGGTGCCGACCTCTCGTACGCAGGCCAGTTCGAGACCTACCTCAATGTCACCGGAACACAGGATATCTCGCTCCGGGTGCGTCACTGCTGGGCGTCGGCGTATGCGGCGCGGGTGCTCACCTACGGGTGGGCGCGCGGGGTCCACGACGTCGGTGCGATCGCCGTGGTGCTGCAGCGACAGCTCGATCCGTGGACCAGTGGCGTCGTGTTCACCGCCAATCCGATGACCGGTGCGCGTGACGAGATGGTCGTCAGCGCGGTGTACGGACTCGGGGAGGGGCTCGTCTCCGGCGCCGTCGACGCCGACACCGTCATCGTCGGTTCCGACGGGTCGGTGCGCGATACGACCGTCGGGGACAAGGACTTCCGGGTCGTCACGCTGCCCGGTGGTGGCGTCGCGAGCGTCGTCGTCGACGACGCCGAGCGGCGGCGCGCGGTTCTGACCGACGGCCAGATACGGGAACTCGTCGCGACCGCCGAGCGGGTCGAGAGGGCCCTCGGTGGACCCCAGGACATCGAATGGGCCTTCGACGGTGCGGGTCTGTGGTTGCTGCAGGCCCGCCCGATCACCACCGTGAAGACCCCCGCGCCTCCGTCGAGACCGGTGTCGGACCGGCTGATCCGCGGTGCGGGCGAGTGTGTGGCCGACGACGATCTGCGAATCTGGGACAACTCCAACATCATCGAGAGCTTCAACGGGATCACCTCGCCCCTGACCTACACGACTGCCGCCGACATCTACGGTCGCGTCTACCGCGGCTACGCCGAGTCGATGCATCTGCCGCGAGCGGCACTCGCCCAGATCGACACCTGGACGCCGGTGATGCTGGGCTGTTTTCACGGACGTGTGTATTACAACCTGCTTCACTGGTACCGGATGGTCGGCATCGCGCCGGGGCATGCCCTCAACCGCAAGGTCCTCGAGGCCGCGCTCGGAGTCGCCCAACCACTCGACAAGGACCTGGCGCGAACGCTCAAGCCCTACTCCCTGGCCAACCCGATCCGGCGGCTCGCCGTGCGAGCGGTCACCACGGCAGTGTACCTCCGTCGGATGCGCGACATCGACGACCTCGTCGAGGACTTCCTCACCGAGTTCTATCGCGTCTACGACCACTTCGAGAACCTCGATGTGGACACCATGACCGGTGAACAGGCCTATCGCACCTATCGCGAGGTGGAGGGCGATCTGGTTCGCCGATGGGGCCCGCTGATGGTTCTCGACGCCATCCTGCTCACCCTGACCGGCGCGATGTATCTGTTGACCAAGATCTTTCTGCCCAGGGCGCCCGAATGGTTCCTCTACGCCGTCGTCGGACCGGGCGCCGACGTCGAGTCCGCCGAACCGGCCCGGGCGATGGCCGCACTCGCCGACCTGGTGTCCGCGGACCCCGACGTCCGAGAACTTGTCACCACCGCCGAACCCGCCTCGATCCGCCGTGCCCTGCACGAAGGCGGCCACGATACGGTCGCCGCAGCGGTGGAGGACTACCTGCAGCGCTACGGATACCGAAGTCTCGACGAACTGAAGCTCGAAGTCCCCGACCTGCGTGAGGATCCGTCGTCGGTGTTCGTCATGCTGCGCAGCGCACTGGCGCGCAACGCGGAATCGGCCGCACCTCCCGACCCGGGCACGCATTCGGATCCGGCCATGCGCTCCCTCGGTCCGCCGCCGGAGTCCGCCCAGCAGTACCTCGACGCCCACCTGCACGGACTGCGTCGCCGGACGTATGACGCGCTGCGCGGCAAACTATCCCGGTGCGCCGCACATCGCGAGCGGCTGCGATTCGCTCGCACAAGGGCTTTCGGCATGGTCAAACGGTTGATCCGCGTGATGGGTCGCGACCTCGCCGAGCGTGGGGTGCTCGACGACTTCACCGACGTCTTCGAGCTGACCGTGACCGAACTCCGCGAATGTTACGAATCGGGCCCACCCGACGATGTAACGGCCATGGTGTGCGCACGCAGATCGGCCCGCCACGCGGACTCGACCCTGATCGCGCCGGAACGCTTCGAGACCCGCGGACAGCGGTTCGACGACGAGGCACTCGCCGCGCAGGGCTGGACTCCCGTGGCCGAGACCGCCGCTGCGCCTGCGGGATCGGTGCTCGCGGGCGCCCCGTCGTGTGCGGGATCGGCCGAGGCGACCGCCCATGTGGTGACCGAACCGATCGGCGTCGACGGCGGGATCCTCGTGGCCTATCGCACCGACCCCGGGTGGGTGGCCGCACTGCCGTCCGCCTCGGCACTGGTCATCGAACGCGGCAGCCCGCTGACCCACGTAGCCATCGTCGCCCGCGAACTCGGCATCCCGACAGTGGTGCAACTCCGTGACGCGACGGCGTTGCTGCGCACCGGGATGCGGGTGCGCGTCGACGGCACCGCGGGAACCGTGACGGTCGTGACGGACGCGCCGCAACCGACCGATACCGCACCCGACGACCCGCCATCGTCGGCCACCACCACCCCGGACGGGGCGCGACTCGAGAGGACCCCCGACCATGCGTGATCGAACCGGCCGTGACGCACCCGAGATCATCCGAGGATGGCTGCGCGACCCCGCACCGGACAAGGGCATTCACCTCGCCGATGAGGACGGCGGTTGGACCTTCCACTCCTACACCGACATCGCGGGGCGAGCGTTGCGCATCGCCGGTGCCATGCGAGAGCACGCGGTACGGCCCGGTGACGGAGTGTGCGTGATCCTGCCCACCGATGTCACGTGCGCGGCAGCGTTCTACGCGGTGTGGGCGTGCGGCGCGGTCTTCACTCCGATCACCCCACCGACCTTTGCCGACCTCGACGAGTACACCGCGCACGCCGCGTCGATCCTCGCCCAGGCGGCTCCCGCGCTCGTCGTGACCGCCCCGGGCCTGACGCCACTGGTGACCGACGCGGTGTCCGCGGCCGGACTCGATGCCCCGGTCATGGAGGTGGGCGCCGCAGGTTCGGATGCGACGCCGCTCGACGATCTCGCGCCGACGACCGAATGCGCTCTGCTGCAGTTCACCTCCGGATCCACCGGCACGCCGCGCGGGGTCGAGATCTCCTGGCCGAACCTCGCGACCAACACCGCGATGATCACCGACCTGCTGTGCTGGCGTGCCGATGAGCCGATGGCGTCGTGGCTTCCGCTCTACCACGACATGGGATTGGTCGGCGGTTTCCTCACCACGGTCACCAATCAGGAAGATCTGTACCTGATGCGACCCGACCAGTTCGTGCGTGATCCGGTGCGCTGGTTGCGCGCGATGGAGATCGCCCGCCACACACCGTCTCCCTCGTTCTCCTTGGGCTATCTGGCCCACCGTGTTCGCCCCGAGGACATCGACGGTCTCGACCTGTCGGGATGGCGCACCCTCGCGGTCGGTTCCGAGCCGGTGGAACTGTCGGATCTGCAGTCGTTCTGCCGTCTTGTCGCCCCGCAGGGCTTCGACCCGGCAGCGATCACCCTGGCCTACGGACTGGCCGAATCGACATTGATGGTCAGTTCCTCGAGGCGGGACCGACCGATCACCCTGCTCCGACCGGCCTCGCCGCTTCGGTTCGGGGAGACGGTCGACACCGGCCGGTGTGCGGTGTTCGACGTCGACGCCGACTATGCGGGATCGGGATGGATTGCCGGCCTGGGGTGTTCGACCCCTGACTCCGAGGTCGCCGTCGTCGATGACGATGGCCGGCCGGTGCCCGAGGGGGTACTCGGTGAGGTCACGGTCCGCGGTGGCTCCGTCGCGCGCGGCTATCTCGCCGGTTCATCGGGCGGTTCGACGCGCATCGTCGACGGGGTGCTCCACACCGGTGATGCCGGTTTTCTCCGCGACTCCGAGCTCTACGTCCTCGGTCGGATGGGATCGAGCCTGAAGGTGCGGGGCCGCTCGGTGTTCATGGAGGACGTCGAATCGACGGTGGCGGTGGAATGCGGGATCACCAAGGGCAAATTGGCAGCGGTGGCGATCACCGATGCCGGGTCGAGAGGCGTCGCACTGTTCGCCGAGACCGCGCCGGGAGAATGGATCTCCCACGCCCGCACGGTCATTCGCGGGCAGCTCGGGCCCGCTCAGACGGTCACCGTCATCACCGGAGGGCGCGGCCTGATCCGGCGCACCTCGAGTGGAAAGCCGCGCCGGCGCCACATGTGGCAGATGTTCACCGCAGGTGAGATGGCCGACGCCGTGGTGCATGAGGTCGACGGGACCGCGAGTACCGCTGCGACGAGCACCGTCGCGTCCGCCCGGGAGGCCGGCGACGACCGGGCCGTTCCGACGCTGCCCGCGCAGCGCGTGGCTCAACTCCTCGATACCGCACTCGACTCGATCGTCGTTCCCGACAACTGTGCGATCGTGTTCGAGGGGTCGCTGGCCGAGGGATTCGGCAACGAGGGCTCCGACGTGGACTTTCTCGTCGTGGCGGGCGGTGACGAAGAACTACCGACGTTACCGACCGTGCTGTTCGGTGACGGGCGCCGCCTCGAGGTGCGCACCCGCTCGCTCGCTCAACTGCGGCACCACTTGCAGACGGTCGCCGATCATCTGGCCGCCGGCACCGTTTCCGAGCTCGACGAGGATCTCCTCAACCGGTGTCAACGATTCCTGCGCTCGACCACGATTCGCACGAGCGCACTCGTCGACCTCGACGAGCTGCGGGCGATCATCGACCACCGCCGGTTCGGCGGCGTGATGGCGCGATGGTGGCGCCACCGCACGGTCTCGGTGCTGCGGCATGTCACCACTCTGCGGACCCTCGGCGCCGACGACGAAGCGCTCGGGTGGATGCGTGATGCACTCGTCCAGGCAGCCAAGGCATGGTGCGCCGAGCGCGGCGAAACCTATGTGGAGACCAAATGGCTTCCCCGGCAACTCGATCGGATCGGCGACGAGAAGATCACCGACCGGTGGACGGCCGCGACCGCACCGTCGGTGCCCGACGCCGACGCGACCGGTTCGTGGTGGGTCACTGCCACCGACCTGCTCGCGGACCTCGGAATCGACGCGAACGAGTGGACGGATGCGCGGCAGCTTCGGCTCGCGCGTGTTCCCGGGGTGACAACGTGGACCATCGGTTCGCGTGTGCACGTGGTGCGTGGCGCGCGGGACGTCTTCGTGCTCTCCGATCCCGCGGCACAAGCGTGGCGGCAGATGGTGTTCCGTCGTCCGGTGGCCGAGATCTGCGACCGTGCCGGGCAGGCGGAGCACGGCCCGGTCGCGGAGTACCTTGCCGAGTTCCTTCGACTCGGTGTCGTCGGAGTGGACTGGGCAGGCGCCGGGCCCATCCGGCCGGCGATGGCGATGTGCGAGGCCACCGAACCGTACACACCACCGCCGGCCATGAGCGGTCCGATCGTCGGACTGGGTGGGGCAGTCGCCGCGCCGGGGTTGGGCATTGCAGAGCTCTCGCCGTTGCCCGCAGAACGTTTCGCCTCGGCCGGCCTGCAACTCACCTGGGCCAACATCGTCGCCGAGAACGCGCGGGAAGATCTCGTCGGCGCCCTCAAGAGTGGGCAGGGCGGTGTGGCCGATGTTGCGGCGCATCGCCTGATCGCCATGATCGCCCGAATGGTGCTCTCGGCGTGGGGAGTTCATCCTCTCCCTCCCGATGCCACCCCGGCAGCCACGCTCCGCAGGGTCCTGCAGAGCCCGATGATCGAACCCTCGATACCCGCCGTCATCGAGCGGGCCGCCCATGTCCGTTTCGACGACATCTTGTCTTCCGGCGGCGACGGACTCGCCGAACTCGAGGTACTCGACGGACTCCTCGGCGCGGTCCGGGCACTCGTCGGAAGTGACTTCCCCGCCTCCTTCGACTCCCGCGACCAATGGCGCCGCACCCTCGAGATCGCCTACGACTGGGTTCGTCTGGGCACTCACCTGGGGGTTCGGTTGCCGCTGGCCGAGGCCGCCGACCTGATGAACAGCGGAGGCGGACAACCACATCCGGTCGCCGACGCCCCGCCGGCACCGTCCACGCCGCTCGGGGGTGGCGCCCGGTGAGCATCGACGAGCAGCACACCTCGGGCCCGGACCGCCAGGTCCGACGGATCGTGGTCGCGATGGCGCCGAATCCGCCCGCGGATGCGCCGGCGGCAACCGATCGCCTCCGCGAGGACCTCGGATACGAATCCGTCCGGCTCATCGAGCTCACCATCGCCCTGGAGAGAGCGTTCGGCCTGTCGCCCCTGCCGCCCGCCGAACTTGCCGGCGTGCGCCGGGTCTGCGACGTCGTCGCCCTCATCCGTCGCCAGATCGGAGACGACCACAGTCTCCCGGTCGGCGCCGACAGATCGGAGAAGGCCGATGACCCCGTCACATGATCGCCGGCGTGATCACATCCTGGTGACCGGTGCCGCGGGCCTGGTCGGTACCGAGGTGTGTCTCAGGCTCGAGGCGGCGGGCTGGCCGGTGATCGGCGTGACCCATCGCAACGAATCACTGATCGCCAACGACGGTGCACCCGTGACCATTTCCGACACGATCACCGGTGACGTGCGACTCGCCGGATTCGGTCCGGCGATGGCCGCCCGGGCCGATTCGCTGGCCGGTCGGGTGTCGACGATCGTGCACTGCGCGGCGACCACCGCCTTCGATGCCGCCGACGAGGACTACGCGCAACTCAATGTGGGTGGCACCGCGCATGCGGTCGACCTCGCGCGCGCCTGGGACGTCCCGTTGGTGCACGTGTCGACCGCATACGTCTGCGGCATGCGGGGCGGCACGATCGCCGAGGACGAGCTCGACGTCGGCCAGGTATTCGGAACCCGTTACGAGAAGAGCAAATTCGATGCCGAGAAGCTCGTCGAACGGGCCCGTGCCGACGGGCTTCGCGCGGTGACGGTCCGGCCTGGCATCGTGACCGGCGTGAGCACCGACGGCGCCATCCGGGACCACAAGAACCTCTACACCGTCGTCAAACTCATGGTCGAGGGCAAACTGCGCACGCTGCCGGGGCGCTATGACGCCACACTGTCGCTCGCGCCGGTCGATCATGTCGCCGACATCGTCGCCGCCGCCGCGTGCCAAGCCGTAGATCTCGATGGAAAGGTGCTGCACGCGGTGAGTTCTCGACCATTGACCCTGCGGGAGCTCTCCGACGTCCTGGCCGAGTATCCCTCCTTCCATGTGGCCACCTTCGTCCCGGATGCCACCTTCGATCCCGATGCACTCGAGGTGATCGAACGCGAGTACTTCCGCCGGGTGGGCTCGCTCTACACCAGCTACTTCCAACGGCGACAGTACTTCTCGACTCGCAATGCCGAGACTGTTCTGGGGCGGCCGGCACCGGACTGCGGCCCCGAATACCTGCGCTTGCTGCTCGACCATTGCCTCGACATCGGCTATCTCGGTGCGCCCCTGCCCGATGTGGAGACCGTTCTCGCCGGCCTCGGTGGTGCTCGATGACTCTGAAGACCGAACGCGCACACCACGCGATGACCCCCATGACCGCCGATCTGCTCACCCGGATCGGCGTCGACGGCGCCGACCTGTCGACCCGCCTCGGCGACACCTACGTGCTCGAGGCGATCGAACATCTCGATCGGATGGGCGTGGAGGCAGGCTGGTTCGCCACCCGGTGCTCACTACTGCTCCTCAAACCCGACGCGGTGGTGGCCCGGGGTGTCGCGCCGACGCTGGAGTGGCTGTCGGCACATCGGTGGCGAGTTCTGCACGCCGCGCGGGTCGAGTCGGGACGCCACCTCGCGAGGGCGTTGTGGCAGACCTCGTGGACACGGGCGTCGGTGGAGCGCCGCCGACTGGCCGACCTCCTGGTCGAGATATGCGACTCCATGGTCCTGCTCGTCACCGACGACCGAAGCGCTGTCGGCGTTTCCGAGGGCGCTGTCGAGGACGTCGAGGGCGCTGTCGGCGTCGTGCAGGGCGCTGTCGGCGGGGAGTCGGCGACCGAGCGGCTGACGCGGGAGAAGGGACCCACCGATCCGACGGCGGGTGCCCCGGGTGAGCTGCGGCATGCGCTCGGTCACCGCAGCTACCTGCTGAATCTCGTGCATACACCCGACACGCCCGTCGAGGTGTTGCGGGAATGGGCGATCATGCTCGACGAACCAGCGCGCGCGGCCTGCCTGCAGGACGTGATCGACGGTGGTGTCGGCGTCGACGAGCGGGTGGCGGCGTTGGCTGCGGAACTGTATTCGCAGACACCGGCGCGTGAATTCGGGCGCGCAGTGGCTGCCGAGCTGGTCGCTGCCCAGATGAGTGCTGCTGCATGTACTGCGACCCCGGTGCCCGACCTCACCGATGACCGGGTCTGTGCCGACATGCTGCGCAGCGCCTGGGCGAACGGGATCGACCTGGACCCGTGGTCGGTGATCGTGCTCGGCTCCCACATTCTGCCCATGACATCCGACCCGACCCGACGGGAGTGCAGATGACCACGCACATGACACCGGCCCCGGACCATCTCACCGTGGCGCCCACCTTCCACAGTCAGACGATTCCGCGCGAACTCGTTCATCGGTGTTCCGTCTCGGAGGTGTTCGTCACGTCGTTGTCGCGCGCACAGCCGGATCTCGGCGACGACGAATTCCGCGTCGGTGCGCAGCTTCCGCGGATGCACGCCTACTTCGGGGATCACCGTGGGGCGCAGGCGGGTCGTCACGACCCGTTGTTGGTGATGGAAACCGCGCGGCAGGCCGCAATCGCGGTGACCCACCAGTTCTTCGACGTACCGCTCGACAGTGCCTTCCTGGTCCGCACCTTCAACGGCGCCGCCGACGCACCCGTTGACGACGAGTTGTGGCGGCCGCGATCCCGGCCCGCAGACGTTGACATCTCCGTCGGCATCGGCGCCCGCCATGTGGTCGCCGACCGGCTGACGGGACTCGACATGGTGCTGGCGATCTCGGCTGATGGTGTGCCGTTGATGACCGTGGACGGGTCGTTCTCCTGGACGACCCGCGCGCAATGGTCGGCCCTGCGAGCCCGGGCGCGCGACGGTGCGGAACGCGGGCGCGTCCACGTGGCCGAGCCGGCAGATCCACATGTCGTCGGCCGCTGCGACCCGCGCAACGTCGTGGTCGGGGTGCGCGCGCGGGACGGCCACGAGACGCGGGGCGAACTCGTCGTCGACACCGCCCACCCGGGATTGTTCGATCACGAACTCGACCACGTGCCGGGCACCCTGCTCCTCGAGGCGGCGCGACAGATCGCGCTTGCCCATGTCGGTGCCGACGTGCGGATCGCAACGGTCCGCTGTTCGTTCGGCCGGTTCGTCGAACTCGATCGGTCGGCGATGTGCATCGCACGTGTCGATCACGGGCACGACCCGACCGACCCCGGAGCGGCCACCTCGGTGATGGTGACGATCGAGCAGGGCGGCGCCGTGTGTGCCGAGATCCGGCTGGGTGTGGTGACCGGGACGTGATGGTGGCCGAAACCCTTCGGGCGTCGTCGGTCTCGGTCGTGCGCATTGCCCGGTTCACCGCGGTCATGTTCAAGCCGCAGTATCTGCTTTTCGGGGTCCTGTGGGTGCTGGCGGCCGAAGGGACTGCGGCCCGGCTCAGCGAGGTGCGTTGGGATCTCGGTCCGGCAACCGTCGTGCGTGTGGTGGTCGTGGTGCTCGTTCTGCTGTTCCTGCGGATGGTCGACGAACAGAAGGATCTCGACTACGACCGCGTGTATCACCCGGGCCGGCCGCTGGTGACCGGTGCGGTCACCGCTGCCGATCTGCGCGTCGCGATGCTCGTGCTCGGTGTGGTCGTGGTGGTGCTGTCCGGGATGGCGAGTGCGGGCTCGGCGATCGCGATCGCGGCGGTGCTGGCCTACGGGCTCGGTCTGTGGGCCGCCGAGACGCTGTGGCCTGCGTTGCGACGCTCGGTGCTCGGCAATCTCGCAGTCACCTACCCGGTGCAACTGGTGTTGGCGGCGTACGTGATCGGCTCGGCGGTCGACACCGGACAAGTGGGGGCAACATGGTCGACGGCGTGGGTCGCGGTGCTCATGGCCGGGTCGTTCCTGCAGTTCGAGTTTGCGCGGAAGATTTCCCGCCGGCCGCGACCCGGTGAGATGTACTACTCGAATCCGCTCGGTGCCGCCGGCGCGGTCGGTGTCTCGATGGGCTTCGTCGCCCTCACAACCGTCGCGGTCCTGGTGATCTGGACGCCGTGGCGGTTTGGAGTAGTTTCTGCCCTCTTCGGTTGGACGGCAGTCGTTCTCGCCGTCGTCCCGGTCGGCGCCACGGCGGTGTGGCTGCGCTCGCGCCATGAGGATTACCCGCCGACGCCCGCCGCGGTGTACGTCCTGAGCGTCTACCTCGCGGTGATCGGCGCGGCGCTGGCCACCCCGACGGGATGAGGTGACCCAGCGATGATTACCGCACCCTCATCGCCTCGGCTCGAGGCGCACCCGGACCTGCGAGGGAGCGGCGACGAAATCGGTCGTCGACGGCCGCGCCCGGCGGCGGCCGGCCGGACGGACATTCCAGCGCGAGTAGAGTGCCGCCGAGCACAGCAGGATCGTCGAGATCGCGAACGTGTTTCCCGGGCAATGGCGTTCTCCCACACCGAAAGCGAGATCGGCTTTCCGGTCGAGATGCCCGGCTCGGTCCGCCTCCCATCGGTTCGGGTCGAAGGTCTCCGGATCGGTGTAGAACTGTGGGTCGTGCAGGACGAGGTACGGGCTGTAGATCACCGTCGAACCGTCCGGCAGGGTGAGACGTCCGGTGTCGTCGTCGCCGAAGGTGACCGGCCCGTCGGCGGTCTGACTGCTGATCCACGGCCCCCACATCCGCAGTGTCTCGGCCACCACCCGACGCAGGTACGTGAGCTGTTCGAGGTGGTCGGGGTGTACCGGTCCCTCGCCGACGACGCGTTCGACCTCCTGTGCAACAAGGGAACTCACGTGCGGGTTGCGGGCGACCTCGTACCACACCCAGGCCAGGATCGATGCCGTCGAACCGACGCCGGCGGCCACCATAAGCAGCAGTTCGTCGATGATCTCGTCGTCGGACAGGCCGATTCCGGTGTCCTCGTCGGTGTGTCCGACGAGGACCGACAGGACGTCGCCGTGATCGACGCCTTGGCTTCGGTAGCGGCGAACGACGGTGCCGATGGCCTCGCGCAGCATCGCCGAATCGCGGGCGAAACGCCGGTTCGCGCGCATCCGCATCCGGCGGACGGGGGCGGGCAGCGCGCCGCGGATGATCACCTCGCCGAGCAACCAGGGCACGGTCTCACGCACCCGATCGAGCGCGTCGGCGCCGAAGTCGGCACGGAACAGCGTCGAGGTGACGGTCTGCAACACCAGACCGTGCGCCTCGGTCCGCAGATCCACCGGATGCTCATCGGTCAGACCGCGAGACCAGTCATCGGCGATGGCAGCCGTGGTGACCGCGTACCGCGCCAGCCGACGCGCGCGCAACGCCGGTGCCATCTGACGCCTGCGCACCTCGTGGCGTCGCCCGCAGAGAACATTGGAAGCCTCCCGGATCGCCTCGTGCATCGCCTCCTGCAGATCGGCGCGGTGGAACTCGCCCGCGGTCCGAAAACCGATCTGCCGGATTGTTTCCGGAGTCGTGACCAGATAGGCGGGCCGGGTACCGAGGTCCACGCGCACCACCGGGCCGATACGGCCCAGACCGACGATGAAATGCAGTCCCTGGCGCAGGGCGACGAGGCTGTGGCCGAGCCCGGGTACGCGTCCGGGGGCGCTCGGGACGTCTTCGGGCCGCGCGGGCACACACTCTCGGCGCCGTCGCTCGGCACCGACGAGGTCCCGGTAGATCCCGACGGTCTGCCGGGTCATCCGGGACTGGGGAACAGCGGTGTCGGACAGCGCTTCTCGTGCAGCATCGAGCCGCGCCGGGTTGGCGAGCACCGCTGCGATGGTCGCGGCGACGGAATCGGCCGACGCATCGGCGGCACGCAGCCCGCCGCCGGCGGGTACCGTCTCGTCGAGGTCGCGATCGCAGTAGATGACCGGAAGACCGGCAGCGGCGGCCTCGAGCAGGACCAGTCCCTGCGTGTCGAAACCGGCCGAGGTGAACAACAGCGCGTCGGCGTCGGCCATCGCGGCCAGCACACCGGCCCGGTCGGTCGGCCCGCGCAACCGGATACGTTGTCGCAGGCCGAGTTCGTCGACGCGCGTGCGAATGAGAGCTTCTTGATCGCCGCCGCCCAGGATGTCGAGTGTGCATCCCGGGGTCGCCGCGACCGCCTCGACAGCCACCATCGGACGCTTCTCCGCGGAGATCCGGCCGCACCACAGCAATCTGAGCGGATCGTCGTGGCCGTGGGCAGACCGTCGCGGCAGTGTGGCCAGGAGATCGTCGTCGACGCCGCCCGAGACGACGCGGATGACACCCGAGAGGCCGTGGCGGCGCAATCGTTCGGCGAAATGCTCGGTCGGTGCGATCACCACGTCGGCGGTACGCGCCTGCGCGAGCATCGTGTGCCACACCTGCCGCGCGGTGCGGGATTCGGTTACCCGATCGACGCCTCCGCGATGTGTCGACGAGCGGGGGGACACGAAGCAACGCTGCAGCATTCGCATTCCCACCGCGGACGCCCAGGGCGCAGGGGAGGTGCGTTCGATGAACACGTCGTCGCGGCTGTGCATCGTCTGGACCAGTGGAATTCGGTGCCGGCGGGCGACTTTGGCGCCGAGGATCGCAACCCCATAGGTGGTGTGCACGTGCACGACGTCGATCGGGGCGCGTCGGATCAGTTCTTTCTCGACCGCCGCGAGGACTCCGCGGGTGGGCACGACGAACGGAAAACCGTTGACCGACAGCGCCCGCGGTGCGGGCACGGTCACGAGCCAGGCGGGCACGGTGGCACCCGGATCGGTCGGTGCCGGCGCGAACACCGTCACCCGATGTCCAAGGCGTTCGAGCGCCCGGCGCTGGTCGTGCACCGCGGTGGAGATGCCACCGAGAGATCCCGGCGGGAAGTCGGTGAACATGGCGATGTGCAGCCGGCCGTGGGGCTCGCCGGGCTCGGGCGTCGCACTGTCGGGTCGCATTGTCTGCAGGGTAATCCACCCAGCAATCGAAAGGAGTCACATGAGGATTGCGATCCCGCTGACGGGAACACGCGGAGACGTCCAGCCGGCGGTGGCGTTGGGGGTGGAGTTGCGCCGCCGCGGACATGACGTCCTCGTCGGAGCGCCACCGAATCTCCTCGACTTCACCCGTCGTGCCGGTCTCGACGCCGTGAGCTGCGGACCCGATGTGGCACAACTGTATTCCTCCGATGAGGGACAACGAGCGTTGGCCGCGGGCAGCAGCCTGGCTTTGATGCGACTGGTCGGTGCGCAGATGGCCGACTATGCGTCTCGGATGAACACGGAGGTGATCGAGGTATGTCGGGGTGCCGACGTGGTGGTCGCGACGCTGCTGACCGAGGATCGTGCGGCGTCGGTGACCGAGGCCTTCGACATCCCGATGGTGACGATGCACGGATTCCCGGGTCGGCCGAGCCGCAGCTATCCGTTCCCCGGCGCCCTGCCACCGACGATGACGCCGCCCGCAGTGGTCAACCGCGCGACATGGCTGGTGGCCGACAACGCGCGCCGGCTCGTGTTCCTGCGCTACCTGACCGAGCTGCGTACCGAGCTGGGTTTACGCCGCAGTCTGGCGATACCCGCCCAGATATGTGCTCGCCGAGGGATTCCGGAGATCCAGATCTACGATCGCGCACTGGTGCCCGGCCTGGCCGAGGAGTGGGGGCAACGGCGACCGCTCGTGGGATTCCTTCCGCTGGAACCCGACACGCGTGCCGCGGTCGGCGACCTCGACGGTGACCATGCCGAGGTGACCGAGTGGATCGACGCCGGAAGCCGGCCGGTGTACTGCGGCTTCGGCAGCATGCCGATCCGTGACGCATCGGCCACCGTCGCCATGATGCGGACGGTCGCAGCACGTCTCGGCGTGCGCATCCTCGTCAGCGCGGGGTGGAGTGATCTCGATCCGGGCGCTCGCGGCGTCGCCGAGGGCGACGTGATGATCACCGGTGCGCTTGCGCACGATCTGATCTTCCCCCGATGTGCGGCAGCGGTGCATCACGGTGGGATCGGCACGACCTTCGAGAGTCTGCGCGCGGGCCTACCGACACTGATCTGTTCGGTGTCGTTCGACCAGCCGATGTGGGGTGGGCAGGTGACCAGGCTCGGCGTGGGCGGCCATCTCCGGTTCGCCGACCTCGACGCCGATTCGCTCACCATGGCACTACGCGCCGTCCTGCACCCCGACACCGTCGATCGTGCGGCCCGGTTCGCGGCACGACTGACCGACCATTCCGATGCCACCGCACGCACGGCCGACATCGTCGAGGCCGCCGCGTGAGCCGGAATGGCGGCAGCCGGTCAGCGATGACATGCTTGTGCCCCGACCACTGGAAACATCCACACAACAGAGGTGAGACACGACGATGACGGTGACCTTCGGCGATCACGACTACGCGCTGGTGATGTTCGACCTCGACGACACGCTCGCGCCGTCGAAGAGTCCACTCGACGACGCCATGGTCGAGGTGCTGCGGCGGCTGCTGCAACGGTCACTGGTGTGCATCATCTCCGGGGGGCGCTACGAGCAATTCCGTGCCCAGGTCCTCGATCGGATCGGTGGCGTCGACGAGGTCGCCAACCTGCACCTGATGCCCACCTGCGGTACCCAGTACGTCCGCTACTCCGACGGACAGTGGGAGACCGTGTACGCCGAGGACCTCACCGACGACGAGAAGCAGCGCACCCTCGACGCCCTGGAGACCGGCGCGAAGGAACTCGGCCTCTGGGAGAGCGAGACATGGGGCCCGATCCTCGAGGACCGCGGCAGTCAGATCACCTACTCGGCGCTCGGACAGTCCGCGCCGGTGGACGCCAAGAAGGCATGGGACCCCGACGGTGCGAAAAAGGAATCGCTGCGCGCCTATGCCGCGGAACGACTTCCGGATCTCGAGGTCCGCAGCGGCGGGTCGACATCGGTGGACGTGACCCGCAAGGGCATCGACAAGGCCTACGGCGCACGCAAACTCATGGAGATCCTCGACCTGGGCCTCGACGACATCCTGTTCTTCGGGGACCGGCTCGACGAGGGTGGCAACGACCGCCCCGTCCAGGACATCGGCATCACCTCCGTCGCGGTCGAGGGCTGGGAGGACACCCACGCCAAACTGGTTGCGCTGCTCGACAACTGAGCCACCGCCCCCGTTCGGGTTTGCGAACCGGGTGGTGGGGAGATGCTCAGTTGATCGGCGCCGCGGCCGGTTGCACGCGTGGCGATCCGGCCATCACCCGGTAGGAGCGGCCGTGGTACCGACCGGTCCGTGGATCGGCCTTATCGGTGACGAACCACCAGTCCATCTGTGCCGCAGCCGGTGTGACGGTCAGTACGGCGTATCCGTGAGCATCGAAGTCGTTCCAGCGGACGTGCCGGTTGGCCGCCATCAGTGCCGGCGAGACGGCCGCACCCGCGGTGTGCTCGGGCACGCCGAGGATGTCGTCGATATTGCTGGAGGTGACCGAGGTGACGACGAGTTCGGTTGCCACCGAACCGCTTCCCGGATAGTCGGCGGCATCGACCGGGATGTCACACGCCCACGACGAGTGGATGTCGCCGGTGATGAACACCACGTTGGTGACCTTGTTCGACCGGATCGCGTCGAGCAGGCGACGGCGATCGGCGGTGTAGCCGTCCCACTGATCGGGGTTGTAGGGCAACCCCTCGGCGGGTAGCCCGAGGGACTCGGTGAGGGCGGCGGTGGTGCGTGTGTCGAGCGGGGGCAGCAACACCGGTGAGATCATCACGGGATTGCCGACGATCTTCCATCGCGTCGACGAGGACGCGATACCGCCGGTGAGCCAACGCATCTGGGCGGCCCCGGTGATCGACCGGGCCGGGTCGTCGATGCGATTCGACGACATCGAGACCTGTTGGTCGCGGTAGGTGCGCAGGTCGAGCATCGACAGTTCGAGCAGCCGACCGAAGCGCAACCGTCGATAGAGGTGTGTGCCCGAGTCGTCGGCGGCCGAGCGCACCGGCATCCACTCGTGGTACGCGCGTTCGGCGGCGGCCTTGCGTGTCGCCCACGCACCCTCGTCGGGCGAGTGGTTCTCGGCACCACCGGCCCACGCGTCGTTGGCGGATTCGTGATCGTCCCAGGTGCAGATCCACGGCAGAACACGATGGAGCTCCGCGAGATCCGGATCGGTCTTGTACTGCGCGTGACGGACTCGGTAATCGGCGAGCGTGACGATCTCGTGTCGAGGTGAATGTGTGCGCACCGCACCGGCTTTACCGGTGTACTCGCCGGTGCCGTACTCGTAGAGATAGTCGCCGAGGGCGACGATGGCGTGCAGGTCTCGGTGGGAGCGAAGATGCCGGTACGCGCCGAAGTACCCCGCCTCCCAATTCGCGCACGACACCACCCCGAAGCGCATCCGCGACACGTCGGCGTCGGGTGATGGCGCGGTGCGGGTGCGGCCCACCGGCGACACCGCCCCGGTGGCCGGCCCGGAGGTCACGCGAAACCGGTAGTGATACTCGGTGGCCGGCGTGAGGCCGGCCGCATCGACCTTGACGGTGAAGTCGTGCTCGGCGACGGCGTCCACCGCGCCCGACGCGACGATCGTCCCGAAGTGCTCGTCGTGGGCGAGCTCCCACCGCACGGTGCCCCCCGCGCCACGCCCCGAGCCCGGCACCGCGTCGGCGGTCGCGGTGATCCGGGTCCAGAGGATGACCCGGTCGGGCAGCGGATCACCCGAGGCGACACCGTGGCCGAAGACCGCGGAGGTCACGGGAACCGACGCCGGTGCCGCGAGGGCGTTGGTCGCCCACAGGCCCGCCACCGGGCTCGCCGCGCACAGCGCGGCACCGGTCTGCAGAAGCCGTCGCCGCCCGAGCGGGCTCACAGCAGTCTGGTTCACAGCAGTCGGGTTCATGCGCGGCTGGTTCACGGGGCATCATTGTGCGGCATTTCCGACATATCGCCATGGCCGACCTCGTGTGGCGCTCACATCGGTGCTGGTCGCCACAGCGGTGACACCGACGCGACGCCGAGAATTCACCTGCTGCTCATCGCGATCGCCGTCGTGTGCACAACAGGTCGGTCCGGCACGGGGTGGGCGGAATCGCCACGGATGCCGGTGGGACAATCGATGACTGCGTTCTCCTCCCGCCCGGGGGACGCGGCGATGGCGTGAGGCGAGTGACGAGGAGGCGACGTGTCCGAGATGGTTCCGTTGCGGGTGCAGATGGTGGCTTCCACCGAGTTCACCGCGCCGTCGGATGTGCCCTGGACCACCGATGCCGACGGCGGCGAGGCCCTCGTCGAGTTCGCCGGTCGAGCCTGCTATCAGAGCTGGGACAAACCGAATCCGCGGACCGCGACCAATGCCGGCTACCTGCGCCACATCCTCGAGGTCGGGCACCTCTCGCTTCTCGAGCACGCGACGGTGACCTTCTACATCACCGGCATCTCCCGGTCGTGCACCCACGAGCTCATCCGCCACCGGCACTTCTCGTACTCCCAACTGTCCCAGCGGTTCGTCCCCGAACACGATTCGAATGTGGTTGCGCCCCCGGCCATCAGCGGCGATGCGGAACTCGAGCGCTTGTTCGTCGAGGCCACCGACGCCAGCCGCGCCGCCTACGCCGAACTCCTCGCCGCGCTCGAGGCCAAGTTCGCCGACGTCCCCAACGCGATCCTGCGTCGTAAGCAGGCCCGGCAGGCCGCGCGGTCGGTGTTGCCCAACGCCACCGAGACCAAGATCGTCGTCACCGGCAACTACCGGGCGTGGCGCCACTTCGTCGGGATGCGGGCCACCGAGCACGCCGACGTCGAGATCCGACAACTCGCCGTCGAATGCCTGCGCCAGCTGATGGAGGTCGCGCCAACGGTCTTCGGCGACTTCGAGATCGGCACGCTCGCCGACGGCACCGAGGTCGCGACCTCACCGTTCGTGCTCGAGGGCTGAACTCCGCAGTGGCACAGGGGCCGCCAAAGTGCTGGTGACGCGCCTTTCTGCGACACGCAGTGCCCATTGGCCGCAGGCCACGGCGCCCCGGTAATCTTGACCACCATGAGCGCAACCGAGTCACAGCCACAGGCGCACCCGTTCGGGACCAACGTCGTGGCGATGGTCACCCCCTTCCGTCCCGACGGTTCGCTCGATCTGGACAAGGCCGCCGAGCTCGCCGACCACCTGGTCGGCAAGGGCTGTGACGGACTCGTGGTCAGTGGCACCACCGGTGAGTCGCCGACCACCACACCCGAAGAGAAGATCGATCTGCTGCGCACCGTTCTCGACGCCGTGGGGGACCGCGCCCGCATCACCCAGGGTGCGGGCAGCTATGACACCGCCGAGAGCATCCGCTTCGCGCAGGCGTCGGAGAAAGCCGGTGCGCACGGTCTGCTCGTCGTCACGCCCTACTACTCCAAGCCGCCGCAGGCCGGTCTGCTCGCGCACTTCCGCGCGGTCGCGGATGCGACCAGCCTGCCGGTTCTGATCTACGACATCCCGCCCCGCTCGGTGGTGCCGGTGGCCAACGAGACGATGCTCGCCCTTGCCGAGCACCCGCGGATCAAGGGCGTCAAGGATGCCAAGGGCGATCTGCATTCGGCCGCGGGGTTGATCGCCTCCACCGACCTCGAGTACCTCTCGGGCGAGGACGCGCTCAACCTGCCGTGGCTGTCGATCGGGGCGACCGGCTTCGTCAGCGTGATCGGCCATCTCGTCGCAGATCGATTGCGCGACATGCAGATCGCGGTGGAGAAGGGTGATCTGCAGACCGCCAGGTCGATCAACACCACGATGCTCCCGCTCGTCAACGCGATGGGACGGCTGGGAGGGGTGACCATGGTCAAGGCGTCGTTGCGCATACTCGGACTCGACGTCGGGGACCCACGCCTGCCGCAGGTACCCGCAGACGCTCCGCAGATCGAGTCGCTCATCGCCGATCTGCGCACGGCCGGATTGCTGAACCGATGACCGGCCCCCAGCGCCGCCGCAGCGCCCGACGCCAGGCCGGACCGCCCGAGCCCGCACCCGCCACCGATACCGCCGGCTCACCGGCCCCCGCCTCGCCGACCCCCGCCTCGCCCGCCGTGGCCCCCCCGAAGGCCTCAGCGTCTGGCGGAGGGTCCGAAAGTGCGGCTGCGCAGCAGGATTCGGCCCGCCACGCCGCATCGGCGCCGGCGGAGAACCGAGGTGGGGGTGAACCCCGTCGGTCCGGTCGGCACGAGCGCCGTGACAACGCGCGAGGTGCACGAGGCGGTGGTGGCCGGGATCGCGGTACCTCCACGCCGCCGGCACCGGTCGATCGACTCGGTACGCCGCGTCGTCTGCCGAAGGGCGCGCTGCGTGTGGTCGCCCTCGGCGGCATCGGTGAGATCGGCCGCAACATGACGGTCTTCGAGTACAACGGCAAACTGCTGATCGTCGACTGCGGGGTGTTGTTCCCCGAGGACGCGCAGCCGGGCGTCGACCTCATCCTCCCGGACTTCCGCTACATCGAGGACCGGATGGACGATGTCGAGGCGGTCGTCCTCACCCACGGGCACGAGGATCACATCGGTGCGGTCCCGTTCCTGCTGCGGCTGCGTGGCGACATCCCCGTCGTCGGATCCAAGTTCACGCTGGCACTCGTCGCCGCCAAGTGCCGCGAACATCGGTTGCGTCCCAAGCTCATCGAGGTCCGCGAGGGCGAGCGGACCACCCACGGTCCCTTCGAGTGCGAGTACTTCGCGGTCAACCACTCCATCCCGGACGCGATCGCCGTCGCGATCCGGACCCCGGCCGGACTGGCCCTGCACACCGGCGACATCAAGCTCGACCAGCTGCCCCTCGACGGCCGGCTCACCGACCTGGCCGGATTCAGCAGACTCGGCGACGAGGGCGTCGATCTGTTCCTCGTCGACTCCACCAACGCCGAGGTGCCGGGATTCGTCACCCCCGAACGGCAGATCGGGGGAGTGCTCGACCAGGTCATCGGCAAGGCGCGCGGCCGGGTCATCGTCGCCTCCTTCGCCAGCCACGTGCACCGCATCCAGCAGATCATCGACGTCGCACACACCCACAACCGCCGGATCACCTTCGTCGGACGCTCGATGGTCCGCAATATGCAGATCGCCCAGGACCTCGGTTATCTGCACGTGCCCGACGGTGTCGAGGTCGACATGGACACCGCGGCAACCCTGCCCGACCACCGGGTGGTGCTGATCTCCACCGGATCTCAGGGTGAGCCGCTCTCGGCGCTGTCGCGGATGGCCCGCGGGGAGCACCGGCAGATCAACATCCGCTCCGCCGACCTGGTCGTCCTCGCGTCGTCGCTCATCCCCGGCAACGAGAACTCGGTGTTCGCGGTCGTCAACGGCCTCGCGAAGCTGGGTGCCACGGTCATCACCCAGCAGAGCGCCAAGGTGCACGTCTCCGGCCATGCGTCGGCCGGTGAGCTGCTCTATCTCTACAACGCGGTCCGGCCGAGCAATGCGATGCCGGTGCACGGCGAGTGGCGTCACCTTCGGGCGAATGCCGCGCTCGCCGAGGCGACCGGGGTGAATCCGGATCGGATCATGCTCGCCGAGGACGGCGTCGTCGTCGACCTCGTGGACGGGCAGGCGCAGATCGTCGGCCGGGTCCCGGTCGGCCACGTCTACGTCGACGGTCTGTCCGTCGGTGACGTCGGCGAATCGACGCTGTCGGAACGACTCGTCCTCGGAGAGGGCGGCTTCATCGCGATCACCGTCGCCGTCGACTCCACCACCGGGCGTGCGGTGAGTACCCCCGAGGTCTCCGGTCGCGGCTTCTCCGACGATCCGGACGCCCTCAAATCCGCCGCCGACCTCGTCGATCAGGTGCTCGACACGCTGGCTGCCGAGGGCGTCTCCGACACCCACCGCATCGCGCAGGGCATCCGCCGGACGGTGGGCCGGTGGGTGGCCGACACCTATCGGCGCCGACCGATGATCGTGCCGACGGTGCTCGCCGTCGGCGACTGACGCGCTGCTGATCCCGGGCCCGCTGACACCATGCGTCGCCGTGATGTCGGGCCCGGTGGGCTACGGTCGACGACCGCAGACAGTAGCGTTGGGGTGTGAGCTTCGCACAGGATGAACGCCGTGCCCTTGTCGACTCGATGCGAGAGGTGGGTCCGGATGCGCTGACATTGTGCGCCGGATGGACCACCCGCGACCTCGCCGCGCATCTCGTGGTCCGGGAACGCCGACTCGATGCCGCACCGGGAATCCTGATCAAACCCCTCGCCGGGTACACCGAGAAGGTGCAGGCATCGGTGGCCGCCGACACCGACTGGGACGCACTGCTCGCCGACCTCGCCTCCGGCCCGCCGATCTTCTCACCGATGCGACCACTGGATCGGTGGGTGAATCTGGCCGAGATGTTCATCCACCACGAGGACGTGCTGCGCGGTGCCGCCGATCCCGACAGCGAGTGGGTTCCGCGCGTCCTCGACCCCGGACTGCAGGACGCGCTGCGCATGCCGTTGCGGTCGATGAGCAAGATGACCCTGCGCTCGATGCCGGCGCATGTCACGCTGCGTGGCACCGACGGCAGCGACCTCGCCTCGGGTGGCAGCGGCGATCCGGTGACGGTCACCGGTACGCCCGGGGAGTTGCTGCTGTTCGCGACCGGGCGGACGCCGGTCACCGTGACCTTTGACGGCGACCCCGGGCAGATCGACGAAGTGAAGGCCGCGGCCCACGGGTTCTGATGGCCGGCGGTTCTGATGGTTTGCGGATTCGGGAGCACGACGGCAGCGAAATCACCACGTCGTGGGTCACGAATTCAACACGCGCCGGTGTTGCCGGTGTTGCCCGTGTGACTGAGGTGATCATTGCCGACTAGTCTGTCGGCATGGCTTCGAGAGCGAGCACTGGCACGCGCACGTCCGCATCCCGTGCGTCGGGGGGGTCCTCGTCCACGCGGTCGGGGACATCACGGTCCTCGGGGACGCGCTCACGCACGTCGACGTCAGCATCCCGGTCGAAGAACGCGAGTGCCAAGGCGGCGTCGCCGAAGTCGGGGAAGTCGAGTTCGGGGAAGTCCAGTTCGGCGAGCTCACGGTCATCCGGGTCGGGTACGCGCAGCGCCACCGCGAGCAAGACCCGCACGTCGGGCACATCCCGCGGGGCATCGCGGTCGAGTGCGGCCGCGTCGGCAGACATCTCCCGGCGCAGTCCGGGTGCAGGTGCGGTGGGTGCCGTGGGCAAGGGCATCGGCAAGGGCGTCGGCGCCGGTTGGGGACTCCTGGCACGCGGAGTCGGCGGCGTCGCGCGTGCGGGCTCGGGACGGCGGGGACCGTCGAGCCGGGATGCCGGCAGCGACGACTTCTACGACGATGACTTCCACGACGGTGACTTCCACGACGGTGACTTTCCCGACGACCTCTACGACGACGCCCATGACGACGACGCAGCCGCAGAGTACGACGACCCCGACCTCGACGCCGGCCCGCGTGGCGGGCGACGCGCAGTCGACCGGCGCGCACATCGCGACCGAGCATCGACCACCCGCGACGGTGTCGGCCACACGCACCGGCGCGACGGTGTGGCCCTCGGGTTGTTGGCACTCGCCGTGCTCATCGCGGCCGGAGTGTGGTTCGGCGCAGCCGGTCCCGCCGGGGCCTTCATCAATGCGCTGATGCGTGCGATCGTCGGCTCCCTGGCGGTCGTGATCCCGGTTGCGCTGGTCGGTGCGGCGATCGTCCTGATGCGACGCCCGCCGAACCCGGTGCGTCGGGGCCGCTACATCGGTGCCGCGCTGCTCATTGTGCTGCCGCTGCTGGGACTCATCCATCTGATGGCGGGGTCGCCGACGGATCTCGATGGCCGCTCTGGTGCCGGCGGGTTCCTCGGGTTTGCCGTCGGCGCGCCGCTGACCGCCGGTGCGACGGCATGGGTGTCGGTGCCGATCCTGTTGTTGTGCATGGCCTTTGGTGTTCTGGTCATCAGCGGTCGGACGGTGCGTGACGTGCTCGACGCAGTGCGCACCTATCTCGGACTGACCGCAGGTGTCGACGACTGGGACACCGACGACGACGAACTTCCGTGGGATACCGACGAACCCCATCCCCATGATCCCGACGCCCATGACCGCGACGACTTCGGATCCGACGATCGGTTCGGTGTGTCGTCCGCTCGACGCGGTCGTCCCGCAGGCGACCCGGGGTACTCGCCCGATCCCTACGACAATTACCCGCCAGACCCGGCCGCCGAGAGTCCGCGGCGTTCCCGACGATCCCGTCGTCCGGCACCGGTCAGTGCCGGCGACGTGCTCGCGTCGGCGACGACGGAGCGATTCGGCGACGATGCCACCACGGATCCGTTCGTCGACGAGGTCACCGAACCGCTCGCCGAGCCACCGGCGCCGCGCCGGACGCGCAGCCGACCCGCCGCTCGGGCGACCTCGGAGACCACCAAGCCCGCGCGCGCCACGCCGCCCGCCGCGGCTCCGGCTGCTCCAGCGCCGACCCCCGTCGACGACGACGCGGATGAGCCGTTCACCGTCGAGCCCGCCGACGGCGACTATCGGCTGCCGCCGACCGCCCTGCTGATCGAGGGCGATCCGCCCAAGCAGGGGAGCAGCTCGAACGAGGACATGATCGATCGTGTCACCGGTGTTCTGGAGCAGTTCAAGATCGACGCCGCGGTCACCGGTTACACCCGTGGGCCGACGGTCACCCGGTACGAGGTCGAACTCGGCCCGGGGGTCAAGGTCGAGAAGATCACCGCCTTGCAACGCAACATCGCGTATGCGGTGGCCACCGACAACGTGCGGCTTCTCGCGCCGATCCCGGGTAAATCGGCGGTCGGTATCGAGGTACCCAACTCCGACCGGGAGATGGTGCGTCTCGCCGACGTCCTCACCGCGCCGTCGACCCGCAAGGACGGTCACCCGCTGGTCATCGGCCTCGGCAAGGACATCGAGGGTGACTTCGTCAGCGCGAATCTGGCGAAGATGCCGCACCTGCTGGTCGCCGGCTCGACCGGGTCGGGTAAATCGAGCTTCGTGAACTCGATGCTGGTGTCGCTGCTCACCCGGGCCACACCCGAACAGGTACGGATGATCCTCATCGACCCGAAGATGGTCGAGCTGACCCCGTACGAGGGCATCCCGCATCTGATCACGCCGATCATCACCCAACCGAAGAAGGCCGCAGCCGCGTTGGCATGGCTGGTGGAGGAGATGGAGCAGCGCTACCAGGACATGAAGGCGTCCCGGGTGCGTCACATCGATGACTTCAACGCGAAGGTGCGTTCCGGTGAGATCACCACGCCACTCGGGTCCGAGCGCGTGTACAAGCCGTATCCCTACATCGTGGCGATCGTCGACGAGCTCGCCGACCTGATGATGACCGCCCCGCGCGATGTCGAGGACGCGATCGTGCGTATCACCCAGAAGGCCCGCGCCGCGGGCATTCATCTGGTGCTGGCCACCCAGCGGCCGTCGGTGGACGTGGTGACCGGCCTGATCAAGACCAACGTGCCCTCGCGTCTGGCGTTCGCGACGTCGTCGCTGACCGACTCACGTGTCATCCTCGACCAACCGGGCGCGGAAAAGCTCATCGGCATGGGCGACGGGCTGTTCCTGCCGATGGGGGCGAACAAACCGATCCGCATGCAGGGCGCGTTCATCACCGACGAGGAGATCAGTGCCGTCGTCGACTACGCCAAGGAGCAGGCCGAGCCCGAATACACCGAGGGCGTCACCGCAGCCAAGGCCGGCGGCAAGAAGGACATCGACTCCGACATCGGCAACGATCTCGACGATCTGCTCCAGGCGATCGAGTTGGTCGTCAGCAGCCAGTTCGGCTCGACGTCGATGCTCCAGCGCAAGTTGCGTGTCGGTTTCGCCAAGGCCGGACGACTCATGGATCTGATGGAGACCCGAGGGGTCGTCGGACCGAGCGAGGGGTCCAAGGCCCGCGAGGTGCTGGTGAAGCCGGAGGATCTGGCCGGCGTGATCGCATCGATCAACGGCGGCGGGGAGCAGGACGGCGACACCGAGGCCGAGTAGACCGGGCATGCCGGTCTCGGCAGTCGCGGTCTCAGGTGTCGCCGTGCGCGGCGAGCCAGTCGCGTGCGCGTCGCGCCGAGGCCCGAGACAGCCAGGCATCGGTGACGATCTCGGTCAATTCGTCGACCGAGATCTCACCGATCCTCGACGTCCGAAGCAGCACCGATGGGTGACCGTCGAAGTGCGTGGTCGTGAAGAACGGTGACCTCGGGTCCTGGACGAGCGCCTGTTTGTCGGCTTCCGAGGGCACCCACAGCACCACGACGTCGTCGTAACGGTGTCCGGCCTCGTCGACCGCGTCCGGGCGCGGGGTGCGGAAGAACACGAAACTCTTGCCGCCGACCTGATAGACCGGGCGATCGGGATCGCCGTTCGCGTCGGTGACATACGGCATCGACCGGGCTGCGGCGTGGATGTCGTCCACGGTGGCCGCGCGGGACCGGTGACGTGCCATGGCCGCCATCGTAGGTCGCGTCGTCAGGCGAACCGGTCGAATCGGACATCGTGTAGGGTGGTCGCAGATCGAAGAGGGGAGTATCCCCATCTCGCGGCGGGTCCGTCAATACGGTCGCGGAGCCCGAAGGTGCCGATCACCTTCGGACCGAGGCCCGGATCCCCGGTCGTCCAACGGCGGGAGAGACCTCTGGCATCGCAACCATCTTTGTGCTGCGCGCTGGAGGTAGATCGCTCATGCAAGTCTCGACCACGATGTGGATCATCACGTGTTTGGTGATCCTGGGTCTGTTCATCTTCGATTTCTTCGCCCACGTCCGGGTACCGCACGCTCCCTCCCTCAAGGAATCGGGCATGTGGTCGGCCATCTACATCACGATCGCCGTCATCTTCGGCGGATTCGTGTGGTGGAAATGGGGATCGACGTACGGCGGTGAATATTTCGCCGGGTACGTCACCGAGAAGGCACTCTCGGTCGACAACCTCTTCGTCTTCGTCATCATCATGTCGAAGTTCGCCGTGCCCAAGGAATACCAGCAGAAGGTGCTGCTGCTCGGCATCGTCATGGCGTTGGTGCTGCGTGGTCTGTTCATCGCCGTCGGCGCTGCCGCGATCAACGCGTACAGCTGGGTGTTCTACCTGTTCGGTGCGTTCCTGATCTTCACCGCGATCAAGCTGCTGCGCGAGAGTGACGATCCGGTCGAGCACGAGGAGCAGCGCGAATCGCGTCTGGAACGATTCGTCAAGCGGGTTCTGCGCACCACGGACACCTATGACGGTGACCGCCTGTTCACCCGGATCTCCGGCAAACGGATGGCCACCCCGATGTTGTTGGTGCTCATCGTCATCGGCTTCACCGACATCCTCTTCGCCCTCGACTCCATCCCGGCGATCTACGGACTGACCCAGCAGCCCTACCTGGTGTTCACCGCCAATGCGTTCGCGCTGATGGGTCTGCGTCAGCTGTACTTCCTGCTCGGTGGCCTGCTCGACCGCCTGGTGTACCTGTCCTTCGGCCTGTCGTTCATCCTGGCCTTCATCGGCGTCAAGCTGGTGCTGCACGCGTTGCACGAGAACACCCTGCCGTTCATCAACGGCGGCGAGCACCTGTCGGTCCCGGAGATCTCCACCCCGCTCTCGCTGGGCATCATCGTCGGCACCCTGGTGATCACGACGGTCGCGAGCCTGGTGAGTTCGCGACGACAGAAGGCGGTTCCGCCGACGTGATGAGGTCGGTGCGGTGCGGACCGGAATCGGTCCGCACCGCCTTCCGCCTCATTGCGACGTGTGAAGGAATCCCCGCCGTACCTGCGGTGGGGCGTCGGGGAGACCGGCGTCCGGCGTGAGTGTCAGGGTGCAACCGGTGAGCGTCACGCCGATCGCGGTCACGGCGCCGGCGATCCTGCCCCGCGGTCGTGGCGAGGTCAGTCGTCGAACGGTCCGTACACCTGGGTGAACTCGACGATGCGCACCGAGTCGACGGCCTGGTGTGCGTTGAACGGGTCGTTGGCCATGAATGCCTCGGCAGCGTCGATGTCGCCGTCGACCCGGATCAAGATCAATGCTCCGGAGCCGTCGGGGTATGGACCGCTGAGGAGCACGTTGCCGGCCTGGTGCTCCTCCGACAGCCATTGACGATGGACGGCACGATGGGCGTCGCGGGTGGCCCCCTTGGCCGGCTCGTAGCCGTAATGCACCGCATAAATGGTCACGAAAGAATCTCCTCGCTCTGGTGAATATCGTTCGACACGTTGGGGTTTCGGCTCATCATGTCTATTGTTCGGCGGCCGGCGCATCAAGGTGGACCAGCATCCTGGTGTTGCCCAGCGTATTCGGCTTGACGTAGCTCAGGTCGAGGAACTCCGCGACACCGGTGTCGTAGGAGCGGCACATCTCCTCGAACACCTCTCGGGTGACCGGCGTGCCCTCGATCTCCCGGAACCCGTGTCGGCCGAAGAACTCGGTCTCGAAGGTGAGCACGAAGACGCGTGCGAGTTGCAACTCCCGCGCCACGTCGAGTAGTCGTGCGACGAGCCGGTGGCCGATACCCCGCCCGGAGCACTGCTGATCGACGGCGACGGTACGGACCTCACCGAGGTCGGCCCAGAGTACGTGCAGTGCACCACAACCCACGACAAGCCCGTCGAGTTCGGCCACCCAGAACTCCTGCACGGCCTCGTAGAGCGTGACGAGGTTCTTCTCCAACAGGATTCGCCCGGCGTACTGGTCGATGAGTTCCTTGATGCGCGGAACGTCGGAGGTCCGGGCACGACGGACGACGACCTCGCCACGGGAGTTCATGCATTCATCTTGCCCCCAGGCTGACATGCGCGTCACCGGGAGGCAGGCTCTCGACCGGAGCCGCGACGGGGCACCGGTGACGGGTGGCCGGTCCACGCCCGGATCCGCCGGTCGCCGAGCACGCCTCGGTCGATACCCTGGTGATCGTGCGAATGAACGACACGCGTCCGGCGCCGAGTACAGGAGCCGGCGCCCGGGATGCGGTCTCATGACCGATCGGATGCGCCGGGCGGTCAACGAACGCGGTCTCGCCGACGTCGGGCGGGGACCCGATCACATCACCGATCCCGTCGACCCGGTGCCGGTCGTCAACATCGCCAATGCGCTGACCGTCTTCCGGATCGTCCTGGTACCGGTATTCCTGGTGGTGCTGTTCATCGATGGTGGACACCAGACCTGGTGGCGTGTCGGCGCCGCGGTGATCTTCTGCGTCGCCGCGATCACCGACCACATCGACGGCCGCCTGGCCCGTGGACGCAACCTGGTCACCGACTTCGGCAAACTCGCCGATCCCATCGCCGACAAGGCGCTGATCGGTTCGGCACTGATCGGACTGTCGCTACTCGGGGATCTGTCGTGGTGGATCACCGCGATCATCCTGGTCCGCGAACTCGGCGTCACCGCGCTGCGGTTCTGGGTACTGCGACACGGGGTCATCCCCGCCAGCCGGGGCGGCAAGCTCAAGACGTTGTTGCAGGCCATCGGTATCGGATTGCTGCTCTTTCCGCTGAGTGGGGCGTTTCATCTGCTGGCGGTCATCATCATGTGGGTGGCGGTCGTCATCACGGTGGCCACCGGATTCGATTACGTGTGGCAGGCGCTGCGCCTGCGCCGTTCCGCGCGCCATCGGGCCCGCGGGGCCGCACCGCACCAGGGCGCCCCGATCACCGGGTCGGGCCCCGAACGACACTGACCCGCGGAGACGACACCGGCCCGCGCATCAGAATCGGCTGTCGGATCAGGCATCGTCCGGCGGATAAGGCGGGCCCAGGCCGGGTACTCACGTGTCGGCTCGCGCCGGAGACACGTGTCGGCTCGCCGCGGGAGACGCGGCGACGGTCACGGAATTCGACTACTGTCGTCCACACGCGCGCTCAACGGTTGCCCGCGCGTGACCTTCGGGAACGACACACCCCCGTCGGTCGTTGAACAGCACGGTGGTGGTTCGCCAACACGATGTGGGGCCCAGCACGGGTGGTTCATCGCCACCGGTGGCGGTGTTCGGATGTGCGAGACAGACAGGGAGGAAGCCCGATGGCAATGCTTTTGCGAGAGGCGCTCGGCGACAGCCTGCGTCGCGTTCGCACCCAGCAGGGCCGGACGCTGCGTGAGGTGTCCACCGATGCGCGGGTGAGTCTGGGTTACCTGTCCGAGGTCGAGCGGGGTCAGAAAGAGGCATCCAGCGAACTTCTGGCCGCCATCTGCGACGCTCTCGAGGTGGAGATCGCCGATCTGCTCCTCGACGTCGGCACCGCCATGCGTCCGGACCATGCCACGGCGTCGGCTCAGGCGGCCGACGGTGCCGACCGTGAGGCGGCCATCGCGTCCAAGGTGGTCATCGCGGCACCGGAGGTGCATACACACGCGACCGCGCTGGCGGCAGCCTGACGTCGCCTCGTTCGACGACACCCGTTCGGCGGCGCCGCTTGTCGCCCCGAAATCCGGCGTCTCGGTCGCGTATGCGTTCGGGACTGTCGATGCGGGTGTGAGATGTCGGTGGATCCCTCGATGTCCGGGTGGCCGGGCGACGTGAGGTGTGCGCGATCCGCGAGATCCGGGTATCCCCGGGGTAATCCCCCAACTGAATGCCGGACTGCATCGCACCGCCGACCGAGACGCTAGATTGGTGTGCAGACCGACGCGAAACCGTTCTGAATGGAGCTGACGAGAAGCATGGCGAACCCGTTCGTGAAGATGTGGCGCTATCTGATGGCACTCGGCAACGCGAAGATCGACGAGAATGCCGACCCGAAGATCCAGATCCAGCAGGCGATCGAGGATGCGCAGCGCCAGCATCAGGCGCTCTCGCAGCAGGCGGCGTCGGTGATCGGCAACCAGCGTCAGCTCGAGATGAAGCTCAATCGTCAACTCGAAGAGGTCGAGCGGCTGCAGGCCAACACCCGTCAGGCGCTGACCTTGGCCGATCAGGCCAATGCCGCAGGCGATGCGCAGAAGGCGCAGGAGTACACCAACGCGGCTGAGGCCTTCGCTGCTCAGCTCGTCACCGCCGAACAGGGCGTCGAGGACCTGAAATCGCTGCACGATCAATCCCTGCAGGCCGCGCAGCAGGCCAAGCAGGCGGTCGAACGCAATGCGATGATCTTGCAGCAGAAGCTCGCCGAACGCTCCAAGCTGCTCAGCCAGCTCGAGCAGGCCAAGATGCAGGAGCAGGTCAGCGCCTCTCTCAATCAGATGAGTGAGCTCTCGGTGCCGGGCAACACCCCGAGCCTCGACCAGGTGCGCGAGAAGATCGAGCGACGCTACGCCAACGCGCTCGGTTCCGCCGAACTGGCGAAGAATTCGGTGCAGGGCCGGATGGCCGAGGTCGAGCAGGCCGGCGTGCAGATGGCCGGGCATGCGCGTCTCGAACAGATTCGTGCCAGCATGTCCGGCGGCTCGCTGCCGACCGGGGGAGCGGCCTCCCCGGCGGCGCAGCCGGCTCCGGGACTGACGAAGCCTACCACCGAGCCGCCGCAGACGGGCAACTGACCTCACCGTTGCCGCCGACGTCGTCTCCGGTGGCCCCCCGGAAGGTCGCCATTGTCGCCGGTCCGGACGCCGGACACGCGTTCCCGGCGTTTGCGTTGGCGGAAAAGCTTGCAGCGCAAGATATCTCGGCTACGGTCTGGACCGGCGCCGTGTGGCACGAGGTGGCGCGCTCGCGCGGACTCGACGTCGCGGAGTTACCCGGCCTGCGTGCTCGGGCCACCGACGACGATTCCGATGCCGGCGCCAAGCTCGGTGCGCGCGCCGCCCGCATGGCCGTTGCGCTTGCACCGGTGCTCGCCGCCCGGGGAACCGATCTGGTGATCTCCGATGTCATCACCGTCGGCGGGCTGTGGGCGGCGGAGCTGTGCGGAATCCCCGCGATCGAGTTGTCGCCGCATCCGCTCTACCTGCCGTCGCGGGGATTGCCGCCCATCGGCGCCGGGCTGAGCCCGGGTGACGGGGTCGGTGGTCGACTCCGCGACATCGCGCTGCGCACGGCGAGCAATGTCTCCGTCCGTGCCGGTGAGCGTCAGCGTGCGATCGCACGGCGGGGGATCGGTTTGGCGGAGTCTCCTGCCGGCCTTCCCCGACTGATCGCGACCCTGCCCGCGCTCGAGGTCCCCCGACCGGACTGGCCGACGCGGGCGCACCTCGTCGGACCACTGCTGTGGGAGCCCACCGACGTGATCGTCGAACCGCCGCCGGGCGCCGGCCCCGTGGTGGTGGTGGCGCCGTCGACCGCGGTGATCGGTGCGGCCGACATGCTCACCGAGACGCTGGCCGGATTGGCCGAACTGGCATCGAGAGATCCTGTGCGCGTGGTCATCTCGGCGCTCGACCCACCAGGGGCCGAGGGGTTCGGGGCGCCCGGGCTGTCGGTGACCGCCGGACTGGGACGGCAAGATCAGCTCGTGGCCCGAGCCGATGTGGTGGTATGCGGAGGTGGTCACGGGATGCTGGCGAAGTCGTTGTCGGCAGGGGTACCGGTGGTCACCGTTCCCGGCGGCGGTGATCAGTGGGAATTGGCCAACCGGGTGGCCCGACAGGGCAGCGGCATGCTGGTGCGGCCGGTCGAGGGGCACGCGATCGCCGAGGCGGTCGCCACGGTGCTCGGCGATTCGGGGTATGCGCGCGCTGCGGCATCGGCTGCCGCATCGGCGTCGGACGTGGTGGACCCGGTGCGCGTGGCGTGCGAGGTGTACCGTCGGTCGGTCGCCGGGGATGCGCTCGGACACGGCGGTGGGTACCGGACGGGCAAAGGGGGAGTGCCGCGATGCGATTGACCGAGTTCACCGAGTTGATCACCGAGGAGTTCGGCACGATGTCGGCGGACTCGATCCTGTCCGATCACGTGCTCACCGAACTCGGTGGACGGACGGGCGCGCAGGCGATCGAGGCGGGCGTCGATCCGCGCGATGTATGGGTGGCGATCTGTCGGGACTTCGACGTGCCGCGCCACCGCTGGTAGAACTCGCGCTGGTGGTCACGCTGGTAGAAGTCGCCCGGAACCCGCGTGTCGGACTTGCCATCGAACACATGTTCACGCAATTCTGTAGGGGTGTGGAACCAACTCGGCACCGGGTGCGTCCAAAGCTCTCGTGAGGACGTGAACGGTTTTGTCGGACCCCGTCGCTAACGTCCTTCACGAATCACACCGATACCGACGACCCACCCGATGACCGCCGGAGTACCCGGCGCACAGACACGAGGAGACAGCCATGGCAGCAGCGCCCCAGGATCGTGAGAAGGCGCTCGATCTCGCACTCGCACAGATCGACAAGAACTTCGGCAAGGGCTCGGTCATGCGGCTCGGCGAAGAGACCCGACAGCCGATCGAGGTGATCCCGACCGGCTCGATCGCCCTCGACGTCGCGCTGGGTATCGGCGGACTCCCGCGCGGCCGCGTCGTCGAGATCTACGGCCCGGAATCGTCGGGTAAGACCACCGTCGCCCTGCATGCGGTCGCCAACGCACAGGCCCAGGGCGGTATCGCGGCGTTCATCGACGCCGAGCACGCGCTCGATCCGGATTACGCGGCCAAGCTCGGCGTGGACGTCGATGCCCTGCTGGTGTCGCAGCCGGACACCGGTGAGCAGGCGTTGGAGATCGCCGACATGCTGATCCGCTCCGGTGCCCTCGACATCCTCGTCATCGACTCGGTTGCCGCACTGGTGCCCAAGGCCGAGATCGAGGGTGAGATGGGCGATTCGCATGTCGGTCTGCAGGCCCGCCTGATGAGCCAGGCGCTGCGCAAGATGACCTCGGCGTTGAGCAATTCCAACACCACCGCGATCTTCATCAACCAGCTGCGCGAGAAGATCGGCGTGATGTTCGGCTCACCGGAGACCACCACGGGCGGTAAGGCACTCAAGTTCTACTCGTCGGTGCGTCTGGACGTCCGTCGCATCGAGACCCTGAAGGACGGCACCGACGCCGTCGGCAACCGCACGCGCGTCAAGGTCGTCAAGAACAAGGTGGCACCGCCGTTCAAGCAGGCCGAGTTCGACATCCTCTACGGACACGGCATCTCCAAGGAGGGCTCGCTCATCGACATGGGTGTGGCCGAAGGCTTCATCCGCAAGTCCGGCTCGTGGTTCACCTACGAGGGCGATCAGCTCGGTCAGGGCAAGGAGAACGCCCGGAAGTTCCTGCTCGAGAACGACGACATCCGCGACGAGATCGAGAAGAAGATCAAGGAGAAGCTGGGCATCGGCGCGGTGGTCGACGCCGATGACGTTGCTCCGGCTCCGGTGGAATTCTGACCGGCGCAACCGAACCCCGCGGCGCAACCGACTCCCGCGGCGCAACCGGCCCCACGGCGTGGGATGTGGCGTTGCGACTGCTGGGAGTCCGGGCGCGGTCGCGCGGCGAGATGCAGGAGCGGCTGGGTCGGCGCGGCTTCGACGCCGACACGGTGGCCGATGTGATGCGGCGCCTGGATTCCGCGGGTATGCTCGACGATGAGGACTTCGCCTCCGAGTGGGTGCGGTCACGCCACACCCACTCGGGACGCGGACGCGTGGCGCTACGTCACGAGCTCAAGGCGAAGGGCGTGGATGCGGCAACGATCGAGAATGCGTTGGCCGACATCGACCCCGAGGACGAGCGTGCCGTGGCCGGCCGTCTGGTCGCCAAGAAACTGACTCCGCGTGTGCTCGAGCAGGTGGCCGATCGCACCGAGCGGGACAAGCACTTTCGTCGACTGGTGGGCATGCTGGTCCGCCGCGGGTATCCGCAGTCCCTGGCGATCGACGTCGTCGGCGAGCACCTCGACGCTGCGGCCGGAATGGACTCGGCGGAGTGAATTGATCGCGCCGAGCCGAGAAACAGCTCGATCAGTATGACGTTTCACCCGGAATCCGGGCGAAACGTCATACTGATCGGCAACATCGTCTGATCGATACGGGCCTGGAGTGCCGTTATCGCGGACCGAAGTTCGGCATGTTCTCCATGGCGCCGAGATCCACGTCCTCACCGTGGGGGACGTCGGTTCTGCGGCGTCCCCGGCGCAACGTCTTCTCGATGAACGTCGCCAGAGACGACAGTCCGAAGTTGATGATGATCATCACCACCGCCACCACGACGAGGGCGGGCAGGTAGTTGCCGTAGTACGACGCCGACTGGATGCCCGACCGGACCACCTCGACGTAGCCGATGGCGTAGCCGAGTGCGGAGTCCTTCAGTGCGATGACCATCTGCGAGATCAGGGCGGGCAGCATCGCGGTGATCGCCTGCGGCAGTAGCACGATGCGCATCATCTGGGACTTGCGCAGTCCCAACGCCATCGACGCCTCGGTCTGTCCCTTGGGCAGTGAGTTGATGCCCGAACGCAGGATTTCGGCGATCACCGACCCGTTGTAGAGGGTCAGGCCCGTGACGACCGCCGCGAACGCCAACTGCGAGGAGGGGAACACCGCGTAATCGGCGAACAGGTAGTAGGCGAAGATCATCAGGATCAGCACCGGGATGGCGCGGAAAATTTCGACGAACAAGCCGGTCAGCGTCCGCACCCACAGGTGATCGGACAGTCGGCCGATGCCGAGCACCGAACCGAGGATCATGGCGAAGATGATCGACAGGAACGCCGCTTTCAGGGTTCCCCAGAGACCCGGCAGGATGTAGGTCGTCCAGGTGGTCCCGGTGACGAAGGGATTCCATTTCTCACCGGTCAGCTGATCGTTGTCGGTGAGGACGAGGACCACGTACACGACGACCGCGACGATCACCGCGAGGAAGATCGCGGCGATGATCGCATTGCGAATCCGTGCCTTCGGTCCGGGTGCGTCGTAGAGAACTGTTGCGCCGCTCATCGTTTCACCGCCAGTCGCTTGGCGAGGTAGCCGAAGACGGCGCCCTCGATCAGGGTGATGATCATGAAGCCGATGGCGATGATCACGAAGATCGCGACGATCTCATTGGCGTGGTCCTCGATCTGTTCCTTCATCAGCAGCGAGGCTTCGGCGACCCCGATCACCGAGGCGATCGTGGTGTTCTTGGTCAGGGCGATCAACACGCTGCCCAGTGGTCCGATCACCGCGCGCAACGCTTGTGGCAGCACGATGATCCCGAAGACCTGCGTGAAACCCAGGCCCAGGGAGCGGGCGGCCTCGGCCTGCCCGATCGGGACGGTGTTGAAACCCGATCGCAGTGTCTCGCAGACGAAGGTGGCCGTGTAGAGGATGAAGGCCAGCACCGCCAGGCGGAAGTTGTTGTTCTCGATGAAGGTGTTGTTGTCCGGAGCCAATGCCAGACCGAGGTTTTGATAGAGGCCCACCGAGCAGAAGATGATGATCAGTGTCAGCGGCGTGTTGCGCACGATGTTGACGTAGGTGGCGCCGAACCAGCGCATCACCGGAACGGGGGAGACCCGCATCCCGGCCAGGATGATGCCCCAGATGAGCGCGCCGAGCGCCGACCAGAAGGTGAGTTCCAGGGTCACCTTGAACGCGGGCCACAGTTGTGGCCCCATGTCCGACCAGAGTTCATTCATGGTTGTTCACCTGCCTTCCTCAGCTCAGTCCCGGCGGGCACGGGGTGGACGTGGAGTTGACGATCTTGTCGACGGCCTGCGGTCCGGGATCGGGTAGGAACTTGTAGCTCGATCCGGGCGCGGCGGCACGGGCCATCATCTCGTCGACATACTGATTGCCGATCGCCTTGCGCAGCGCCGCCTCCCATGCGGATTCGCCTCCACCCGGGCCCGGCTGGAGCATGGCGTCGAGTGCCTCGTCCACGGCGGTGATCGCGTCGGGGTAGTTCTTGGCCATGCCGATGCCGTAGTTCTCGGTGGAGAACGGCGCACCCTGCTTCTTGAGGACCTTCTTGCCGCTGCTGGTCACGCACGCGTCCTTGGGATAGGTCATCCCGACGAGCTTGAACTCGTCGGGGAAGAAGTCGGCGTAACCGGCGAGGATGACCTCGTCGGTGGTCAACGCGTCGACCTTGCCGCGACGCACGGCCTCCACGCACGACGAGTACGAGTCGTACTCCTGCAGTTGCACTCCGGGTAGCTGCGCCTTGACGTTCTGCGCCGACGTCGACCCGGTGACCGAGCAGAGTTTCTTGCCCTTGTTCAGATCGGTGAGCGAGGTGATCGAGTTGTCGTCCTCGCGGACGAGCAGCGCCTGATAGTTGATCAGGTAGGGCCCGGCGAAGCTGACCTGCTTCGCGCGGGAGGCGTTGATCGAGTAGGTGGCCGCGATCATGTCGACCTCACCGTTGTTGATGAGCGTCTCGCGCTGGGCTGACGGTGTCTCGCGCCAGGTGATCTCGGGGTGAGCCACCTTGAGCTGATCGGCGATGTGATTGACGACGTAGGTCGACATCGACGGGTCGAATCCGGTGACGCTTCGGTCGGGGTTGCGGATACCCAGGCCGGGCTGGTCGTACTTGGTGCCCAGAACCACTTTTCCGTTGCGAATGGAGTCGAGCAGATTGCGGGGTTCGGAACTGCCGCAGGCGGTCAGGCAGGCGGCGAGGACCGCGGCCACGAGCACCGCGGCGCCCAGGGCCGCGGAGCGTCCGCGTCGCCGATGACCGGAGGTCTGTGGAAAACGTTGTCGCATATGTCTTGTCGATGATCCCGGGGTGTTGGTGGGGTTGGCCATCTCAGTGACCCAGGATCTTCGACAGGAAGTCCTTGGCGCGGTCGGACTGCGGGTTGTCGAAGAAGGACTCGGGGTCGGAATCCTCGACGACCGCGCCGTCGGCCATGAAGATGACGCGGTCGGCGGCCTTGCGGGCGAAGCCCATCTCGTGGGTGACCACGAGCATCGTCATGCCCTCCTTGGCCAGCGAGACCATGACGTCGAGGACCTCGTTGACCATCTCCGGGTCGAGGGCCGAGGTGGGCTCGTCGAACAGCATGATCTTGGGGTTCATGGCCAGGGATCGGGCGATCGCCACGCGTTGCTGCTGTCCGCCGGATAGCTGCGCCGGGTACTTGTCCTTCTGACTGGCGATGCCCACCCGCTCGAGGAGCTGGAGGGCGTGCTTCTCGGCCTTGGCCTTGTTCTGTTTGCGGACCTTCGTCGGCGCGAGTGTGACGTTCTGCAGGATCGTCTTGTGTGCGAACAGGTTGAACGACTGGAAGACCATGCCGACATCGGCGCGCAGGCGCGCGAGATCCTTACCCTCGGCGGGTAGCAACTCACCTTCGATGCGGATCTCGCCGCTATCGATCGGTTCGAGACGATTGATCGTGCGGCACAGGGTCGATTTACCCGATCCCGAGGGGCCGAGCACGACCACGACCTGCCCGCGTGGAACGTCGAGGTTGATGTCCTTGAGGACGTGGAGCTCACCGAAGTGCTTCTGCACATTCGTCATGGCGATCATCGGCGGTGAATCGGCGGCGGTCGCCGCACCCGGCGCCGCGTTCGGGGATTCGGTCATACGTCACAACCCTAATGGGGACAAGTCCGAACGGCGCGGCAAATGCGACACCTGCGTGTCCGATTCAGGAGGAAACGGGTAGTCACGTGCACTTTTCCGCTCAAGCTCCCCGACGTGACCCCGCCCGTAGGCCCGACAGCCGATTTGCCCCCGCCCCGTACTCTGGACCGAGTGAGTATCGACCTGTCCGAATCCGCAGCGACCTCGCCGAATGTCGGTGTGGGCGACGACGTCGTGCGTCGCTATCAGGTCCGCACCTACGGCTGCCAGATGAACGTCCATGACTCCGAGCGCATCTCGGGGTTGCTCGAGGAGGCGGGCTACATCCGGGCCGACTCCGACGACGACGCCGACCTTGTGGTCTTCAACACATGCGCGATCCGGGAGAACGCCGACAACAAGCTCTACGGCAATCTGTCGCATCTGGCGCCGGTGAAGGCCGCTCGGCCGGGTATGCAGATCGCCGTGGGCGGTTGTCTGGCGCAGAAGGACAAGGACGCGGTGCTGGGCCGGGCGCCGTGGGTCGACGTCGTCTTCGGCACACACAACATCGGGTCGTTGCCGGTGTTGCTCGAACGCGCGCGCCACAACGAGGCCGCCCAGGTCGAGATCCGTGACTCCCTCGAAGCATTTCCCTCGACCTTGCCGGCGAAACGCGAATCCGCCTATGCCGGTTGGGTTTCGGTGTCGGTGGGATGTAACAACACGTGCACGTTCTGCATCGTGCCGTCGTTGCGTGGCAAGGAGGTCGATCGCCGGCCCGGCGACGTGCTCGCCGAGGTGAGCGCCCTCGTCGACACCGGTGTGCTCGAGGTGACCCTGCTCGGGCAGAACGTCAACGCCTATGGCATGTCCTTCGCCGACCCGGACACCCCGCGCAACCGCGGTGCGTTCGCCGAACTGCTGCGCGCCTGCGGCGACATCGACGGGCTCGAGCGCGTGCGGTTCACCTCGCCCCATCCGGCGGAGTTCACCGACGATGTCATCGAGGCGATGGCCCACACGCCGAATGTCTGCCCGCAGCTGCACATGCCGCTGCAATCCGGGTCCGACCGGATATTGAAGTCGATGCGCCGCAGCTATCGGCGTACCCGCTTCCTCGGCATCCTCGAGAAGGTCCGTGCGGCGATGCCGCACGCCGCCATCACCACCGACATCATCGTCGGCTTCCCCGGCGAGACCGAGGACGACTTCGTCCAGACCCTCGAGGTGGTCGAACAAGCCCGCTTCGCCAGCGCCTTCACCTTCCAGTACTCGCCGCGACCGGGTACGCCCGCGGCCACGATGGACGAGCAGGTGCCGCCGGAGGTCGTCTCCGAGCGGTACCGACGCCTGATCGAACTCCAGGAGCAGATCTGTCTGTCGGAGAACCGGGCGATCATCGGCCGGGAGGTCGAGTTGCTCGTGGTCGCCGACGAGGGCCGCAAGAGCGCGCACTCGCACCGCATGACCGGTCGCGCGCGGGACGGCCGGCTGGTTCATTTCCGTCCCGGGGACCGCGCCACGGCGATCCGTCCCGGTGACATCGTGACCACCGAGGTCACCGAGGCTGCGCCGCACCACCTCATCGCCGACGCCGGGGTGGCCGGGCATCGGCGCACCCGAGCCGGTGACGCACACGAACAGAGCCGGACCCCGACGACTCCGCCGGTGGGCGTCGGCCTCGGTATCCCCGGCATCGGTCCCGCGCCGGTCGTCGCGGAGGACAACGGCTGCGGTGCCGGGGCCTGTGGGGCCGGTCCCGCGGATCCCGGGCGCGTGATGGCGACGGCAGGACAGTGAGGGACGACATGAGTATCGACGATCAGAACCCGCAGGACTCCGACCGACGCGACGGCGACGACGTCGCGGGTGCGGCCGACGGAGAATCCGCGGCGACGCGTGAACGCCGCGAGAACCTGCGGGGCGACAAGGCGCTCTCGGAACTCCTCGGTCGCGATGTCCGGCGTCCGTCCGGATCGTCGGAGAGCCTTGCCGACCTGGCTGCCTATGAGAACGACCTGCGCAAGGCCGAACGCAAGGTGGCCGGCGAGATCAACCCGGGTGCGCGCGCCATCGTCGTGGCGGTCGCGGTGCTGCTCGCGATGGTGTCGCTGGTGCTACCGCACACCGGGTCGGCCAGCGGGATCGACGTGCTGACGATGTCGGCGAATGCGGTGACCGAGCGGGTGGCGGTGACCTCCCGGGTCTTCGTCTATCTGCTGGTGATCTTCGGGATCGGCGCATCGATGCTCGCACTGCTCACCCGGCGCTGGATCATCGCGTGGGTCGCATTGTGCGGATCGGCCGTCGCCTGCGTTGCCGGGATGCTGGCCTGGTGGACCCGCAACACCCCGGGCGTCGGCGGGATCGAGCCGCCGTCCGGCGTCGGGATCGGGCTGATCCTCGGCTGGATCGCGGTCTTCGTGCTCACCTTCCACTGGGCGCGGGTCGTGTGGGCACGCAGCACCTATCACCTCGCCATCGCCGAACAGCGCCGGGTCGAGGCCGCCAAACGCGAGGAGGCGACCCGCCGCATCCGCGGCCGGACCGACTTCCGTCCACCCACCGACGGTGGCACCGGGGCCTGACCGGCGGTGACACCAGAGCCTGAGCGGCGGTGACCCGACGCGGGCTCAGAGCTCGTCGATCGCGGTCTGGGCGGCCTGAGCCCACTCGTGCCACTGTGCCGCCTGCTCGCGCAGCTTGGCCGCGTCACGTGCTTTGCCGCGCTCCTCGGCCTTGCGGGCCTGTTCTTCCAATTGCGCTGCGCGGTCGGCGAATTGGGCGGCGCGTGCCTGCGCCTCCGGGTCGGTGCGCTGCCATTGTGCGTCCTCGGCGTCGCGAATCCGCTTCTCGAGGGCGCGGGCCCGGCTCTCGAGACTGTGCATCTGCTCCCGGGGGACCTTGCCGATCTCGTCCCACTTGTCGCGGAACGCACGGAACTCGCGGCGCGCCGCCTCGAGGTCGGCGGCGGGATCGATGGCGGCCTCGGCGGCGGCGAGCAACTCGAGTTTCGCCTGGCCGTTGGCGGTGAACTCGGCATCGCGCTCGGAGGCGACCGCATTACGTGCGGCGAAGAACACGTCCTGCGCGGCCTTGAAACGCTGCCACAGTGCTTCGTCGGCGTCGCGGGGGGCGCGGCCCGCCGCTTTCCACTCACCCAGCAGTTCCCGGAAGCGGGCCGAGGTCGGACCCCAGTCGGTCGACGACGACAATTCCTCGGCCTGCGCGATCAACTCCTCCTTGCGCGCCTTGGCGCCGGCACGTACCCGGTCGAGCTCGGCGAAATGTGCACCCCGTCGGCGGTTGAACGCGTCTCGCGCCTTCGCGTACCGCTTCCACAGCACGTCGTCGGTCTTGCGGTCGATGCCCTTGATCGACTTCCATTCGTCGAGGATCGCCCGCAACCGGTCTCCCGACGTCTTCCACTGGGTGGACTCCGCGCCGATCGTCTCGGCCTCGGCGGCTAGTTCCTCCTTGCGGGCGATCGCGGCAGCGCGGGTGGCCTCCCGCTCGGCCTTGAGTGAGTCGGCGACCTCGTCCGCGGTCCCGACGATCGCCGACAACCGCTCGGCGAGCGCATCGACATCACCGATCACCGCGGCGTCGGGGAGAGTCTCCAGAAGATGCTTGGCGGCGGCCTGTGCCTTGCGCGGATCGCCGGACCGCGCGGCGAGGCGTTCCTCGAGGATCTCGACCTCGGTTGCCAGATCGTCGAATCGCCGCCCGAAGTGTTCGAGCCCGTCCTCGATGGACCCGGCTTGCCACGATCCGATCTGTCGTTCGCCGGAGGAGGTCTTCAGCCATACGACGCCGTCGGCATCGATCCGCCCGAACCGATGGGGATCTGTGTGCGGCAACGGATTCGGGGTGACCACCGGGATCGGGGCGGACGCTGCCGGTCCCGGTTGGGGACGAGGCCGCGGCCCGGGACGCGGGCCCGGGCGAGGGCCGGGTTTGGGCGCCGGGGGCGAGGCCGCCGGTGCCGTGGTGGGTGCGCTGGTCTCGGTATCGCCACCGCTGGCCTCGTGCCCGCTGTTCTCCGGTGTCCCGTCTGGTCCGCTCATGTGCAGGTGCCCCTTCCCGCCTCGTGGTGCCGCGCGTCACGGCTGCCGTTCACTTCGATCCCCGACCGCGTCAGGCCGCCGGGCTGGAGTCCATTCAAGCAGCTCAGAGTTCATCGCGTGTGGGCTGCGGAACAATGGGTCCCGCTCGTCGTCGGATCGGCGCGGTCCGGCCGGCGACGCCCGCCCGGGGTGTCCACGGTGGCCTCACGCCGTCGACTAGCGTCGAGCAGGTGTTCACCTGCGCGGTATTCGTCCCGAGTGCGCCCTTGTTGGTACCCGAACTCGCCGGTCCCGACGCCGACGACACGCGGCCGGTTCGCGAGGCGACGCGCTCGGCGGTGACCGCGCTGGTGGACTCGGCCACGCGATGGGTCGCCGTCGGCGCCGACGACACGGCGACCGCCCCGGAAGCCGCGGGACCCGACGCGGCCGTCCGCACCGACCGGCCGCGCTGCCGCACCGATGTGGCCGCGACCGGGACCTTTGCGCGTTTCGGTGTCGACGTGCCGGTGACCCTGGATTCCGCCGCGGATCCCACCGCCGAGGCGCCGTCGGCGGATACCGGCGCCGGCGCCGACCGGACGCGACTGCCGCTGTCGATGCTGATCGCCGCCTGGCTGCGGGAGCAGGCGGGAGCCGACCGCGTGACGCCGGTGGTGCTCGACCCGTCGGCGAGCCCCGAACAGTGTGCGGCGGTGGGGGAGGGGATCGCAGCGGCGCTGTCGACGGTGTCCGAACCGGTCGGTCTGCTGGTGGTGGGGGACGGTGCGATCGCGCTGTCCCCGAAGGCCCCGGGCGGCGGCGAGCGCGAATCGGCCGTGCGGTTGCAGGAGCGGATCGATGCCGCCCTCGAATCCGCGGATCTGTCGGCTCTGGCCGGCCTCGACGTAGAGGAGTGCCACGCCGAGGGTGTCGGCGGACGAGTCGCCTGGCAGGTCGCGGCGGCCGTCGCCCGTGCGGCGGGTACGCACACCGGTGTGACCCCTGCCGAGCTGCATCCCCCCGGGTTGGATGCAGCCGGGTTGGACGCAGCTGGGTTGGACGCAGCTGGGTTGAACGCCGAATGCCTGTATGCCGCTGCGCCGTTCGGTGTGGGGTATGTCGTGGCACGTTGGACGCCGAACCGGAACCGATCATGACCGGCGGTGGTCTGCCGGTTCCGGTTCCGGTGGCGGTGGTGGGTCCCACGGCGGTCGGCAAGTCCGAT
This sequence comes from Gordonia polyisoprenivorans, assembly GCF_017654315.1. NCBI lineage: Bacteria > Bacillati > Actinomycetota > Actinomycetes > Mycobacteriales > Gordoniaceae > Gordonia > Gordonia polyisoprenivorans. The sequence goes on from NZ_CP072203.1 coordinate 3,257,326, forward strand.
CTCGCGCTCGATCTCGCCGAGGCCCTCGACGGGGAGATCGTCAATATCGACGCGATGCAGCAGTACCGCGGAATGGACATCGGGACCGCGAAACTCGCCGTCGTGCAGCGTCGTGGCATCACCCATCACCAGATCGACGTCCTCGACGTGACCGAGGTCGCGACGGTCGCGCGATATCAGGCCGCGGCCACGCGCGACATCGAGGAGTTGCTCTCGGCCGGCCGGACCCCGGTGATCGTCGGCGGATCGATGCTCTACATCCAGGGGTTGCTCGACGACTGGCAGTTTCCGGCGACCGACCCGCAGGTTCGTGCGCGTTACGAGGAGATGCTGGCGCAGATCGGCGTCGCCGCCCTGCACCGCAAGCTCGCCGAGGTCGACCCCGCCGCGGCCGAAGCGATCCTCGACACCGACGGTCGCCGGATCGTGCGGGCCCTCGAGGTCGTCGAACTCACCGGTGAGCCGTTCGCCGCGTCGGCTCCGAAGATCGGTGAACCACACTGGGGTACAAGGATTCTCGCTCTCGACCGAGAAACCGCAGACCTCGACGAGCGGATCGTCGCGCGCACCGCGGCGATGTTCGCCGACGGCCTGGTCGACGAGGTGGCCGGGCTGGCGGAGAACGGTCTGCGTGAGGGGCGCACCGCGCGCCGGGCGATCGGATACGCACAGACCCTGGCCGCCCTCGACGGCGAGTACGACCTCGACCGGGCCGTCGAGCTGACCGTGATCGGCACCCGGCGCTATGTTCGCCGGCAGCGTTCCTGGTTCCGGCGTGATCATCGGATCGTGTGGCTCGACGCCGCGGCCGCCGACCTCACCGATCGGGCACTGGCTACCCTGGACCGGTGACGACCAGCGCCTCGACCACCGCCGCCGAATCGATGAGTGGCCTGCCGTTCGTGAAGGGTCACGGCACCCAGAACGACTTCGTCATCCTCACCGATCCCGCGGCCGAGATCGCACTGAGTGTCGATCTCGTCGCCGCCCTGTGCGATCGACAACGCGGTATCGGCTCCGACGGGCTGTTGCGGGTCGCCCGATCGGGTGCGCTGGTCGCGGCCGGGGTGCTCGAGGTCCTGCCGGATCAGGTGCGCCCCGACGACTGGTTCATGGACTATCGCAACGCCGACGGCTCGATCGCCGAGATGTGCGGCAACGGGGTCCGCGTCTTCGCCCATCACCTGCGCGCGTCGGGCCTGGTGGCCACCGACGAATTCACCGTGGGCTCGCGTGCCGGTGCCCGTCCGGTCATCGTGCACACTTTCGACCGGCTGCGCGCCGACGTCAGTGTGCAGATGGGCCCGGCGAGCGTGGGGGAACCCTCGACGGTCCGCATCGGTGACGATCTGTACCCCGGGGTGGCGGTCGACGTCGGCAATCCGCATCTGGCCTGTGTCGTTCCCGAACTCGATGCCGCCGGCCTGGCCGCCGTCGACTTCTCCCGGGGTGTCGTGATCGACCCCGAGGTCTTCGCCCACGGCGCCAACGTCGAACTGTTGACCGTCCCCGAGGCCGTCGATGGACGTCTGCACGCCCGGATGCGGGTGTTCGAACGTGGCGTCGGTGAAACCCGAAGCTGTGGAACGGGTTTGGTCGCCGCCGCGGCGGCCGCGCTACGCCATCGGGGTGAGCGGGTCGGGGAGTTGGTGATCGACGTGCCGGGCGGGCGGGTCGAGGTCCGCATCCTCGCCGACGACGCGTGGCTGCGCGGTCCGTCGGAACTGGTCGCCGACGGTGCGTTGCGCGCCGGATGGGACGGTTCCTGACACGACCGGGGCGCGCCGCCGGGACGGCCGGGCGGTCGGCGCCGCCGGGTGCCGCGAAATATTCGTGTGCGCTGCATCGTTGCCGCATGCGACCATGGAAGGCGTATGAGCAACACGACGCACACCGCATATCCCATCCCGACCCCTGATCTCCCCGAGGACATCGGTGTCTCCGACGACACCGACCTCACCGACGATCAGGGCTTCACCGGGAGTCACCGCGCCGACGAGCCGACCACCGGCGAACTCCAATTGTCCGAGCGTGCCTCCCTGCAGCGCGTGGCCGGTCTGTCGACCGAGCTCACCGACATCACCGAGGTCGAGTACCGGCAGCTCCGGCTCGAACGCGTCGTGCTGGTCGGTGTCTGGACCGAGGGCACCTCGGCGCAGGCGCGCGCGGCGATGACCGAGCTCGCCGCGCTGGCCGAGACCGCCGGGTCGGCGGTTCTCGATGCCGTCATCCAGCGGCGCAACGCTCCCGACCCCGGCACCTACATCGGGTCCGGCAAGGCCGAGGAACTGCGCGAGATCGTGCTGGCCACCGGCGCCGACACCGTCATCTGCGACGGTGAGCTCACCCCCGGTCAGCTCACCGCGCTGGAGAAGGTCGTCAAGGTCAAGGTCATCGACCGGACCGCGCTGATCCTCGACATCTTCGCCCAACACGCCACCTCCCGCGAGGGCAAGGCACAGGTGTCGCTGGCCCAGATGGAGTACATGATGCCCCGCCTGCGTGGCTGGGGTGAGTCGATGTCACGGCAGGCCGGTGGTCGTGCCGGCAGCAACGGTGGCGTCGGCCTGCGCGGTCCCGGTGAGACCAAGATCGAGACCGATCGTCGCCGGATTCGTGAGCGCATGGCCAAGTTGCGGCGCGAGATCCGGGACATGAAGAAGGCGCGCGTGACCAAGCGATCGGCCCGCAGCCGCAGCGCGGTGCCGTCGCTGACGGTCGCCGGCTACACCAACGCCGGGAAGTCGTCGTTGGTCAACGCGATGACGGGCGCGGGCATGCTGGTGCAGGACGCCCTGTTCGCGACCCTCGACCCGACGACCCGCCGGGCCACGCTCGACGACGGTCGCGAGGTGGTCTTCACCGACACCGTCGGCTTCGTCCGCCACCTGCCGACCCAGCTCGTCGAAGCCTTCCGCTCCACTCTCGAGGAGGTCGTCGACGCCGACCTGCTGTTGCACGTCGTCGACGGCAGTGACGAGTTCCCCGCGGAGCAGATCGCCGCGGTTCGTCGGGTGATCAACGAGGTCGTCGCCGAGGAGGGGGTGTCCTCGCCGCCGGAACTGCTCGTGATCAACAAGATCGACGCGATCGACCACACCCGGATGACCGAATTGCGGGCGATGGCCCCCGACGCGGTCTTCGTCTCGGCGCGCACCGGTGAGGGATTGCCGGACCTGTTCGATCGGGTACGGGAATTCGTCGGCCGGACCGACGTCGAACTGACCCTCGCCGTGCCCTACACCCGGGGCGACCTAATCTCGCGTATCCACGAGGAGGGTGAGGTGCTCGCCAGCGACCACACCGCCGACGGCACCCGCATGACGGTGCGGGTGCCGCAGGCCTTCGCCGGTCAGCTCGCCGACCTCGTGGTCACGCGGTCCTGACCGTCGCCGGTGCCGACCGCGTCACGCTGATCATGGGTCGGTCCGGACGGCCTCGGGTGCGGGTGTCGGTTCGCGCAACCCGCTCGACAGGGCGAGTGCGAGAACCGGGATGCAGCCGAGCACGACGAACACGGCCTGCGTGCCCCACCGGTCGGCGACCATCCCCAACAACGGCATGAACAGACCGCCGGCACTGACCGCGAGCCCCAGGGTGACACCGGCCGCGGTGCCGGGGCGGTTGGGCAGATAGTCCTGGCCCAGCTTCACCAGCACGGCGAACGGGATGTTGGTCACCAGGCCGACCACGAAGACCAGGGGCAGTGCCGCGATCTGATGGCCGCACGCCAGCATGGCGAACAAGGCGGGGATCAGCGCGATGTTGCCGATCTGCACGGTGCGCACCATCCCGACCCGGTCGCCGAGCCGCCCGCCGGCCAGCGTGCCGAACACCCCGCCCACCAACTGCAGCGTGAGGGCAAGTCCCGCAATCGAACTCGACGCCCCGAGGTGTCGTATCCAATACAACGCGATGAAGGTGTTGACGCCGAAGGAGATCGTCGAGCGGACCACTTCGACGGCGGTCAAGGTGCCGAACATGCCCCAGCGGTCGACTCCGCCGTGGGCGATCCGCGCGGCGGGATGTACCGCGGTCCGGCGTTGATGGCGCCAGAGGATGTATCCCATCAGCACCGCCGGGCCGATGAACACCGCAGTTGCCCCGACACCCCACGCATCGAGCGCCGGGGTGGCCAGGGCGGGCGCCAGGAAGAAGCCGACGCTGCCGCCGGCGGCGAACAGGCTCATCGCGCTCGCGCTGTCGCCCGCGGCGCTCCGCGCGTCGCGCCCGGCGGGTGGATGGAACATCGCCACGCCGAAGCCGGAGATCAGCAGCAGGGTCCAGACCAGGGCGTATGAGCCGGCGAGGCCCGCGAGTCCGGCACCCGACCCGGCCACGACCAGCCCGACCGGCGACATCCACCGCAGCCGATGCCGGTCGGCCAGCAACCCGATCAGAACCTGTGGCAGTGCGCTGCCGAGTGTGGCGGCGAGCGCGAGACCCGAGGCGCCCACATAGGAGTAATGCCGCTCCAGCACGAAGAACGGTACGGCGGCCGGTACCAGGCCCTGGTAGAAGTCGTCGACCGCATGGGCGGTGGCCCAGATTCGCATACGCTGCCATGCCGATCCCGAGTCGGCAGGTCGACGTGACCCCGGTGGAATCGCCTCGACGGCGGTGTTCTCGATACTCATGGTTCCATCGTGGTTCGTCGACCAGTTGCAGTCTTCCGATATTCTGTCAATCAATGTCGGAAAACAGCCAGCATGAGCGGGTGGTGACCCAGACGTCCTCGCGCGCGGCCGGCGAGATCGTCGAGCGTCACCGGCACACCGATGACCAGCTCATCTACGTCAGCCGTGGGGTGATCGCCGTCGCCACCGATGACGGACACTGGGTCGCGTCGTCGAATCGCGCGGTGTGGATTCCCGCCGAGACGTGGCACCAGCACCGATTCCACGGCACCAGCCGGTTTCATACGGTGGGCTTCGCCGCAGCCGAACGAGTGCTGGACGCAGACGGTCCCGCGGTGATCTCGGTGGCGCCGTTGGTGCGGGAACTGGTGATCGCCGTCGCGACCGATGCCCTCGGCCTCGACGAACTGTCCCGGATCCGCGCCGTGCTGCGCGATCAGCTGCGCCGCGTGCCGCAGGATCCGGTCTCGCTGCCCACCCCACGCGACGACCGGCTCGCGCGTGCCTGCGACCTGGTGCTCGCCGACCTCTCCGTCCCTCGCCCGCTGAGTGAGCTCGCGGCGGTTGCCGGTGCAGGCGAACGCACCCTGGCACGCCTGTTCCGCGACGAGATGGGGGTGACCTATCCGCAGTGGCGCACCAACATCCGGGTGTATCAGGCCATGATCGCGCTCGCCGAGGGACGCTCGATCACCGCGACCGCCCACGACTGCGGGTGGGCCACCCCGAGTGCGTTCATCTCGGCTTTTCGGCAGGCGACGGGCCGCACCCCACGCGCGTACCAGCTTGAAACCGTCCCGGTGCGTTCCTGACCGGCCGAGGTTCTCCCACCGCCGGAATCCCTCGGTCACAATCCTTGTGGGACGAGTGTTGCGGCGACAACGCCATCGGCCACCGACCCGCTGGGGTCGGTGGCCGATGGCGTTGTCAGAGTTCGGTTACCGGGTCACTCGGCGTCGAGGTCGGTGGCGACCAACTTGGCGATCGCGTCGACGGTGGCGGGGTCCTCGGCGGTCACGACCACGTTGGTGCCCTTCTCGGCGCCGAGCGTCATGATCATCAGCGCCGATCCGGCGTCGACCGGCTCGCCGCCCTCGACGGCCAGGGTGATCAGGCCGCCGGCATCGGCTGCGGCCTCGGCGATGATCGTCGCGGGGCGGGCGTGCAGTCCGACGGCGGAGCCGACGGCGACGGTGGTGCTGGGCATGATGGGTTTCTCCTTGACCTGTTTGGATGGATCTGGTGGGACGGGGATCGATTCAGACGGGATCGGTGGTGGGGGACGGACCGCGCGCGGGCGTGACCTTCGATTGTGCCCGCGGCGGTCGGTCGAGGTGGGCGAACCGCGCCATCAGGCGGGGACGGCCTCCCGCGGGGTGGTCGCGACGGCGGTGCGGTCGCGGTTGCGGCCCCACTGCTTGGCGGCGATGACGCACAGCGCCGAGAGAACGGTGCCCGCGGCGAGGGCGACGAGGAACCACCACCAGGCGTTCATGGCGAAGAAGACGAACACGCCGCCGTGCGGGGCGCGCAGTTCGACGCCGAGCGCCATGATCAGCGCGCCGGACAGGGCACCGCCGGCCATCATCGACGGGATCACCCGCAGCGGATCGGTCGCGGCGAACGGAATGGCACCCTCGGAGATGAACGAGGCGCCGAGAAGCCAAGCGGCCTTGCCGTTCTCGCGCTCGGGTTCGGTGAACAGCTGCGGACGTAGGACCGTGGACGCCAGGGCCATTGCCAGCGGCGGGACCATGCCGGCACACATGACCGCGGCCATGATCTCCAGCTGCGCCGAGCCGCCGACCGCGAGGCCGGTGGTGGCGAACAGATAGGCCGCCTTGTTCACCGGGCCGCCGAGGTCGAAGCACATCATCAGGCCCAGCACGATGCCCAGGATGATCGCCGAGCCACCGGTCATGCTGCTGAGGCCGTTGTTCATCTCGGTGGTGAGCCACGCCAGCGGCCTGCCGAGGAACATGAACATCACCGCACCGATGACGAGGCTGCCGAAGAGCGGGATGATCACCACCGGCATCAGGCCACGCGCCCACTGCGGCAACGGAAGTCGAGAGATCGCCAGGCAGATGACGCCGGCCGCGAGGCCACCGATCAGGCCGCCGATGAAGCTGGCGCCGACGGCCACCGACACCAGGCCGGCGACGAAGCCGGGAGCGATACCGGGCCGGTCGGCGATCGCGAACGAGATGTACCCGGCCAACGCCGGGACCAGCATGCCCATCGCCAGGGAGCCGATCGCGAAGCTCACCGCCCCCAGATAGGTGCCGAGTCCTCCTGCCGGGAGATTCCAGAGCGTGTTGTGCAGCGCGATGTAGGCACCGTCGCTCATCGTCTTGTCGATGTTCTTGTTGGCGATCTGGTAGCCGGCCAACAGGAATCCGAGGGCGATCAGCAGACCGCCTGCCGCGACGAACGGGATCATGTAGCTGACGCCGGTCATCAGGGCCTGCTGAACCTGCTTGCCCAGGCTGAGCCCGCCCTTCTCCGTGGCACCGGCGGCGGCACTGTCGCCGTCGCCGGCGCGCACCACCGCCGCGTGCGGATTCTTCGCTGCCGCAAGCGCTTCGGCGATCATCGCGTCGGGTTCGTTGATGGCGCGCTTGACACCGGACTCGATGACCGGCTTGCCGTGGAACCGGCTCTTGCCCTTGACGCCGACGTCGGTGGCGAAGATGACGGCGTCGGCGCCGGCGATGACGTCCGGGGTGAACGGGGTGGTTCCCGAGGAACCCTGGGGCTCGACGTGGAAGTCGACACCGGCGCGCTCGGCGGCGTACTTCAGCGCGTCGGCGGCCATGTAGGTGTGGGCGATCCCGGTGGGGCACGCGGTGATCGCGACGATCGACATCGGCGTGTCGCTCGTCGGCGCGTCCGGGGTCGACGAGTCGGCCGGGGGGGACTTCTGGGTGGTCACCTTGTCGGTGGCCACCTTCTGCGTTGCCACTTTCTCGGTGCTCGTGTTCGCGGCGGTGCTCGAGCCGGCCGCGGGCGGATTGATCGCACCGTCGACGAGGTCGACGATCTCGTCGTCGGTGCGCGCTGCCCGCAGTGAGGCGACGAAGTCGGGGCGCACCAGCGCACGAGCGAGCGAGCTGAGCAGTTTCATGTGCTCGGAGGCACCGCCCTCGGGGGCGGCGATGAGGAAGACGATGTCGGCCGGACCGTCGGGGGCGCCGAAGTCGACCTTCTTCGACAGCCGCGCCATCGCCAGGCTCGCCTGCGACACCGATGCGGCGCGGGCGTGGGGGATGGCGATCCCGCCGGGTAGGCCGGTGGCGGACTTGGCTTCTCGGGCGAGTGCGGCGCGCGCGAGGTCGGCGGGTTCGCTGGTACGACCGGCTTCGCCGAGGTTCTCGGCGAGGTGATTGATCACCGCCGACGGGTCGTCGCCTGCGTCGACGTCGAGATTCACCGTGGCTGCGGTGATGATCTGCTCGGACATGGGTTTCCTTACTGCTGTGTCCTGGTGGGGGTGTTGATGGTGGGGGTCTGGTTCTGGGTCACGGGTGGTGTCATGGGGTGGGGGCGGCTCCGGCGAGATCGGTGATCACGACATGGTCGGGATCGAGGTGGTCGGGGCGGGGAGGCTGGGTGCCGGCGAGTGCGGCCGCCGCGGCGCCGTAGGCAACCGCGCTGCGCAAGCGTCCGGGCTCGTCGTCGCCCCGGGTCTCGGCGATCAGGTAGCCGGCCAGCGAGGAGTCGCCTGCGCCGACGGTGCTGCGCGGGACGATCGGCGGCGGCGTGGCGAACCAGCTACCGGACTCGGTGGTCAGCAGTGCGCCGGCCGCGCCGAGGGTGGCCAGCACGGCGCCGCCGATGCGGTGCGCCATGTCGGCCGACGCCGAGACGATGGGCGACAGATCACCCTCGGTGGCGGCGCGACGCAGGATCTCCGGATCGGCACCACTGACCTCGGCGAGTTCGTACTCGTTCGGCTTGATCAGGTCGACGCGTCCGGTCACCGCCGCCGACAGGGGAGCGCCCGAGGTGTCGATGGCGACCCGGTGTCCGCGCGCGATGAGTTGGTCGGCGAGCACGCGATACCAGTCGTCGGCAACACCCGGTGGCAGTGATCCGCACAGGGCCACCCAGTCGGCGCCGGCCGCGCGGGCCAACACGAGATCGGTCAGCGCACGCACCTGACGGTCGTCGAGGAATTGACCGGAGGCGTTGATCTTGGTCGTGGTGCCGTCGGGTTCGGCGATGGTGATGTTCGACCGCACCTCACCGGGCACGGCGAGGGCCTCGTGGCGGAGTCCGACCTGGTCCAACGCGGTCAGCAGCGGATCGCCGTTGCGTGCCGGCAGGACCGCGAGGGTGGTCAGGCCCGCCTCGGCGATGACGCGGGAAACGTTGACGCCCTTGCCGCCCGGCTCGGCGCGGACACCGACGGTGCGTTGTACCTCGCCGCGTTGGAGGGGACCGGCGATCTCCAGGGTGCGGTCGAGGCTCGGGTTGGCGGTGACGGTGAGGATCATGCGATCACGACCTCGATCCCGCGCGCGGAGAGCACCGCGGAGAAGGTGGGATCGATACCGGCGTCGGTGATGAGGACATCGACGTCGTCGAGGTCGGCGAAACCGGCGAAATCCTCTCGATTCATCTTCGAGGAGTCGGCGAGCACGATCACGCGCTGAGCCGAGCGCACCAGCGCCGACTTCACCGCCGCCTCGTCGGGGTCCGGTGTGGACAGACCAAGCCCCTCGCTGACCCCGTTGGTGCCGATGAAGGCGACCGTCGAGCGGAACTGCCGGAGTCGGGACACCGTCTCGGCGCCGACCGCGGCCTGCGTCAGACTACGGACTCGTCCGCCCACCAGATGCAGTGTGGCGCTGGGATGTTCGGCAAGAAGCGTGGCCAGGGGCAGGCTGCTGGTGACCACGCTCAGGCGTCGGTCGGTGGGGATGTTGAGTGCGGCCTGGTAGGTGGTGGTGCCGGCGTCGAGAGCGAGCGAGCCGCCGTCGGGCGGCAGGAAACGCATCGCCGCACGGCCGATCGCCACCTTCTGATCGGCATGGCTGGCCTCGCGCTCGCCGATGCCCTGCTCGTCGACGATCTGGACCAGGCCGGGACGAACCGCGCCACCGTGTACGCGCTGCAGATGGCCGGCGCGTTCCAGGCTGGCCAGATCGCGTCGCACCGTCTCGCTGGTGACCTCGAAGCGCTCGGCGAGCGCGCTCACCGAGGCGCGGCCCTTCGAGCGGACCAGCTCGGCGATCGCCTGCTGTCGTTCTTCCGCGTACACGTCTCTCCGATCTCTTTCCGACCACCGACCCCATGTGGGTTTCTGTGGGACTCGGTGTTGATATATCTGTGTTTACGCCTGTTTATGTTGACAAGTCAAGGATTTCTTGTAACTTCGATCACAAGAGGTGGTGACGTACCGGTGTTTCACATCCATCGGACGCCTGGTCGGATCACACAGAACGACCGCTTGACCGGTACGACCTGCATCACCGAACACCCGCACCACCGCATCACCGAACAACCGCATCACTGAAGGACGAGGAAAGGCCGGAACCGTGGATCAACAGGTTCGCCCCCAGCACACGCAGACCGAGAGCAGTGCGTCGGATGCCGACACCACGCTGCACGGGACGCCCGTCGTCGGCGGCAAGGCCTACGGGCCGGTCGTCCGGCCGGGTGAGCGGGTGAGCGTCGCCTCCACCGATCCCGGCTCACACGTGGTGGCCGAGGCCGACCGTGAAGCCGAGAAGGCCCGCTTCGCCGATGCCGCCGCCGTGGTCGCCGCCCGACTGCGTGAGCGCGCATCGCACGCCTCGGGCGCCGCCGCCGAGGTCCTGATCGCCACCGCGGGCCTCGTCGAGGATCGGGGATGGATCGGGACGGTTGCCAAGCTGATTGCCGACGGCACCCCGGCCCCGGCCGCGGCCGCCGCGGCCACCGAACAGTTCGCCGCGATGTTCGCCAAACTCGGCGGGATCATGGCCGAGCGCATCACCGACCTCAACGACGTCCGCGATCGGGTGGTGGCCGAGGTGCTCGGCGAACCCGAACCGGGGGTCCCCGTGCCCGACGAACCGTCGGTGCTCCTCGCCGACGACCTCGCGCCCGCCGACACCGCCGGCCTCGACCCGAAACTGATCACCGCGCTGGCCACCCGGCTCGGCGGCCCGACCAGTCACACCGCGATCATCGCCCGCCAACTCGGGATTCCGTGCGTGGTGGCGGTCGCCGGTCTCGACGAGGTATCCGCGGGCACACCTGTGCTCGTCGATGGGACGGCGGGAACCGTTGTCGTCCAACCTGATCCGGAGCGCGCCAAGGACGAGGTGGAGCAGAGCCGGCGGGAGGCGGAGGCGATCGCGGGATGGAGCGGGCCCGGACGCACCGCCGATGGCGTGGAGGTGGCCATCCTGGCCAACGTCGCCGACGGCGTCTCGGCGCGCGCGGCCACGGCGTACCCCGTCGAGGGGGTGGGTCTGTTCCGCACCGAACTCGCCTTCCTCGATCGGGCCGACGAGCCGTCGGTGCAGGAGCAGGCAGCGCTCTATCGCGAGGTCATCGAGGCTTTCGACGGCAAGAAGGTCGTCGTTCGGACCCTGGATGCCGGCTCGGACAAGCCACTGAAATTCGTCGATCACGGCACCGAGGCGAATCCCGCACTGGGGGTACGGGGCAACCGGATCGCCGCGACACATCCCGAGATCCGTGCCGGACAACTCGACGCGATCGCCCGCGCCGCGCAGGAGACCGGGACCACGCCCTGGGTGATGGCGCCGATGATCGCCTCGGCCGCCGAAGCCGCCGAATTCGCCGCCGAGGTCCGCGGCCGCGGGCTCGTGGCGGGGGTGATGATCGAGATCCCGTCGGCGGCGATCCTCGCACCGTCCATCCTCGCCGAGGTCGACTTCGTCTCGATCGGCACCAACGACCTGACGCAGTACACGATGGCCGCCGACCGGATGTCGGCCGAACTCGCCGGGCTCACCGACCCGTGGCAGCCTGCCGTGCTCTCGCTGATCGCCGGTGTCGCCGAGGCCGGCACCCGCAGCGAGACCCCGGTGGGGGTGTGCGGCGAGGCCGCCGCCGACCCGCTGCTCGCGTGTGTTCTCGTCGGACTCGGCGTCACCTCGCTGTCGAGTGCCCCGGCCGCGGCGCCCGCGGTGGGGGCGAAGCTCGCCGAGGTCGACCTCGAGGCGTGCCGCTCCGCCGCCCGTGCCGCACTGGCCACCGCATCACCGGCCGATGCGCGTACCGCGGCAGCCGAAGCGTTGCGCGGCTGAGCGATCCGACCGAACGGTCCGGCGCGGGTGGCTCCGCTCAGATGCGGCGCATCACCGTGACGACCTTGCCCAGGATCGCGGCGTCGTCGCCGGGGATGGGCTCGAACAGGTCGTTGTGCGGCATCAGCCACACATGACCGTCCTTGCGCTTGAAGGTCTTGACCGTCGCCTCGCCATCGATCATCGCTGCAACGATGTCGCCGTTGTCGGCGACGTTCTGCTGCCGTACGACCACCCAGTCGCCGTCGCAGATGGCCGCGTCGATCATCGACTCGCCGACGACGCGCAACAGGAACAGCGACCCGTCGCCCACGAGTTCACGCGGCAGCGGGAAGACGTCCTCGACGGCCTCCTCGGCCAGGATCGGTCCGCCGGCCGCGATGCGCCCCAGGACCGGCACGAACGTCGGCGTGGGGAGATTCGACGCATTCGGATTGTCGTCGGTGGGTGTGGGATCGCCGTCCTGGACGTTCACCGCACGGGGCCGGTTGTGGTCGCGTTTGAGCAGACCCTTGCGCTCGAGGGTCCGTAGCTGGTGTGCGACCGATGAGGTCGACGCCAGGCCGACGGCGTCGCCGATCTCGCGGATGCTCGGCGGGTATCCCCGCTCGCGCACGGACTTGCGGATCACGTCGAGCACGCCCTTCTGGCGCGGGGTGAGCGCGGCCTCGACGGCCGCCGGATCGATCGGGCCGGTCGCGACGGTCTCGTCGGAGTCGTCCGAGTCGGTGACGGTGGTCGCCTCGGGGTCGGACGAACGGCCCTTCTTCTCACTCATGGGGTTCGCATCCTTTCGGTCGGTGCGCACGTCCTGTCGGAGTACGCCCTGGTTGACGGGCCCTGTGGAGAGCTGAACACCGGCCAGGGTAGCCGAGGCGACAGGCAACCTCAAACATGTGTTCGACGTGTCGCGAGAAATTGTCGGAGCCCCGTGGTAGAACTCGAACATCCGTTCTTCGAATGCATGATCGAGACAGGGAGACACCATGCCGACCGTACTTCTGCCCACCACGCCGGGCGCCGACGACCTGCAGGTTCGGTCCCGGCGGACGGCCCACCACACCGCCGCCCGCCGCGGGACATCGATTTCGGCCCGCGCGACCGTCGAACACCGCGTGCTCAAACACCGGTCGTCGGAGCGCAGTCTCCCGGAACGGCGCACGCTCGAGCGCGAGCCGGCACGCAGGCGACCGGCGTACGCGGGCCCGGCCCGGCCCGGTGTACGCCGCGCTCCGCTGGTTGCGGGTACCCGCTGTTCCTCGCCGGTCGGCCCGCGTGTCACCGCGCATCGCACCGCCCGTCGGAGCGGTGCGATGGTGGCTGTGCTTACCGGCGTCGCCCTGGCGCTGCTGGTCTGGCTGGTGGCCGTGGCCGGCAGCGATTACCAGCAGTCGACCACCCCGACGCCCACGGCGACCGAGGTCGTGCACGTGCGAGCGGGGGAGTCGTTGAACTCCGTCGCGGCGCGGGTGGCCCCCGATCTCCCGCGGCAGGCCGTCATCGAGGAGATCACGAAGATGAACGAGATGACGGGCAGCGGGCTGCAGGTCGGGCAGGCGCTGCTCGTGCCTGCCTACCGGTGACGTCACGGCCGGACGATCACACGGTAATTCCGCCGCTGTGGGGCGGTATTGTCGGTGTATGCGCTGCCCGTTCTGCAGGAATGATGACACCAAGGTCATCGACTCCCGAGTTGCCGACGAGGGGCAGGCGATCCGCCGTCGCCGCTCCTGCAGCGCATGCGGTCGCCGGTTCTCGACGGTGGAGACCGCCGTCCTCGCCGTCGTCAAACGCAACGGCGTCACCGAGCCGTTCAGCCGGGAGAAAGTGATGCGTGGGGTCCGGCGCGCGTGTCAGGGCCGCCAGGTCGACGAGGACGATCTCGCGCAACTCGCCCAGCAGGTCGAGGAGACCGTCCGGGCCTCCGGGGTGGCCGAGATCCCCAGCAACGAAGTCGGATTGGCAATCCTCAAACCTTTACGCGACCTCGATGAGGTCGCCTACCTGCGATTCGCGTCGGTATACCGCTCCTTCGATTCCCTCGAGGATTTCCAGCGCGAGATCGACGACCTGCAGGGCAATCTGACCCACGACCGGACCACTCCTGCGTCCGGCGCAGTCTCAGCCGAGTCCGTCCAGAGTCCGTAGCGCCCGCTTTTCCGAGACCGGGTACCGCGTGCCCAGTCGCTGCGCGAACAGACCGACCCGCAACTCCTCGACCAGCCAGTGCGCCTGGTCGTTGACCGCATCCCGCCTGCCGTCGGGCACTTGCGCGAGCCGCTGATTCCAGCGCTCCACCACCCGATCCAGCGCCTGCATCCCGGCGCGATCCCGCGCGGCAGATGCGGGCAGATGCTCCAGCCGTTCACGCGCGGCGTGGAGATAGCGGGGCACCTGCGCCAGATACTCACGTGGGGTGGCGGCGACGAAGCCGTCGAACACCAGATGGTCGAGCTGTTCGGCGACGTCGTCGGCGGCGAGTTGTCCCGAATGGGTGTCGATCACCCCGCGCAATGCCACCAATTCCCGCAGCACGTCGACCGCGAGGCGCAGATACTCCGGAGCGGCATCGGTCACCGCTGGTCGCAACCGCTGAGCGAGCGCGGCGAACGCCTGGGGGGAACGTACGGTACGCAGCTCGTCGGCGTCCACGAGATCACGGATCGCTCGGCGTGTGCAATCGCCGAACAACCGCGCCGACTCCCGATAGGGACTCTGGCTCAACGCGATTCGACCAGCGGGGTCGAGTCCGGCGGCAGCCTTCGGGCTCAGTGAGGGAATCGCGTTCTCCAGCAACACGATCACCCCGGCCGCCAGGGCGTTGGTGGCCTCGGCCGTCGTCGCCGCCCGGGCCACCGTGACCCCGTCGGCGTGGCCGGTGCGGCGGGTCACGTGCAGAGTCGGGTATCGGGTGATCGTCTGGCCGGCGACGTCGGCGGACTCGCTCGACGGGAGTGTTCCGATGCCCTCGTCGGTCCACGTGGTGTACACCGGCGTGGCCGTGTGCGTGGCGGCGGCGGGTGTCGGTTCCGAGAGCTCGGCGAACGATGAAGTACGGGTGAGGATCTCGCCCTCGTCGTCGATGACAGCGAAGTGGATCCGCAGATGCGCCGGCAGTCGGTCGGGGTCGAAGTCGGTAGGGGAGACCGAGCGACGGGTGATGGTCGACAACTCCCGTGCGAGACCGCGGATCAGCGGCTCCGAGCGCGGGGTCAGCCGTGACAGCGCCAGATCGGCGAAACGTTGGGCCGGTGCCATCGTCTTGCGCAGCGATTTGGGCAGGGTCTTGACGAGTTCGGTCGCCAACTCCGAGCGCATCCCCGGGACCAGCCAGTCGAAGCCGGCGTTGCGTACGTGGGGCAGAAGATCTTTCGGGATGACCACGGTGACGCCGTCGTCGGCCGCGCCGGGCTCGAATCGATACCGCAACTCCAGGCGGGTCTGGCCCTGCTGCCAGACACCCGGATAGTCGGTGTCGGCGACGGCCACGTCGGCCGCCACATCGGCCGCGGTGAGGTCGAGGAGATCCGGTTGCGCCGACCGCGCCTTCTTCCACCACGAGTCGAAGTGCCGCGCCGAGGTCACCTCGGCGGGGATGCGCTGATCGTAGAACTCGAAGAGTTGCTCCTCGGAGATCACCACATCGCGCCGCCGGGCACGGTGCTCGACATCGGCGGCGTCGCTGAGCAGTTGCCGATTGCGGTGGAAGAACTCGTGATCGGTCTTCCAGTCGCCCTCGACCAGCGCGTGCCGGAGGAACAACTCGCGGGAGACCTCGGGGTCGATGGGGCCATAGGTGACCCGGCGTCGTGCGACGAGAGTGACCCCGTAGAGGGTGACGCGCTCGTAGGCCATCGCCGCACCGCGCCGCGACGACCAGTGCGGCTCGCTGTAGGTGCGTTTGACCAGATCGCCGGCCAACCGTTCCACCCACAACGGGTCCACCCCGGCCACGGTGTGCGCGAAAAGCCGGGACGTCTCGATGATCTCGGCGGCCATCAGGAACGAGGGCGGTTTCTTGGCGACCGACGACCCGGGGAAGATCATCAGCGTGGTGTTGCGGGCTCCGGTGTACTCGCGGCCCTCGGCATTGCGGGCGGCGATGTTGCCGAGTAGCCCCGCGAGGATCGCGCGATGGATCGCATCGGCATCGATCTCGGTGCGTGGAGTCTCCCAGTCGAGGTCGGTGACGATGCCGCGCAACTGCCGATGCAGGTCCTGCCATTCCCGGATTCGCAGATAATGCAGGAATTCTCGTTCGCACATCCGCCGGAACTGGTTGCCCGACAGCTCCGTGCGCTTCTCCTGCAGATAGGCCCACAGGGTGGGGTAGGCGAGGAAATCCGAGCCCGGGACCGCAAAGCGACGGTGTGCGGCGTCGGCGGCCTCCCGGTGCTCGGCCGGTCGCTCACGGACATCGGGCAACGACAATGCCGCAGCAATGACCAGGACGTGCTCCAGACATCCCTCGTCGCGGGCGCCGACGAGCATGCGGGCGATCCGCGGATCGACCGGTATGCGTGCCATGGTCGCGCCGACCGGCGTCAGCCGGGGCGCCGTGCCCGAGTCCGATCGGGCTGTGCCGGAGTCCGATCGCGCTGTGCCGCGCGACTTCTGGCCGCCGGTGGTGATCGCGCCGAGTTCGCTCAGAACGGCCATGCCGTCGCGGATCGCGCGGGCGTCGGGTGGCTGCACGAACGGGAAGTCGGCGATGTCGCCGAGGCGCAGCGCCGTCATCTGCAGGATCACCGACGCCAGGTTGGTGCGTAGGATCTCCGGATCGGTGAAGGCGGGGCGCGCGTCGAAGTCGGTCTCGGAGTACAGCCGGATGCACACGCCGGGCGCGACGCGACCACACCGCCCGGCACGTTGGCGGGCGCTGGCCTGCGAGATGGGTTCGATCGGGAGCCGGAGCACCTTGGTGCGGGTCGAATACCGGGAGATGCGGGCGGTCCCCGAATCGATGACGTACCGGATCCCCGGCACCGTCAGCGATGTCTCGGCCACGTTGGTGGCCAACACGATTCGACGTCCGTCCGACGGTGAGAACACCTTCTGCTGATCGGCGATGGACAACCGCGCGAACAGCGGGACCACCTCGGCGCCCGCGGCGACACGACGCGACAGCGTCGCCGCAGCCTCTCTGATGTCGCGTTCGGTGGGCAGGAACACCAGGATGTCCCCCCGACCGTGTGCGCCCCACAATTCGCCGATCGCGGCGTCGATCCCCTCGAACAGGTCGAGATCGGCGTGCTCACCGCCACCGGTGTCGTCGCCGGAGTCCGGATTCTCCCGCAGCGTGAGCGGGCGATAGCGCACCTCGACCGGATAGGTGCGCCCCGACACCTCGAGGATCGGCACCTCGGTGTCCGCGGTGGCGAAATGCCGTGCGAAGCGCCCGGGTTCGATGGTCGCCGAGGTGATGATGACCTTCAGGTCGGGGCGACGGGGCAGCAGGCGGCGCAGATAACCGAGGATGAAGTCGATGTTGAGGCTGCGTTCATGGGCCTCGTCGACGATGATCGTGTCGTAGTGCCGCAGCATCGGGTCCGAGGAGATCTCCCGCAGCAGGATGCCGTCGGTCATCACCTTGACGAGCGTGTCGGCTCCGGAGCGATCGGAGAACCGCACGGAATAGCCGATGGCCTCACCGATGTGGGTGCCCGTCTCGTCGGCGATCCGGCGTGCCACCGAACTGGCCGCGATGCGGCGCGGTTGCGTGTGCCCGATCGCTCCCCGCACACCACGACCGAGTTCCAGGCAGATCTTGGGTAACTGGGTGGTCTTACCCGACCCGGTCTCCCCGGCGACGACGACCACCTGATGCTCGGCGATCGCCGCGGCGATCTCGTCGCGGGCCGACGAGACGGGAAGCTCCGGTGGATATTCGAGGACCGGGACCGCTGCACGTCTGGCGGCGATCCGCTTCTCGGCGCCCTCGATCGCACGGAGCAGGCCGTGCAGGCGTTCGGGCGAGGGAGTTGCGCCGCGTTTGTCGAGACCGAGTTTGTCCAGCCTGCGGCGCAACGAGTGCTCGTCGACGATGCTCAGCCGAGCGATGCGCTCGCGCAGTTCGTGACGATCGACGCCCTCCGGGTGAGTGGTGGAGCGGGCAGGGGAGGAGGACATGATGCCTTCCAGGATATGGGGTCGGGCGGGAGTGGGCCGGATCGCACCGGCTCTTGCCCGCCCCCGCGACTCGCGTGGCCGGAGCCGACCGGCATCATGGTGACCATGGCTGGTTCGCTGTGGCATGGCTTCGCCGACATGGGTTCGGTGAGCACCAACGGTCCGTTCGTCGTCACCCGCGGCGAGGGTGCGCGCATCTGGGATGCGCAGGGCAACTCCTATCTCGACGCCACGGCGGGACTGTGGTTCACCAACGTCGGTCACGGGCGCACCGAGATCGCCGACGCGGTGCGTGCACAGTTGGCGACGCTGGCCCACTACTCCGGGTTCGGTGATCTCACCGCCGATGTCACCGACACCCTCGCCGATCGGCTCGCGGCGCTGGCACCGGTGCCCGGCAGCAAGATCTTCTTCACCTCCGGCGGCAGCGATTCCGTCGACACCGCGGCCAAGCTGGCACGTCGGTATTGGACCGAGGTCGGCAAGCCGGAGAAGACCTTGCTCGTCGGTCGCACCAAGGCCTATCACGGCATGCATGTCGCGGGTACCTCGCTGGCCGGGATCCCGGCCAACCACGACGGCTATGGGCAACTCATGCCCGACGCGGAGTCGGTCGGCTGGGACGACGCCAAGAGTCTGCTCGGGCTCATCGAACGGGTCGGCGCCGATCGGGTGGCCGCCTTCTTCTGCGAACCGATCATCGGTGCGGGCGGGGTGTATCTGCCGCCCGAGGGCTATCTCGCCGAGGTGCGCCAGATCTGCCGCGACCATGACGTCCTGTTCGTCGCCGACGAGGTGGTCACCGGTTTCGGCCGCATCGGCGGCGACAGCTGGTTCGCGTCGTCGCGGTTCGACCTGCAGCCGGATCTGATGACCACCGCCAAGGGACTGACGTCGGGGTACGTACCGATGGGCGCGGTGTTCGTCGCGCCGCGGATCGCCGAGCCGTTCTACGCCGGCGGCGTCTGGTGGCGGCACGGCTACACCTACGGCGGTCACGCCGGTGCCGCGGCTGCGGCGATGGCCAACCTCGACATCATCGAACGTGAGGGATTGCTCGCCGAGGCGACCCGTCTGGAGACCGATCTGGCGACGGCGCTGAGCCCGCTCGCCGATCTCGACGCCGTGAGCGAGGTCCGCACCGGGTTGGGAGCGGTCAGCGCCGTCCAGCTCGCCGATCCCGCGCGCGCCCAGGACGCGGTGGCGGCCATGCGCCGTCACGGGGTCAGCGGACGCGCCGCCGGACAGGGTGCCCTGCAGATCTCCCCGGCCTTCGTGATGAGCACGGCAGAGGTCGGCGATCTCGCGAGCCGCATCGGTGATGCCCTGAGCTGAGTCTCAGCGCACACGTCGCACCGCGCAGTTCGGAGCGCGCACGCCGTCGACGACTCGGGCCCGGTGCCTGCTCTCACGCAGACACCGGGCCCGACATCGTCTGTCACAGTGGGGCTGTCACAAGCCGATCAGACGCCGCTGAGCACCTCGGTGGTGGCGATCGCCTGGCCGACACCGGCCACGATCGAGGCGACCTTGAGTGCTTCGAAGATCGCCTCGCGGTCGACGCCCGCCTCGCGCAGGGTGGCCTCGTGCGCGCCCACGCAGTGCTCGCAGCCGTTGATCGAGCTGACCGCGAACGACCACAACTCGAAGTTGGCCTTGTCGACGCCGGGATTGCCGATGATGTTCATCCGCAGACCGGGACGAAGGTCGTCGTACTTGCCGCCGAGGAATCCACGACCGCGGTAGAAGACGTTGTTCATCCCCATGATCGACGCGGCGCCCAGGGCGGCGTTGTAGGCCTCCGCGGACAGCGTGTCGGCGGCCTCCTCACCGATCTCGGCCAACACCTTGGCATTTCGCGTCGCGGCGGCGGTCGCGAGCAGGGTGCCCCACAGCTGCTCCTCGTTCAGTGCCGTGGTGCGGCTGATCGAACCGAGGTTGAGCTTGAGGTCCTTGGCGTACTCGGGGAGGGCTTCTTTGAGGTTGTCGATGCTCATGCGTGCTCCTCTCAGACGCTGGCGGTCAGCAGTTCGCCTGCGTTGATGGTGGGGTCACCCTTGCGCCAGTTGCATGCGCACAGTTCGTCGGACTGCAGGGCGTCGAGGACGCGGAGCACCTCGTCGACGTTACGGCCCACCGAACCCGCGGTGACCGAGACGAACTGGATCTCGTTGTTCGGATCGACGATGAAGGTGGCGCGGTCGGCAACGCCATCGGCGTTGAGAACACCTGCCGCGGTGGTCAGTTCGCGCTTGAGGTCGCTCAGCATCGGGAAGGGCAGGGTCTTGAGGTCCTCGTGCTGGGCGCGCCACTGGAAGTGGACGAACTCGTTGTCCACCGAGGCGCCGAGCACCTGCGCGTCACGGTCGGCGAACTCGTCGTTGAGCTTGCCGAAGGCGGCGATCTCGGTCGGGCACACGAAGGTGAAGTCCTTCGGCCAGAAGAAGACGATCCGCCACTTGCCGGGATGATCGTCGCTGGAGATCTGGGTGAAGTAATCGTCGGGCTGCTGGGCGTCGACCTTCGACAGGTCGCCGCCGATCACAGCGGTGAGGTTGTAGGCGGGGAACTGATCGCCGATCGTGAGCAGAGCCATGGTGTGCAATCTCTCCTTCTTGTCGCGCGGGCGCCGGCGATCCGGACGGATCGGCACGGCAGTACCGATAATGCTTCGCACCGACCATTGTGCTCGGGAATCGGTGAAAGCGAAACGTGATGATTAGCACTACACTGATAGGCATGACCGATAAAACTTATCAGCCGTCGCTGGCCGGTCTGCGAGCCTTCGTCACGCTCGCACGAAAGCGCCATTTTGGTTCGGCAGCAAACGAATTGGGGATCAGCCAGCCGTCGTTGTCCCAGGCGCTGGCCGCGCTGGAGGCGGGTCTCGAACGTAAACTCATCGAGCGCACCACCCGGCGTGTCTTCTTGACGCCGGAGGGGCAGACCCTGCTCCCCAAGGCGATCGCGGTGACCGACGCCGCCGACGACTTCCTGTCCGCGGCGGCCGGTGCCGACGATCCGCTCTCCGGTGCGGTACGCCTCGGGGTGATCCCCACGGTCGCGCCCTACATCCTGCCGCGGATGCTGCGGGGGTTGCCGGCCCGAGTACCCGACCTCGAACTGCGGGTGGTCGAGGATCAGACCGCGCGTCTGCTCACCGCGTTGCGCGAGGGCTCGCTGGACGTGGCGGTCCTGGCCCTGCCCGCAGACGCCGCCGGCATCGCCGAGATCCCGATGTATGACGAGGATTTCGTGCTCGCCCTGCCCGTCGGCCATGCACTCGCCGGCCGCAAAAGCGTCGACCCGAGCACCCTCGCCGACCTTCCGCTGCTGTTGCTCGACGAGGGGCATTGCCTGCGTGATCAGGCCCTCGAGGTATGTCGGCTGGCCGGGGTCTCGCCCGACCTCGGGCACACCCGCGCGGCGTCGCTGGCCACCGCGGTGCAATGTGTCGAGGGCGGGCTGGGTGTCACGTTGATCCCCGAGACCGCGATCGAATCGGAAACGGCGGCAGGCGAACTGGCAATCGCGCGGTTCATCGCCCCACGACCGGGACGGCGGATCGGGTTGGTCTATCGGGCGTCGTCGGGCCGCGACGAACCGTATCGGCGGCTGGCCGCGGTGATCGCCGGACTGGTCGAGGAGATCGCGCCGGTGCGGATCTGCGCGCCTGCGGTCGCCGTCTGAAAGAGGCTGCGCTCACGCCTGGTTCGTCGGTCAGGCCTGCGTCGTCGCCACGGCCTGGGCGAGCTCTTCCCATTCGTCGAGCAGGCTGGAGTCGACGTCGCGGATCATCGCACCGACGCGATCGGTGATGTCCTCGATCTCCTCGGTCGCCACGGCGAGCGGAAGTCCTTGTCGCAAGGCGCGATAGCAGTCCGAGAGATAGCGCAGCACGATGCCCTCGCTGCGGGCGAGCCCATAGGCGGAGATCAGCTCGGTGAAGGTCATCGCCCGTTCGAGCATCTCGCGCAGAACCGACTTCGGCTTCGGGGGGAACGACGACACCCACGGATGGCCCCGCCGATAGACGTCGAAGGCATAGGCGATCTCCTCGGCGAGGGGCCGGGGCCAGGTGATCTCCTCCAACCGTGACATCCGCTCCTCGTACTCGATGCCGTCGGCTTTCATCTCCGCGATCGCGGCGTCGCGGGCGAGTTTGCGTTGCGCGAGCAACAACGGACGCGGATCCTCGAGTGTCGACTCGAGGATCGAGACCACGTCGAGGGCGTAGGTCGTCGAGTCCGGGTCGAGGAGTTCGAAGGCGGCGAGCGCGAACGAGGACAACGGATTGGTCAGGGCGAAGTTCTCCGGCATGTCCACCGACAGCGCCACGTGTCTGCCGTCGGCGTCGGGCCGGTCGAGTTGGACGACGATGCCGGCGTTGCGCAGATCGCGGTAGAGCGCGATGGTGTGCCGGATGTGGCGAAGCTGCCGGTCGCGCGGCTCGTGGTTGTCCTCGAGGAGGTGGCGCGTGGCCGCGAAGCAGTCACCGGGCCGGCCGAGGACCTCCATGAGCATCGCGGTGGTCATCTGGAAATGGGAGCGCAGCGGCTCGTCGGGGGCCTCGGCGAGTTGCAGGAAGGTCTTCTCGCCCCAGGAGACGAATCCCTCCGGTGGCTTCTTGCGGACGATCTTGCGGAGTTTCTTCGGGTCGTCGCCGGCCTTGCCGACCGCCCGCGCGTTCTCCACGTCGTGTTCGGGCGCCTGGGCGACCACGTAACCGATCGTGTCGAATCCGGCGCGGCCGGCGCGTCCGGCGATCTGGTGGAACTCCCTGGCCCGCAATCGTCGTACCCGGGTGCCGTCGTACTTGCTGAGGCCGGCGAACAGCACGGTCCGGATCGGGACGTTGATTCCGACCCCGAGTGTGTCGGTGCCCGCCACGACCTTGAGGAGACCGCGCTGGGCCAGACGTTCGACGAGACGCCGGTATCTGGGCAGCATGCCCGCGTGATGCACCCCGATCCCGGCCCGCAACAGCTTGGACAGGGTGGAGCCGAAGCCGGTGGAGAACCGGAAATCGCCGATGGCGTCCGCGATCTCGGCGCGTTCGGACTTGTCGCAGATCCGCGCCGACAACAGTGCCTGCGCCCGCTCGACCGCAGCGGCCTGGGTGAAGTGCACGACGTAGATCGGGGCCCGGCCGCGGTCGATGAGGTCCTCGATGGTCTCGTGGATCGGCGTCATCGCATACGCGTACTCCAGCGGCACCGGGCGCTGGGTCCCGGTGATGGCGACCGTGTCCCGCCCGGTCCGGCGGCGCAGGTCGTCGACGAAGAAGGTGACGTCGCCCAGCGTCGCCGACATCAGCAGGAACTGCGTGTGGGGGAGTTCGATGATCGGAACCTGCCACGCCCAGCCCCGGTCGCGTTCGCCGTAGAAGTGGAACTCGTCGGCGACGAGCACCCCGATGTCGCTGTCGGGGCCGTCGCGCAGCGCGAGATTGGCGACGATTTCGGCGGTCGCGCAGATGATGGGGGCGTCGGCGTTGACCGCGGCGTCGCCGGTCAGCAACCCGACGTTCTCGGCGCCGAACTGCTCGCACAGGTCGAAGAACTTCTCGCTCACCAGAGCCTTGATCGGGGCGGTGTAGAAGGCGCGCCGACCGCGGCAGCGGGCGAAGTGGATCGCGCCGGAGGCCACCAGCGACTTCCCCGACCCGGTCGGTGTGGCGAGGATGACGTTGTTGTCCGACACCAACTCGAGCAGGGCGTCCTCCTGATGCGGGTAGAACGCGATGCCGCGTCCCGCCCACCAGTTGGTGAACTCCTCGAAGGCGGTGTCCTCATCGGCGGTGGGGGACAGAGGGGCCGGGGTCGGGGGTGCAGGGGTCAGCGGTGCAGAGGACGGTGAGGACACATCCGGGTCGCCGATCCGGGCGGCGTCGCCCGGATCGGGTCGGCTCAGATCGGAAATGGCCGACCACCGCTGCCGTCGTCGGGATCCTCACCGTTGCCGTGCTGATCGCCGCTGCCGTACGGATTACCGTCGTCCGGCTGATCGTCGCCACCCTGATGCAGGTCCGCGAGGAAGCGTTCGAGCTCGGCGCCGAGTTCGTCGCCACTGGGTAGGGATTCCTCGGTGGCCAGCAGCGACGCCCGTTCGGTCTGTGCCTGCTGGAATGCGTCGTATTGCTGCTCGAGCGCCGTCACCACCGTCTCGATCTCGGCGTTGCCCGAGACCTCGGTGTCGACTTGCTCACGAACCTTCTCCGCGGCCGTGTCGAGCGCGGCGACCGGCAGATCGAGGCCGGTGATCGCCGTCACCGCCGACAACAGCCGCGACGCGGCAGCGGGGTAGTCGGTCTGCGACAGATAATGCGGAACGTGCACCGACAGGCCCGAGGCCCGGCGACCACCCTGCCCCAGCCGCAGTTCGAGCAGCATCGAGGCGCTGGCCGGCAGTTTCATCGCGGTACCCCATCGTGGCAGGTCGCCGAGGATGTCGGGATCGCTGCCGTGGGCGGTGATCGAGGCCGGTCGGGTGTGTGGAACGGCCATCGGGATCGCGTTGAGCCCGACGACGTCGGTGACGCCGAAACGGTCGGCCAATCGCCGCACGGCCTCGGTGAACTTCTCCCACCGCAAGTCCGGCTCCGAGCCGGACAGCAGCAGGAACGGGCGGTCGTTGGCGTCGCGCACGGCATGCAGGGTCAGCGTCGGCATCGCCACACCGGTGAAGGTCTCCCCGCTGAAATCGACCATCGGGCGACGAGAGCGGTAATCCATCAGCTCATCGGTGTCGAAGGTCGCCACCAAATCGGACTCCAGGCTGTTGCGCAGATGAGCTGCCGCCAGAGCCACCGCATGACCTGCGTCGGCGAACCCGTCGAGAGCGTGGATCAGTACCGGACCCGTGTCATGGCGTCCCATGGCGGGCGCGGGAAAGGCCAGCTCGTACAGCGAGCCCTCACCGCGCGAGGCATCGTCGCGCGAGCCGTCATCGGCGGTCCGCTCGTCCATGTCAATCCTCCTCGATGTGGCCCGTCGCCCCAGGTGAGCGTGGGCAGGAACCACAATTGTCTCGCATATGCGCCGCCGCAGACCAATTCCGCAGCTCGGCGCCGTATCGCAGACGGTTCTCGCACCGTCTCGGCCACTACAACCATCGCCATCCGGCGGCGATTCCCGCCGGAAGGTGCGCCGCACCCCGCGCGCCGAGTGGCACAGTGATCCCCATGATGACGATTCCTCTGACGACCCATCGCGGGAACCCATGACGCCCCTGCGTGCCCCGACGCCGAGACCCCCGGGTCGAGCGCGCCCCCGATCACTGAACCGGTATACCCGTGTGCCCGGTCGGACGCCCCGCCTGCTGGGTATGTCACTGTGTGCGGTAGTGCTGCTCGCCGGCTGTATGACCGATGGTCAGGCGGTGGGCAATTCGGCGGCCGATCTCTCGGCTCGCGCGGTACTCCCCGCCGACTTCCCGGTCCCGGGTGCCACGCGGGTTCCCGACACGGCGGTGCCGTTCGCCCTGGCCGGAGTCAGTGGTAACGATCCGGCCGTGGCCTACCCGGCCGACTGTGCACCCCCGGCTCCGTCGGCCGCAGGCGCCGTCGTCACCTCGGTGATCGTGGCCGCGGGATCCACGTCCTACACCTCGGCGATCGCCCGCGTGCACGACGGGCTCGCCGCACTGCTCGCACAGGCCGGTCGATGCCCGGAGACCCGGACCGGTGGGCAGCAGGCCGGCAGCATCGTGGCGACCCGCATCCAACCGGCCCCGCCGGCACCTACCGGCGTCGGTACCGCCGCCCTGCACCGCACCGTGTTCACCGGCGACATCACCCATTCCGACGCCACGAGCAGTCTGACGTTGCTCGGACAACGCGGCGACGTCCGCGTGTACGCGCAGTACCGATGGCCCGGTGCGGGCGCCATCGACCCGACGGCCGCCCAGAATCTCGACGCGCTGTTCACCACAGCGGTGGCTGCTGCCTTCTGACCGGAGTGCGTGACCGGAGTGCGTGCAGACCGGAGTCCTGACGGATGTTCGTGTCGGCGGCTGTGGACGAGTGTCGATCGGGGGATTGCCGGTCCGGCACGGTCCCGACCGACGCGGACGGGGCAGGACCGGCGACCACGATCAGCGCATGACGCCACACACACCTCCCTCGCCCATCGATGCGACCACCTTGCTCAGCGCGGTCCCCGCGCTGCTCGGATTCATCCCGACCCGCTCGCTGATCGTCGTCGTCCTCAGGTCCCCGAACAATGTGCGGGTCGCGATGCGCTTCGACCTGTCGCTGACGCCCGACGGGTGTGCCGCCGACGAACTCCTCGTCGTCGCCGAGAGTCTCGGGCACATCGTGCGCCGACACGGAGGGGGACCGGTGGTCGCGGTGATCGCCGACGACCGATATTCGCCCCACGATGACCGTTACCGCCGGGTGTTCTCCCTGGCCGACGACTGCCTCACCGAATCCGGCGGTCTCGCACAGGGTTTCGTTGTCACCGCCTTCGAGCGGCACGCGCCGTGGCAACTGATCTGGAGACGCGGTACCGGCCCCACGGCAGCCGGCGTGGGCGGCCGACCGGCCGGCGGCACCATGGCCGATCCCTACACCTCGCCGACCGCCGTCGCCGAGGCGGTGTCGACGGGTCGACGGATACTCGGCGATCGCGGTGAGATCGCCGCGATGCTCACCCCGCTGCCGCACTGTGACTCCCCGAACTGTGACTTCCCGAGCAGCGACTTCCCGAGCAGCGACTTCCCGAGCAGCGACTCCCCGAGCGGTGATTCCCCGATCGTCACCGAATTCATTGCGGGACAACCGGTTTCGGCGCGACCCGAGCTGCGGTTGGCGCCACCGCGAGGCGAGCGGTCGAGCCGTCCGGCTCTTGTTGGCATCGAACCCCACGGTGGCATCGAACCCCGCGGTGACATCGAACCCCGGGATGGGCGAAACGCCGAACTGCTACGGGCCGTTCTTCATGCGATGCAGGCGCCGGGCGTGCCGGACTGCGCGACCATGACGTTGCTGCACCGCGCGATCACCACGCTTCCGGTCCGCGACGCCGCACTCGCCTGCGCGGTCACCGATCTGAGAGCCGATGCGGAAAACCTGTGGCGAACTCTCACGCGCCGCTTGCGCGGTACCGGGCGTGCCAGCGCCGCAACGCTTCTCGCGCATCTTCACTACATCGGCGGCGAGGGGGCGTTCGCGGGTGTCGCACTCGACTGCGCCCTGGCGGCCGACCCCGGGTGGAAGCTGGCGACTCTGCTCGACCAGGCGCTGCGCGGCGGTGCGACACCCTCGATCCTCTGGGACATGATCGACGAGTCCTACGGCATCGCCACCGATCTCGGGGTGGTGATCCCGCGAGCCACGCTTCGTGCCGTCGGCTGACCGGCCGGGCCCGCCGAACCGTGACCCAACGGTGTGGCCCGAATGGCGAGGTGGTGCGCGTCGCGGTCGGTCAGGGAATCTCGCTCAGACCTTCTCGACGAAGATCGAGTGTGCCATCTCCGCAGAGAGGACCAGGCCCTCGTGGCCCGGGGTGTCGACCTCGACGCGCTGCGGGCTGCAGGTCACCGTCACGCGGGCGTTGGGGACGATGCCGGCCTCGCGGAGGTCGGAGATCAGCTCGCGATCGGACTGGGCGTGCTCGGCGACGCGGCGAACGATCACCGCGACCGGATCGCCCTGCGGGAGATCGGAGAGCCGGGTGGCGGCGTCGATGGTGGTCGTGGCCTCCGCGCCGAGCGCCTCGAGCCCGGGGATCGGGTTCCCGTACGGCGAGGTGGTGGGGTTGTCGAGAACGGCCAGCAGGCGTCGTTCGACGTTCTCGCTCATCACGTGCTCCCAGCGGCAGGCCTCATCGTGAACCTGATCCCAGGGCATCCCGATGACGTCGACGAGAAGTCGCTCCGCCAACCGATGCTTGCGCATGACGGCGATCGCGAGACCGCGGCCCTTGTCGGTCAGCTCGAGGTGACGGTCGCCCGCGACCCGCAAGAGCCCGTCGCGTTCCATGCGCGCCACCGTCTGTGACACCGTCGGTCCGCTTTGATCGAGACGCTCGGCGATACGAGCACGCAGTGGGACGATCCCCTCTTCTTCGAGGTCGTAGATCGTCCGCAGGTACATCTCGGTGGTATCAACCAGATCGTTCACTGTCCGCAGTCCCTTCGTCGTCACCAAGGGTACCTTGACCAGCACCGGCATCGGTCGATGTCGTCGTGGCCCCCGGCACATCCGCGTGGCGCCAACGGGTCCTCGGTGTGAGCAACGTCGCCCGCGCGCCGATCCGCACCGGGCGGGCCTCGGACCCACTAGCCTGAATCCGTGCCGAGTCAGTGGAGTCCTCGATGAGTGCAGCGGTGATCTGGAGTGAGGACTTCCTGTCCTACCGATGGGCGCATTCCCATCCGATGAACCCCGTGCGTCTGGCGCTGACGATGTCGTTGGCACGCAGTCTCGGGGTACTCGACGACGTCGACCTCGCCGACCCGCTGCAGATCGACGACGACGCGCTGATCCCGGTGCACTCCCGCGACTACATCGACGCCGTGCGGGCCGTCGGATCGGGCACCGCGTCGTTGTCCGGGCCGCTGCTGGCGCGGCTGTTCGGGCTCGGGGACGCCGACAACCCGGTCTTCGACGGCATGCACGAAGCCGCTCGTCTGCTCGTCGGGGGGACGCTGGCCGCCGCGCAGGCCGTCGCGTCGGGATCGGTGCGCCGGGCAGTCAACATCGGCGGCGGCATGCACCATGCCATGCGGTCCCGCGCCGCGGGATTCTGCATCTACAACGACTGCTCGGTCGCCATCCGGTGGTTGCTCGACCACGGCTACGACCGCATCGCCTACATCGACATCGACGCCCATCACGGTGACGGGGTGCAGGCCGAGTTCGTCGCCGACCCACGGGTCATGACCATCTCCCTCCATCAGCATCCGGCCACCCTGTGGCCCGGCACCGGTTGGCCGACCGAGATCGGCGAGGACGACGCGCACGGCACCGCGGTGAATCTCCCGTTCATGCCGAATACCCCGGATCGATTGTGGCTGAGGGGTTTTCATGCGGTGGTGCCGTCGATGATCGCCGAGTTCGCGCCACAGATCCTGATCAGCCAATGCGGCGCGGACAGCCACCGCGCCGACCCGCTGACCGATCTGGCATTGACCGTCGACGGGCAGCGCGCGGCGATGATCGCGATGCGTGACCTCGCTGAAAAGTACTGTGAGGGACGGTGGATCGCGGTCGGTGGCGGGGGATACGGCGTGGTCAACGTGGTGCCGCGCAGTTGGACGCACCTCCTCGGTGTGGTCCTCGACCGCGACATTCCCGTCGAGACCACCATCGGTGAGCAGTGGTGCGAGACCGCCACCGAGGTGGCAGGCACGATCTACTCGGAGTATTCGGCCGCACCGGTCGGCACCATGAGCGACGACGGCGACGTCGGCTATGTCGCCTGGGACGGCGACGCCGGTCAGGAAGCACCGCCCGGTATCGACGAGTCGGCGCTGCGACAGACCGATCGCGCCATCATGGCCACTCGCAAGGCGGTGTTCCCGCTGCACGGACTCGACCCGGAGGATCCGCGTGACTGAGCAACCCACCTCCGACGGCGCAGCGCAGGCGGATGCCGATGCCGAGATGAGCGCGGGATCGCGCACCGTGGAGGGCCCGGTCCCGCGTGGGCCCTGGGATTACCCGCGGCACTGGATCGCCGATGTCCTGGCCTCGGACGGCGGCGTCGTTCATCTGCGGCCGATCGTCCCCGATGACGCCGATCGCGTGGTCCGGTTCCATGCCGGGCTGAGTGAGCGCACCCGCTACATGCGCTACTTCGGCCCCACCCCGACGCTGCCGCCGCGCGAGGTGGTGCGGATGACCACGGTCGATCACCAGCAGCGGGTGGCGCTGGTTGCCGTGCTCGGTGGTGAATTCATCGCGATCGGCATCTACGAGGGCCTCGCCGCCGACGGCAAACCCGAGTCGGCCGAGGTCGCCTTCGTCGTCGCCGACGCGCATCAGGGGCGCGGGCTGGGACCGATCCTTCTCGAACACCTCGCCGGCGCCGCCGCGGAGAACGGATTCACCCGTTTCGAGGCGGAGGTGCTCAGCGAGAACCCGAACATGGTCGCGGTGTTCCGCGACGCCGGCTACCAGATCTCGAGAGCCTTCGACGGCGCGACGGTCCACGTCGAGTTCACCATCGATCCGACCGAGGCGTTGCTGTCGGTGCGCAACGCCCGCGAACGCGCCTCCGAGGCGCGCAGCGTCGCCAATCTGTTGCGGCCCATGTCGGTGGCGGTGATCGGTGCATCGACCGATCCGAAGAAGGTCGGCAATGCCCTCTTGGCCAACATCATCGCCGGCGGATTCGCCGGACCGGTGTTCCCGGTCAACGGGCCCGGACATCGCGGCGAAGACCCCGACGAGCAGGCGCACGCCGGCGGTGCGACCGGTCACGGCGCGGTGAGCCATCAGGTGGCACACGGCAATCCGCGTCTGCGTGACCGTGAGCGTCCGCCGTCGGTGCGGGGTATCCGTGCCTACGAGACGGTGCGCGACATCCCGGATCCCGTGGATCTGGCGGTCGTGGCCGTGCCCGCCGCAGTCGTCGACGACGTCCTCGACGACTGCCTCGTCAAGGGCGTACGCACCCTGGTCATCGTGTCGTCGGGGTTCGGTGAGGCCGGTGAGGAAGGTCTGGCGAGTGAGCGCCGCCTGCTCGAGCAGGTCCGCGAACACGGCATGCGTCTGGTCGGACCCAACGCCCTCGGCGTCGCCAACAACGACCCACAGGTCGCGCTCAATGCGACTCTGGCACCCCGTATCCCCGCGGCCGGGCGGGTCGGCTTCTTCTGCCAGTCCGGTGCGCTCGGCATCGCCATCCTCGACACCGCCGCACGGCGGCAGATCGGTTTGTCGACCTTTGTCTCGGCGGGTAACCGCGCCGACGTCTCCGGCAACGACCTGTTGCAGTACTGGGACACCGACACCGCCACCGATGTGGTGCTGCTGTATCTGGAGAGTTTCGGTAACCCGCGGAAGTTCTCGCGCATCGCGCGCCGCGTCTCGCGAACCAAGCCGATCGTGGCGGTCAAATCCGGCAAGGGGGCGCTCACCGCGGTGCGCGCCGCCCGGTCGGCCGCGGCCACCCTTGACGACCGCATCGCGCAGATGGTGCTCGAGCAGGCCGGAGTGATCCAGGTCGACACCATCCCGGAATTGTTCGACTGCGCAACGATATTCGCCTACCAGCCGCTGCCCCGAGGGCCGCGCACCCGGATCATCGGCAACTCCTCGGTACTCGGCAGCCTCGCCGCCGACACCGCCCGCAACGGTGGTCTGGAGGTGATCGGCACCGTCGACATCGGGGCCGGCGCGTCGGAGGAGGAGTTCGAGTCGGCAGTGGCTGCGGCGATGGCCGACGACCAGGTCGACGCGATCATCGTGGTGTTCGTGCCGCCGGTGGCGGTCGACGCCGACTGGCACGCGCGCGCACTGATGGCCGCGGCCAACACCCCCGACGCCGATGCGGCCAAGCCTATCGTGACGACGTTCCTGGCGGTCGAGGGCATCCCGCCCGGGCTCATGCGTCCCGGCCCGAACGGTCTGCCCGAGCGAGGATCGATACCGTCCTACGGCAGCCCCGAACGCGCGGCGTCCGCACTGGCCAACGCGTGGCAGTACGCCCGGTGGCGCGCCCAACCCGAGCCGACCGTGATCCGGCCCGCCCACATCGATCCCGAAGCCGCCCGCATGTTCGTCCGCGAAGAGATGGCGGGCCTCGAGACCGCGCAGGAGGAGCGCGCCTCGTCCGACGACCGCGCGCCCGCCGACCACGTTGCCGACGACCGCGCACCCGACCTCGGCGACGAGCCGGCCGGTCGGCTGCTGAACGAGGTCGCCGCGGCTCGGCTGCTGACCTGGTACGGCATCGATGTCGTGGCATTCCGCGAGGTCCGGACGATGCACGAGGCCAGCGCCGCCGCACGCGAACTGGGTTTCCCGGTGGCGGTCAAGGCCACCTCGCCGGGCTGGCGCGGCCGTCTCGACCGCGAGGGTGCGCGGCTGGATCTCCCCGATCCCACCGCGGTGGTGACGGCATTCGCCGAACTGACCGAACTGACCGGCGACGGCGTCCTGCACGTGCAGAAGATGGCGCCCAAGGGGGTGGGGACGGTCATCACCATGCGCGACGACCCCTCGTTCGGGCCGCTGATCTCATTTGGCTTGTCCGGCAGCACCTTCGAACTTCTCGGCGACCGTGCGTACCGGGCGGTGCCATTGTCGGATCGGGACGCCGCCGATCTGATCGATGCGCCTCGCTCGGCGCCGCTGCTCGACGGCTTCCGTGGTGAGCGCCCCGCCGACAAGGCCGCTCTGGTGGAGATCCTGCAACGTATTTCGACTCTCGTCGAGGACATCCCGGAGATCCGGGAGGTCACCTGTGATCCGATCCTGGTCTCACCCGACGGCGCGGCGATCCTCAACGCCCGGATACGCATCGGTCCGGTGCCCTCGAGGAGGGACACCGGACCGAGGAGGCTCAGCTAGACCGAAATGAGCTGACCGGGCGGACGCGAATCAGCTGGCGTAGGCGCGCAGGCGTTCGGCGCGATCGCCCTGACGCAGCTTGCCCATCACCTCGCGCTCGATCTGCCGGACGCGCTCACGGGAGAGCCCGAACATCCGGCCGATCTGGTCGAGCGTGCGCGGCTGACCATCGTCGAGGCCGTAGCGCATGCGGATGACCTGCTGTTCACGCTCGTCCAGCGTGGCGAGAACGGCGCGCACGTCCGAGTGCAGCAGACCGGCGATCACCGCGTTCTCCGCAGAGGTCGCCTCGGCGTCCTCGATGAAGTCGCCCAGCGGGGCCTCTTCGTCGCTGCCGACCGGCATGTCCAGGCTCACCGGGTCGCGACTGTGGTCGAGGAGATCGGCGATCTTCTCGGCGGGGATACCGGACTCGTTGGCCAATTCGTCGTCGGTCGCCTCGCGCCCGAGCTGCTGATGGAGCTCGCGCTTGATGCGGGCGATCTTGTTGACCTGTTCCACGAGATGGACGGGCAGCCGGATGGTGCGGCTCTGATCGGCCATGCCGCGGGTGATGGCCTGACGAATCCACCAGGTGGCATACGTCGAGAACTTGAATCCCTTGGCGTAGTCGAATTTCTCCATGGCGCGGATCAGACCGAGGTTGCCCTCCTGGATGAGGTCGAGCAACGGCATACCGCGACCGGTGTAGCGCTTGGCCAGCGAGACGACCAGACGGAGGTTGGCCTCGAGGAGATGGGCACGTGCCGCCTCGCCCTCACGGACGACGGTGTTGAGGTCGCGCTTCTTGGCGGCACTCAAACGCTTACGGGTGGCCAGGACTTGCTTGGCGTACAGGCCCGCCTCGATCTGCTTGGCGAGCTCGACCTCCTGCTCGGCATTGAGCAACGCGGTGCGGCCGATGCCGTTG
The DNA here is from genome assembly GCF_017654315.1 of Gordonia polyisoprenivorans. Lineage (NCBI taxonomy): Bacteria > Bacillati > Actinomycetota > Actinomycetes > Mycobacteriales > Gordoniaceae > Gordonia > Gordonia polyisoprenivorans. The sequence continues at coordinate 3,290,794 of NZ_CP072203.1, forward strand.
AGATAGACCCGGACGAGGTCGGCGGCGGGCGATTGGGCGTCGAGATCCTGCTCTGTCATGGCAGGACGGGTGGAGGTGGTGGGCTCGGCGGAGTAATCGGTGGTGGGGGTGGTGGAGCGAGCAACGGTGGAGCGTGACATTCCGGCCTCCTGAACTTGAGTGCATTCTGCAGGGTCCAACGCCGCACCGACGCCGATAGTTCCCGACGCCGGAGTTCCTTACCTTTCGGTCACCACGCTGACCTGCTGATATCCCTACGTCGCGGGCCGTGGTTCTGAGAAGTTGCTGAGATCGGTGAATCCGCGGAACACGCTTCAGGTCCCGGGCGGTGTCTCGGTGGACGTGGAATCGATCGTCCGGGCAGTGGTGCCGAGTGGAGCCGGGCCGACGACGGAGTGATCGGATCCGTACAGGTAATGCGGAATCTCCCCGCGCTTGCGGGGTGGCCGGTCGTTGGCGATCAGTACCGCCACCCAGGGCAGGGGGATCGACGCCGCGATGATGGCCAGTGCCCACCAGCCCGAACCGGTCGAGGAGTACACGATGCCGGCGATGAGCAGGGCGGGGACGCGGAACGCCATCAGGGTCAGGTACTTGCGGACCCGAGCGCGATGTTGTTCGTCGTACGGCGTCGGGGCGCCGGTGATGAGGAACGCATCAGCCTTCGACCGTTCCGTCCCGGACCGCTCGCCCCCGGACCGCTCGGCCCCCGACCACTCGCCCCCCGACCACTCACCGTTGTCGTCGCGCTCACCCATCACTCCACTGTCCCACTTTCCCCGAACCGTCGCACTGTCGGTTATGTCCGTTTGGTGAAGCGCGCCGCGGTCACGTATCGATTCGGTCCGGCAGGGGTGACCCGGTCGAGCCCCGGTGGCGCACAATGGTGGGCATGCCCACCGAAACCATTGAGCGGCCCGACATCGACGAACGCATCGACACCGATGCACCGACCGACACCCGCACCGACGAACGCCCCGACGCCGACGCCACCGATCGCGGTGACGACGACCGGCCCAAGTTCTTCCACTATGTGAAGAAGGACAAGATCGCCGAGAGCGCGGTCATGGGCACACACGTCGTTGCCCTGTGCGGGGAGACCTTCCCGGTGACCCGATCGGCCAAGCCCGGCTCACCCGTGTGCCCGAAGTGCAAGAAGATCTACAAGCGGATGCGCAAGGAATGACCGCTTGATCGCGGGCGGTCGCGATCGGGAATCGGTCACGAATCGTCGGGTGAATTCCCGCGCGGCCGGTTGCGTCGACTGATCGGGCCGGTCGACAGGCGTTCGGGCAGCGTTTTGAGTTGCCCGGTCACCTCGGCGGTCTGGTGCTGGACCCAGTCCCGGACTTGCGCGGTCACCGCCGGCCGCGCAGGCCACAGGGATTGGACCGCCGCGTTGAACTCGGCGCCGACCACGATCGCGAATCCGAGGAAGAACGTGAACAACAAGAAGGCGATCGGGGTGGCCAGTGCGCCGTAGGTGTACCCGGCCCGGGTGATCGCGGCCAGGTACAGACGCAGGAAGTAGCTGGCCACCCAGAACACGATGCCCGCGACGATCGCGCCGCCCACCAGGCGATGCCAGGGCAGCGGATTGGGCAGTGCCAGGTGATACAGCGTCGTCAGCACCAGCATCAGCAGCAACGCCACGAACGGGAAGTACCCGAAATCGATCGCGTTGGTGACGATGGGATCCCAGGATTCGGGGACGATCTCGCGGAGATAGTTGGGACCCAGGGCGACCAGGGGGAGCAGCGGGACCGCGACGGTGAGAAAGCCGAGATAGAGCAGCAGCGCGAAGATGCGCTGCCACACCGGGTTTCGGACCTCGTGTTGGTCGTGGGCCCGCACGATCGAGGCGACGAAGCACGACACCGCCGACGAGCCCGCCCACAACGACAGGATGAAGCCGACCGAGATGACCCCGACCCGTCCGCGGCCCAGGACGTTGTCGACGGTCGGCTTGATCAGGTCGTTGACCACATTGGGTGAGAAGGTGCGGTTCGCGAACGCCAGGATGCGATCGGAGATCACGTCAACGGTGTCGGGACCGAACCAGCCCGAGAGATAGCCGACGCTGCCGAGCAGTCCGAGGAGCAGGGGAGGCAGCGACAGCGCCTGCCAAAACGCGGCCTGCGCGGCCCAGCCCACGATCCCGTCGTCCCAGGACTTTACGATCGTCCGCCAGATCAGGATCGGGATGTTGCGCACCACCGGCCGCCGCGGGGTCTCGGGTGGTTCGACGGTCGGGTCGTCGCGACCGAGTTCCTTGTCCGTCCGTGGGTCGGCGCCCGGTGGGGGTGAGCCGGGGTGGGCGGTCTCGGCGCGCCCCGGGTCGGCGAGCGCACGGTGGTTGGGGTCGGGTGCGTCGAGTTCGACCGACGACGGTGCCGGGCGGCGCGCGGGGTGGCGAGCGGAGTGCAGCGGGGCGGTCGGGATCTCACCGCGGTCGGGGTGCGGTGCGCGAGGGGGTCGGGGGAGGAGAGCACCCGGCGCCGGATCGGCGCCCGATCGTCCGGTCGCCTCGGGGACCGGGCCACGACGTGCGCCCGACGACGTGACGTCGTCGGGAGTCATCGGAGCGGGGTTGCGTCGTCGGGTGCTGATGGTTACAGCATCCACGATCGGCGAAGGTGATGTGCGCCACCATGGCCGCGACGTGCCCAGTGCGCGTGTCGCAAGCGGGCTCCTGAGCGTGTGCGGCCCACCTCGGCCGCAGCTCCGCGCCTCGACATCGCAGTGTGCGTAACGCCTCGACACCCGCGTGTGCCCCACACCGTGTCGCCCACGCGGGTGTCGGAACCGGTCGGTAGCATGGGCCCGTCCGTGCGGTGTGCCGGCCGATCGCCCGGGATACTGTGTCGCCCGGGTTCGACCGGGAACACCGACGGATTCCCCGTTCACCGACCCCCGGAGTCAGCTGCCAGTGACCGCTGCCGAAGACGTTGCCGCCGCCATTTCGGGCCCCCCGCTCCGCGCCTGGCAGCGGCGTGCGCTGACCCGATACCTCGCTCAGGGGCCGAAGGACTTCCTGGCGGTCGCGACCCCGGGCGCGGGTAAGACGACCTTCGGTCTGCGGGTGGCGCGTGAACTCCTCGACGACCGGACGGTGGAGCAGATCACCGTCGTGACGCCGACCGAGCACCTCAAGCATCAGTGGGCCCAGGCCGCCGCTCGCGTCGGCATCTCGCTGGACTCCCGGTTTCGCAACGCGACCGGTCAGACCAGCTCCGACTATCACGGCGTTGCGCTGACCTATGCGCAGGTCGCCGCGCACCCGTCCCGGCACCGGGTGCGCACCGAGAACCGGCGCACGCTGGTGATTCTCGACGAGATCCACCACGGCGGCGACGCGAAGTCGTGGGGTGAGGCGATCCGCGAGGCCTTCGACGACGCCGAGCGACGACTCGCCCTGACCGGTACGCCGTTCCGATCCGACGACTCGCCGATTCCGTTCGTCACCTATGAACCCGAAGAGGGTGGGGTGTTGCGCTCGCGCGCCGACCACACCTACGGCTACTCCGATGCCCTTGCCGACGGCGTCGTGCGACCGGTGGTGTTCCTGGCCTATTCGGGTCAGGCGAGCTGGCGCACGAGTGCGGGTGAGGAGTTCACCGCTCGACTCGGCGAACCGCTGTCGGCCGAGCACACCGCGCGTGCGTGGCGGACCGCCCTGGACCCGCACGGGGACTGGATTCCCTCGGTGCTGCAGGCCGCCCACACCCGGCTGGGACAGATCCGGTCCGGCGGCATGCCCGATGCGGGTGGCCTGGTCATCGCCACCGATCAGACCGTCGCACGTGACTACGCCGAGCTCTTGCAGGCGATCACCGGAAGGATGCCGTCGGTCGTGCTCTCCGACGACCCGAAGGCATCGTCGCGGATCGCGGAGTTCGCCGAATCCGACGACGAGTGGATGGTGGCGGTCCGCATGGTGTCCGAAGGTGTCGACGTTCCGCGACTGGCCGTCGGCGTGTATGCGACGAGTTCGTCGACACCGTTGTTCTTCGCCCAGGCCATCGGTCGTTTTGTCCGGTCGCGCCGGCCCGGTGAGACCGCGAGCGTGTTCCTGCCGTCGGTGCCGGTGCTGCTGAACCTCGCCAGCCAGATGGAGGCCGAGCGCGACCACGTGCTCGGCAAGCCGCATCGGGACAGCGACGGCCTCGACGACGCCCTGCTGACCGACGCCAACAAACAAAAGGACGAGCCGGGCGAGGACGAGAAGGGTTTCCAATCGCTGCATGCCGACGCCGAACTCGATCAGGTGATCTTCGACGGTTCCTCGTTCGGCACGGCGACGTTCTCCGGGAGTGACGAGGAGTCGGACTACCTGGGTCTACCCGGGCTGCTCGACGCCGATCAGGTGCGTGCTCTGCTCCGGCAGCGGCAGGCCGACCAGGTGCAGACGCGTTCGGCCGCCACGGCCACCACCCCGGCTGCCGACACGGCGGCCAAGCCGGCCGGCGAGAACCTGCACGCCTTGCGCAAGGAACTCAACACCCTCGTGGCGATGCACCACCATCGCACCGGTAAACCGCACGGCGTGGTGCACAGCGAACTGCGCAGCAAACTCGGGGGCCCGCCGACCGCGATGGCTTCGGCGGATCAACTGCGTGAGCGGATCGCCGCCCTGCGCGAATGGCGCTGAGCGCCCGCAGACGAGCCCACAGACGACGAGCCCACAGACGACGAGCCCGCAGACGACGAGAGGGCCCGGCGGGATGGATCCCGCCGGGCCCTCTCGTGGTGTGGGTCGGTCAGACGAGCTCGCCGGCCGACTGGTCCACGGTGGCCTGCATTTCCACGAGGCGAGCCTCGTGCTCGTTGAAGTGATGCCGGCAGAAGAGGAGTTCGCCGCCGTTGGGGAGTACGGCGCGCACCTTGGCCGCGGCGCCACAGCGATCGCAACGGTCCGATGCGGTCAGTGGCAGGGAGATCGGGGGTGTGGTCGCGATGTCTGGCATGGTTTCCTCCGTCCCGGTCCGGCACCTCTCGTGCCATTCCTTCGTGAGCCGGCACATCCGGGCGATGCGCCAACCTCACTGTGTCAGACGTTTTCGGCTTTCGTATTGTTCCGAAGCCCCGGCGAGTTGTGTCGTCACTCACCCGTTACACGGGTGGCGCCGCCCGCAACATGGGTTCCACTGGCTGTTACCGGTGGCAAGACGGAGCTCACATCCGCAGGCGCGCACCGATCCGGGGAACCCCGGCATCACCCCGCCGGGGTTGCCACCGCACCCGTCGCCGTGTCGCGTTCCTGTTCCTCGCGCAGGGAGCTGATGGCGTCGGAGGACTCCACCTCGCGGTCGCGCAGGTACTCGCGCAACGAGTACGCGAACGCCGCGGCCCACGCGAGAACCACGACGGTGTAGATCGCCGTCTGCACGGGACGGGCGACGTCGACGAGATCGGCCCGCAGCAGACTGCGCACGTTGGTGAGCACGATCAGCCCGCCGACGGAGGCGCCGAGCAGACGCGGCGGGACGTGGCGGACCAGCCAGGCGGCGAGGGGTGCCGCGAGAACGCCACCGACGAGGATCGCGCCGACCCAGGCGAAGTTGATGCCCTGCGATCCCAGGCTGAACAGGAATCCGAGGCTCGCGGCGACGGCGATGATGAACTCACTGGTGTCGATCGAACCGATCACCTTGCGCGGTTCGAGACGTCCACTGGCCAGGATCGCCGGCGTACCGACCGGACCCCATCCGCCGCCACCGGTGGCGTCGACGAATCCGGCGATCAGACCGAGCGGGGACAGGAACCGTTTGCGCAACGGCTTGCCGAGGTGCTGCCGGGGAATGCCACTGAAGGTGAATCGCACGAGGATGTAGAGACCCAGGGCCAGTAGGATCGCCGCCATCACGGGCGCTGCGGCCTCGGTCGACAGATTGGACAGGATCGTCGCGCCCAGGAACGCGCCTATCGCACCTGGAATTGCGATGCGGCGCACCACTTTCCAGTCGACGTTGCCGAATCGCCAATGCGAGACGCCTGAGACCAGCGTGGTGCCGATCTCGGCGAGGTGGACGGTTGCCGACGCGGCGGCGGGATTGGTGCCGATGGCCAGGAGCAGCGTCGTCGTGGTGACGCCGTAGGCCATGCCGAGACTGCCGTCGACCAGTTGGGCGGCAAACCCGACCAGGCCGATGAGGACGATGGTGCGCATCAGGAGTGTCTTTCGGTGCAGAGATCGGAATCGAATCGGATCTGTGGTCGAATCAGGAAGGTGTGGGGTCAGGCGGCGTGGAGCCCGACGCGACACAGCATCGACGCGACCCGCACCAGGTCGACGACACGGCGCCGCACCAGAGGTGTTCCGGGTACATCACGCGAAAGCGGCATGTCCGACATCGTAGGGCTGGTGCCCGCGCACCCCGGCATCGGTGGACGCGTCCGGCTCAGCGCGCCCGAAACCCTTGACACAGCAGAGAAATCACCCCCGCAGACGCCGACTGCCCCGGCCGTCGGCCGGGGCAGCAGGTGAATCAGGGGCCTGGTCAGTCCAGGTAGTCGCGCAAGACCTGGGACCGGCTGGGGTGGCGCAGCTTCGACATCGTCTTGGACTCGATCTGGCGGATGCGTTCACGGGTGACGCCGTACACCTGACCGATCTCGTCGAGCGTGCGCGGCTGACCGTCGGTCAAGCCGAAACGCAGGCGCACCACGCCGGCCTCGCGCTCCGAGAGCGTCTCGAGGACCGACTGCAGCTGGTCCTGCAGCAGGGTGAAGCTCACCGCATCGACGGCGACGACGGCCTCGGAGTCCTCGATGAAGTCGCCGAGCTGCGAATCGCCTTCATCGCCGATGGTCTGATCCAACGAGATCGGCTCACGCGCGTACTGCTGGATCTCCAGCACCTTCTCCGGCGTGATGTCCATTTCCTTGGCCAGTTCCTCCGGCGTGGGCTCACGGCCCAGATCCTGGAGCAGCTCGCGCTGGATGCGACCGAGTTTGTTGATGACCTCGACCATGTGCACCGGGATGCGGATGGTACGGGCCTGATCGGCCATGGCGCGGGTGATGGCCTGCCGGATCCACCAGGTGGCGTAGGTCGAGAACTTGTAGCCCTTGGTGTAGTCGAACTTCTCGACCGCACGGATGAGCCCAAGGTTGCCTTCCTGGATCAGGTCGAGGAAGGCCATGCCGCGACCGGTGTAGCGCTTGGCCAGCGACACCACGAGACGCAGGTTCGCCTCGAGAAGGTGGTTCTTCGCGCGGTTGCCGTCGCGTGAGATCCAGTTGAGATCACGCTTCTGGGCGGTGCTGATCTTCTCGCCGGACTCCATGATCCGGCGCAGCCGCTCGGTCGCGAACAAGCCCGCCTCGATGCGCTTGGCGAGTTCGACCTCCTCCTCGGCGTTGAGGAGGGCGACCTTGCCGATCTGCTTGAGGTAGGCGCGCACCGAGTCGGCCGATGCCGTGAGCTCGGCGTCCTTGCGGGCCTGGCGCAGGGCTTCGGATTCCTCTTCGTCCCAGACGAAGTCGCCGGCGGTCTTGGCGTCGTCGGCCGCCGCGGCCTTGTTGGCCGCTGCGGTGGCGGGTTTGGCTGCCGCTGCGGTGGCGGGCGTGCCCTCGGACTCCTCGTCCTCCTCGTCGTCGGCGGAGTCCTCGGCGTCCTCCTCGTCGTCGTCGGTCAGGTCGTCGGCGTCGATCTCGACGTCGTCGAGTTCGGCATCGGGTCCGTCGAGTTCTTCGATCGAGGTGGGCTCGGCATCGGTGTCGTCCGGGGAGTCGGCGTCACCGGCGGCCTTCGGGGCGGCTTTCTTCGCGGCGGTCTTGCGGGCAGGAGCCTTCTTGGCGGTCTTGCGAGCGGTGGCCTTCTTGGCCGCCTTCTTGGCGGTCTTCTTCGCGGGTGCCTTGTCAGCCGTGGGAACGGTCGACGTGATCGGGTCGGAGACCGTGGTCGGGTCGGAGACCTCTGCGTCGTTCTGGCGGGTCTGGGTGGCTGCCACGTACAACCTTTCGGATGCGAAACTTGACTGTCCTCGCGGCAGCGTCGGCCGTCGCGGATGAGGGCTTGGTGCGGCGCACATGGCACCGGTGCGCACCATTGTAACGACACCACCCCCGCCGATGTGACAAAGGCCAGGTCAACGGCAGTGTTGGAAGGTCACGAACTACACGCGGAGACCCTGATCGACGGCCATGGCCGCCCCGACGATACCCGCGGTGTTGAGCAGGGCCGCGGCCTCGACCGGGGTGGAGTTGGTCAGCAGCGGAATCCATTTCGCCGACTTGCGACTGATCCCCCCGCCGACGATGAACAGCCGTGGCCAGAACAGCGCCTCATAGGTCTTGAGGACCTCGGACACCTTTTCGGTCCACTTCTCATACGACCAGCCCTTGTCTTCCTTCACCTTTGACGATGCCTGGTGCTCGGCTTCCTTCTTGCCCACCTGCAGGTGGCCGAGTTCGGTGTTGGGCACCAGTTTTCCGTCGTTGAGGATCGCCGACCCGATGCCGGTTCCGAAGGTCAGCAGCATCACGACGCCGTTGACACCCTTGCCCGCCCCGTAGGCGTCCTCGGCCATCCCGGCGGCGTCGGCGTCGTTGAGGACCGAGACCTTCCGGCCGTCGAGGTTCTTGCTGAACAGCTCGTAGACGTCGGTGCCGATCCAGCCCTTGTCGATGTTGGCCGCGGTGCGCATGATCCCGCCGGTGATCACCCCGGGCAGGGTGATGCCGACCGGTCCCTGCCAGTCGAAATGCGCGACGACCTCGGCGACGCCGCCGGCGACCGCCTCGGGGGTGGCCGGCTGCGGCGTGAGCACCTTGAAGCGTTCGCCCACCAGGGCGCCCGTGTCGAGGTCGACGATCCCGCCCTTGATGCCGGAGCCGCCGACGTCCACGCCGAAGGCGAGATTGGTTGCCGTCGAAGTCTTTTCGCCCGGGGCTTGCTCTCCTTCGCTCGCGGAGGGGGTGGGGGAGCCGGGCGTGCCGGACTCGGTCATGGCGGGTCCTCTCGATACGGGATCGATGCTGATCGGGTATGACGCGTCTCCAGGCTATCCAGGCGGGCATCGTGGTGCAGCGAGGACGGGCAAACCGTCTCGGCACGTGTCGGCGAGAGCGGTGAGCCCGGTCTCACCGCCCGCCCGAACGCCCGTTCACGGCGCCGGATGTGTTGACATGGACGGGTGGAGCAACAAGGCAGTGATCCCGTCGGCCGGAACGTCGCACCCGAGGATGTGCCGCCGGCGAATGTGACAGTCGAGAGTCCTGCCGTACTGGCCGACCTCGCCGTCGACATCGCCGAGGCCGCGGCCGATCACGTGCGCAGGCGGCGCCCGGAACTCTTCGGCGGTCCGGGATCGCAGACCGCCGCTGACGGCGTCGACGCGGTGGCGACCAAGTCGACACCGACCGACCCGGTCACGTTGGCGGACACCGAGACCGAGCAGTTGATCCGGGATCGTCTCCGCACGGCCCGACCGGCCGACGAGATCCTCGGCGAGGAATCCGGTGGCGCCGTCGATGTGCCGACCGGGGTGCGCTGGGTCATCGATCCGATCGACGGGACCGTCAACTTCATGTACGGCATCCCGGCGTACGCGGTGTCGGTGGCCGCGCAGGTCGACGGCCGTTCGGTGGCGGGCGCGGTGGTCGACGTCGCGCGCGGGGTCACCTATCACGCGGCCGAGGGCGGCGGCGCGTTCCTGCGCGCCGACGGTCAGACGGTGCCGTTGCGCTGCAACGACATCGAACAGGTCGGGCTCGCCCTCGTCGCCACCGGCTTCGGATACGACGCGGCGCGCCGACGGGAGCAGGGGGCGATCGTGGCGCAACTGCTGCCCCGGGTACGCGACCTCCGACGCATCGGCGCGGCGGCACTCGATCTGTGCATGGTCGCCAGTGGCGCGGTCGATGCCCACATCGAGCACGGGCTGAGTCCCTGGGATTGGGCGGCGGGCGGATTGATCGCGGCGGAGGCCGGGGCGGTCGTCCATCTGCCACCGGCTGATTCGCGGTCCTGCGACGGGCACGCGACGATCGCGGTGGCTCCAGGGATCGCCGCCGACTTCGTCGCGCTGCTCGACGACCTCGGAGCGCGACGGGCACTTCCGGCCCGTCACTGACACGCTCCTGCGGACGTCACACTCCCGCGGACCGTCACACCCCCGCGGACGGGATGGGTGTTGCTCAGCAGGGTTGGGCGTGTACCGCTTTCACCAGCCCCGGATCCACGCCGGCCTGCGGGTTCTTGGGATCGGCCGACCGCAGCGCCTCGAGTGCGGCCTGCGCGTCCTGCGACTGCTCGCGCGGCTTGTAGTACTCACCGAGGGCGACGTCGACGTCGGTACCCCGACGGCCGTCGTTGATCAGCTGGGCGCACGGGATCGCCAGCCACACCGACGCCGCGGCGGACTGTCCGGCGGGTCCGAAGCGGATCTGGGCGACGCAATCGAGATCGTGGTTCGGGTAGACCGGATCGTCGCCGAAGGCGGTGTCGCTGGCCGGGGTGAACCCCTGGGCGGTGAGGTCGTTGGAGACCGATTGGGCCTCGCCGCGCTGGGTGGACGCGTTGAGGACGCGCACCTGGAAGGTCGACAGCGCGGCCGGTGCGACCGTCAGCATCTGATCCCGGTTCACGACGGTTCGGGAGGGGGTTGCACTCGCGCCCGCGGGCGCGGCGGGTGGTGCGGCGGCGGTCGCCGAGGCCGAAGTGCTCGCCGGTGTCGGCTCGTTGCAGGCGGTGGGCGTGGTGTCGGAATCGGAACCGGCCAGGGCGACCGACCACGCGATGATGCCGAGCACCACCAGAACGGCCAGGAGGATGAGGATCGCGCGCGCGTTCCGACGCTTGTAGGGCCGACCGTTGTGGTCAGTGGGATAGCCGGTCGTAATCTGCGAGACCACCGTGAACTGCGCTCCTTCACCAGGGAAGGGTCGGGCCGCCGGCGATGAATGCCGGGCCCGACCGCCGATTCTGGCCCAACTGTAGAGGGTGGTCGCCGCGACGGGACGCAGGCGCCGCCGAGTGGGGGATTGCGGTGGCGGCCACCGCTCCGGGCCGGTTTCATCCGTCGTGCACACACTGTTGACTCTGTGATGGCCGTGCACTAGGCTTCGGGCGCCCGCACTCCCGAGTCCGCTGGAGTTCTGGCAACCAACTGTGATCAACATCACAACTGTCTGGTCGATGATCGGTAACGAATCACACCGGTCATGACGTTGTAGTGACGCCGGCAAGACAATCCCGGCGACTTAGCGCCCCAGCGGTCCAGGTCACGAGCCGACGACCCAAGGTCGCGCTCCTTCAACCAGGTAAGGCACACAATGGCTACTGATTACGACGCCCCACGGCGCACGGAGTCCGAGGACCTGAACGAGGACTCGCTCGAGGAGCTGAAGGCACGGCGCAGTGAGGCGCAGTCGGCTGCTGTCGACGTCGACGAAAGCGATACCGCCGAGTCGTTCGAACTCCCCGGCGCCGATCTCTCCGGAGAAGAACTCTCGGTTCGGGTCATCCCGAAGCAGGCCGACGAATTCACTTGCACCAGTTGTTTCCTCGTCTACCACCGCAGTCGTCTGGCCCGTGAGAACGGCGCAAGCATGATCTGCGTGGACTGCGCCTGATCGACCCCACCCGACGAATCCGCCCTCCGGGCGGATCGTGGTGGGGCCCAGGGTGTCATCCCGTCACCGGTTGCTCGTGGGGATGTTCACCCGTTGCCGGCGGCTGCGTCGGCAACACCCAACGCACTCAACAGTTCTGCGGGCCTGCGCGTCGACACCAACCAGTACGGGGTCGGGTCGTCCGGGTCGTCCAGAACGAGCAACACCATCGTCTTCACCCACGCGTGATGGATGAGGAACGCCGCGGGGTCGAGCTGACGGCCCAGGGCGGCACTCTTCGCCGACGCCGGCACCGACGCCCCGCGTGCGATGACCGACCGCGGCAGCCGAGCTTTGCCGGCGTGCAACTCGCCGTCGGCGGTCACCCGAATCCGGGTGTGCCCCATCGACACCAGGACCAGCGCACACACGATCGCTGCGCCGAGGTAGCCGAGCAGACCCCACTGTGAGTCATGGGCCGACAGTTGGATCTCATGACCGACCACACCGGTCACCACCACCGCGGCCAGCCACCACCACCACGGCACGGACAGCCGCTCGGCGTATCGATCGCCGCCGCCGGCACCGGCCTCAGCAGTCCCCGACACCGCACCAGAGGGGGCCACGGCGTCGGACTCGCCGGCAGCCTCCGTACGGGGTTCGTGGGTGCTGGGTTCGGCGGCACTGCGGGGTTCGGCGGCACTGCGGGGTTCCGGGTCACTCACACCCCTCAGCGTAGTCTTCCCCCGTGGCCTCAGAATTCCCCCCTGCGACCGGGTCCGCCCCGTCCGATTCGCTCTCGTCCGACTCGATCGGACCGGTCCGCATCCAACGGCTGGACCCCGACATCGCACTGCCCGCACGGGCTCATCCCGGTGACGCCGGGGTTGATCTGTGCTCCACCATCGACCTCGAACTCGCGGCCGGGCATCGCCGGCTCGTGGGCACGGGTATCGCGATCGCCCTGCCGCACGGCACCGTCGGTCTGGTCCACCCGCGCTCCGGACTCGCCGCGCGTGCCGGTCTGTCGATCGTCAACGCCCCCGGCACGATCGACGCCGGGTACCGCGGCGAGATCAAGGTGTGTCTGATCAACCTCGATCCGACCGAGACCATCCACATCTCGCGCGGTGACCGCATCGCGCAATTGGTGATCCAGCGCGTCGAACTGCCCGAGTTCGTCGAGGTCACCGAACTCGACGAGACGAGCCGTGGCACGGGCGGATACGGGTCCAGCGGCGGCCACGCGATCCTGTGAGGCGTGCGCCCGGTCCTGGACTACCCTGCAGTGGCGAGGGTGACGCGGTACCAACCGTGAAAACGGCGATGGGAGACACGAACTGATGGCTGACGAGGAGCGGGGGACCGGGGACTCGGGCGACGAGGAGTTGCGGGTCGGCCAGGCGCGCGGCCCGTACGACATGGAGTTGCTCGACACCCCGGCCGAGGAACTGGCCAACTCGCACCTGGATCTCGGTTCGGTGCTGGTCCCGGTCGTCGAGGGCGGGCAGGTCACCGTCGAGATGTCGCCCGATCACCAACCCGAAGCCGTGTATCTGGTGACCCCGCACGGCCGGATCAGTGTGACCGCCTTCGCGGCGCCGCGGTCTCCCGGACTGTGGCGTGAGGTCGTGCGCGAACTCGCGGCTTCCCTCCGTGATGAAGGCGCGACGACCAGCGTCGAGGACGGGCACTGGGGCCGAGAGGTGCTCGCCGAGGTGCCGGGCGGCGCGCACCGGTTCATCGGTGTCGACGGTCCCCGGTGGATGGTGCGATGCGTTGCCAGCGGACCGGCAGAATCCGCGGCCCCACTCGCACAACTCGCGCGCGCCGTCCTCGCCGAGTCCGTGGTGCGGCGCGGCAAGGACCCGGCGCCGCCCCGCGAAATGCTCCCGATCATCCTGCCCCCGGTCCTCGCCGAGCAGGTCGCCGCCGCGCAGCAGCAGATGTTCGCCGACGACCCGGCCGCCGGTGCGCCCGCCGGCCCCGTCGAGAACACCGCCGCAGACAACCTCGCCGCCGACAACCTCGCCGCAGCGGACGCGACGGGCGAAACCCCCACCCCCGCACAGCCCCCCGAGCAGCCGACCGCCGAGACCGAGCGCGTCGCCGGCGGTGCCCTCGATCAGATCGAGCAGGCGACCGTCATCCGCGAGGTACCCCCAGCCGACGACGGTGGGGCAGTCGAGAGCGCAGCCGACGCCGAGGACCCGGTGCCGCCGTCGGCGGGCTCGGCGATGCAACGCTTCCGTCGTCGCCGCGGCAAGCGCTGACCACCCGCGTACCCCGTACCGAGCGGGCTCACCTGTCGGTGGTTTCGGCACTCTCGTCTGTTTCGACACACTCGTCGACCAGCGACCGCCATCCGATCGCGCACGCGCGCCCCAACACGGCCGGATCGGCACCCCACTGCGCCAGGTGAATCCGCTCGATCCGTGAGCGGGGCGCTGCGTCGTACCAGGACTGCGCGACGGCCCACGGATGAAGCGGGTCGTCGTCGGCGGCGACCACCGCCAGAGGCGCGGACAGGCCGGCGATCCGGCCGAGGTCCGGTGCGCGATACGCCGCCGCCCGCTCGAGTTGGACGACGAGTCCGGGATACAGGGCCCGCCACGAGCGGGTCAGCTCATGCGCCAACCACGGCGGACTCGTCGACGACATCGCATCGATCGTCGCCTCCAGACCGTCGGCGCGCAGCGCCGACGCGGTCATCGCCGCGCCGGTCGCGGCGAATGCGGTGCTCGGCTCGCCACTCCACGCCGGCATCGCCGCCCACACCCCGACGCATCGCTCCCGCCCCGGCCCGAGCGCCCACTCCAACGCCAGGGCCGCACCGATGGAGAACCCGCCCACCAGCACCCGGGCATGGTCGGCGGCGAACCGTCGCAACGCATCACGGTGTCCGCCGATGAGATCATCGGTCGGGTCGAGGGCGATCAGGTCGACACCGATCTCACGGGCCGCGGGACCGAACGCGCGACGGACGAAGTTGGCGTCCGAACCCGTTCCCGGCATCACGATGAGGACGTCGGCGGCACCACACCCGGCCCGCTCGCTATCGCTCCCGGCGCCGGCACATTCGGCCCGCTCGCTATCGCTCCCGGCGCCGGTCACACCGCGGGCGTGGATTCGGTTGTCATTCGCGGGCATGCACAGATCATGCCGCGCGTTGTATGCGATGAGGACATGGGTCTACGCTGAGCCGAAAGTACCCGCGTCGGAAGACGAGAAGGCCGAGAACCACAGCCCAGCAGGCTCGTGCCCTCCGAGCGGAAACGAAGTCTCTTCTGGAGGTTGTGATGCCGACGGCCGGTTATCTCAAGCGGCTGACGAAGCGCTTGACCGAAGATCTCGGCAATGCCGATGCCGAGCAGATCGCCGCCGAGTCCGAGGCGACCGGGGCCCAGCGCGCCGTCGAATGTTGTCGAGGCGACGAGGTCACCATGCACGGCGAGCTGCGCGCGGTGGAGACCTGTTCGCGTGCCGCCAAGAGCGGGGTCAAGGCCGAGTTCTTCGACGGGACCGACACGGTCATCCTGAAATGGTTGGGACGTAACCGCATTCCCGGCATCGAACCCGGGCGCAAACTCACCGTCCGAGGCCGTCTGGCCGAACACGACGGTGTCAAGGTGGTCTACAACCCGTACTACGAGCTGTACGGCTCGGAGGAAGAGTAGATCCACCGATCCGCCCGGCACCGCAGCGGTCACTGCGGGACGCGCATCGCCTCGTGCAACGCCGGCTCGGTTTCGGCAGGCGCGATGAACACCAGTTCGTCGCCACCCTCGATCGGGTCGTCGCGCTCGGGCACGATCACCCGGCCTCCCCGCAGTATCGCCACCAGTGCCGCATCACGCGGCAGGCTCAGCTTGTGGACCGGCCGACCGGCCAGCGGAGTGTTGGCAGGCAGCGTCAACTCCACGAGATTTGCCTGACCCTGACGAAAAGTCATGAGCCGCACCAGGTCTCCGACCGACACCGCCTCCTCGACGAGAGAGGCGAGCAGTCGTGGCGTCGAGACGGCGACGTCGACGCCCCACTCCTCACCGAAGAGCCACTCGTTGCGGGGATCATTCACCCGCGCGACCACCCGATTGACCGCGAACTCGGTCTTCGCGAGCAAACTGACGACGAGGTTGGCCTTGTCGTCGCCGGTGGCCGCGATCATGACGTCGAAGGACTGCAGCTCCGCCGACTCCAGATTCGACAACTCGCACGCGTCGGCGAGCAGCCATTGCGCGCCGGGCACCGCGTCGGTGTCGATGTGTTCGGCATTGCGCTCGAACAGGGTGACCTCGTGGGAGTTGACGAGGAGTTCGCGGGCGATGGAACGGCCGACCGCGCCGGCCCCGGCGATGGCGACTTTCATTCTGATACTCCTCAGTCGGCGTCGATCGGCGACGCGGCGATCGTACGAGTCTCGGCGAGGCGCTCGAGCAACACCGCGGCAAAGACCACGTCGTCCTGCTGCAAGACCGTCTTCGCCTCTGGCAGAACGGGATTGCCTACCCGGTTGATGAACGAGATACGCGCTCCGGTCAGTTCCTGGAACTTCACCACGGTCGTCCCGATCCACGACTCGTCGATCTGGAGCTGGGCGATCGCGAGGGTGCCCGACGGGTCGCGCCACTCGGTGGTGGTGGACACCTCGCCGAGTGCGGAGACGAACCGTTCGGTCGTCCACGGCACGGTGGCCACCGTCGGAATGCCCAACCGCTCGTAGACCGCGGCACGTTTGGCGTCGTAGATTCTCGCGACCACCCGCTCCACCTCGAAGGTCTCACGGGCGACACGCGCGGCGATGATGTTGGAGTTGTCGCCGGAGGACACCGCGGCGAAGGCATCGGCCTGCTCGATCCCGGCCTTGATCAACACGTCACGATCGAACCCGACCCCGACGATGCGCTGACCGGTGAACTCGTCGCCGAGTCGGGTGAACGCCGAGGGGTTGCGGTCGATGATCGCGACCTCGTGGCCGCGTTTGACCATCGCGCGAGCCAACGACGAGCCCACGCGGCCGCAGCCCATGATGACTACCCGCAAGAAAATCGATCCTTCCTTCCCGGCGCATGCCACCGGGAGGCGACGCGTCGCCGGGGAGCCGGCCGCGGACCGGTATCGGTCCACGCAGAGATGAACCTACCCGTAGGGGGCGTGCCGTGACGCGGGTCCTGGTGGCCTTCATCTGACCGAGGTCTTAGTGTTGCGTGGTGCCTACCGTGTCAAAGGTGCCCGTTGCGACAAAACGCCTGCTTCTGGGACGACCGTTTCGCAGCGACAGTCTCGGCCACACGCTGTTACCCAAACGCATCGCGCTCCCCGTCTTCGCTTCTGACGCGATGTCGTCGGTCGCCTATGCGCCTCAGGAGATCTTCCTGGTGCTCTCCGTTGCCGGGCTCTCGGCGTTGGCCTACACCCCGTGGGTGGCGATCGCGGTCGCGATCGTCATGGCGGTGGTCGTCGCCAGCTACCGGCAGAACGTGCACGCCTATCCCTCCGGTGGCGGCGACTACGAGGTCGCCACGGTCAACCTCGGGCCCACGGCCGGTCTGACCGTCGGCAGTGCGCTGCTGGTCGACTACGTGCTGACCGTCGCGGTGTCGATCTCGTCGGCGGCGGAGAACATCGGGTCGGCGATCCCGTTCGTGTCCGAACATCGCGTGTGGTTCTGTGTGGCCGCGATCATCATCCTGGCCGCGGTGAACCTGCGCGGACTCAAGGAATCGGGCAGCGTGCTGGCCATTCCGACCTATGCGTTCATCATCGGTGTGCTCGGCATGCTCATCTGGGGATTCACCGAGATCTTCATCCTCGGACGCGAGATTCGTTCGGAGACCGCGGGATTCGAGATCCGGGCCGAACACAGCCACCTGATGGGCATCGCCTTCGTCTTCCTGATCGCGCGGGCGTTCTCCTCGGGGTGTGCGGCGCTGACCGGGGTCGAGGCCATCAGCAACGGTGTGCCCGCATTCCGGAAACCCAAGTCCCGCAACGCGGCGACCACCCTGCTGCTGCTCGGGTCGATCGCGATCGTCCTGCTGCTGGGCATCGTCTTCCTCGCCGAGCGGATCGGCGCGAAATACGTGATGAACCCGGCGGAGGACCTCATCGGGGCGCCCCCCGGCTACCAGCAGAAGGCGATGATCGCCCAACTCGCACACGCGGTGTTCGACACCTTCCCCGCCGGTTTCTACTTCGTCGCGACGGTTACCGCGCTGATCCTGATGCTGGCCGCCAACACCGCCTTCAACGGATTCCCGGTTCTCGGTTCGGTGCTCGCCCAGGATCGCTACCTGCCCCGACAGCTGCACACGCGCGGCGACCGGCTGGCCTTCAGCAACGGCATCCTGTTCCTTGCGGTCGCCGCGATCGCATTCGTCGTCGCCTTCGGCGGCGAGGTGACCTCACTGATCCAGCTCTACATCGTCGGCGTGTTCGTGTCGTTCACGCTGAGCCAGACCGGCATGGTGCGCCACTGGACCCGGTTGTTGCGCACCGAGACCGACCCGAAGGCGCGCCGCCGGATGATGCAGTCGCGGGTGATCAACACCGTCGGTCTGGTGATGACGGCGACCGTGCTGGTGGTCGTGCTCATCACCAAGTTCACCGCCGGTGCATGGATCGCGATCCTGGCGATGGTCATCCTGTTCGTGCTGATGAAGGCGATCCATCACCACTATGCGACCGTGCAGCGCGAACTCGAGCGCACCCCGGCCGATGACGAGGCCGTACTACCGAGCCGCACCCACTCGATCGTGCTGGTCTCGACGCTGCACCTGGCGACCAAGCGTGCGTTGCTGTTCGCCCGGGCCACCCGCCCCGACGTGCTCGAGGCGGTCACGGTCAACGTCGACGACCGCGACACCCGCCGACTGGTCTCGGAATGGGAGGACAGCGATCTGCGGGTGCCGCTCAAGGTGATCGCGTCGCCCTACCGCGAGATCACCCGACCGATCATCGACTACGTCCGGCGCGTGCGCCGGGAATCGCCGCGCGACGTGATCACCGTGTTCATCCCCGAATACGTGGTGGGCCATTGGTGGGAACAGATCCTGCACAACCAGTCGGCGTTGCGGTTGAAGACCCGTCTGCTGTTCGAGCCCGGCGTGATGGTGACCTCGGTGCCATGGCAGCTCACGTCGTCCGATCGCCGTAAGGCCGACCTCGATTACCACGCACCCGGTGACACCCGCCGGGCGCTGGGCGGTGGCCCCGAGTGACGAGTGCCCCCTCCGACGCGCTGACACTGCGCGTCCGACGGCCCGCCAACGGTGGGTCCGCCATCGCCCACGCCGACGACGGCCGGGTCGTGTTCGTGCGAGGCGCGATCCCGGGCGAACTGGTCACCGCGACCATCGTCGAGGACAAGTCGGGATTCCTCGTCGCCGAGGTGGTCGAGGTACTGGAGCCCTCGACACATCGACGCGACCCGCTGTGCGCCGCTGCCGCACACGGCGCCGGCTGTTGCGATCTCGCGCATGTCGCCGTCGCGCACGCGCGCACCCTGAAGACCGAGATCCTCACCGACGTCCTGCGGCGGATCGGCGGGTTCACCGACGACGCGCTGTCCGCGCTCGACGGCGGGCCGCCGACGGTCGCCGCGCTCGACGATGCCGAGACCGGCTGGCGAATCCGGACACGCATGGCCGTCGATGCCCAGGGGCGTGCCGGATTGCACCGGCGCGGCTCCGCCGGCCTCGTCGTCGGACACCCCTGCGCCCAGCCCGATCCGCGTCTGAGCGACCTCACGGCGCACGACGGTCGGTTCACCCCGCACGCCGAACTCGCGCTCGTGCTCGACGACGACGGCTCGCGGCACCTCACCGAGATCGCGCCCGCCGACAGCACGGCCGCGCGCGGACGCGGTGGTCGAGCCGGTGGTGCTCGGCGGGCCGCGCAGCAGCGTCGGCGACGCCACGAGCGGGCACGGACGACGCGAGTGGTCGAGGGACTCCCCACCGCACGCCACCGGGTGGGCGAGCGCACCTGGGACATCCCGGTGACCGGGTTCTGGCAGGGTCACCGCGCCGCCGCGGGAGTGTATGCGCAGACCGTCGCCGACCTCGTCGCGCGCCACACCGACTCGGTCGCGACGTGCTGGGACCTGTACGGCGGCGCCGGGATCTTCGCCGCCGCACTGACCGACACCCTGCATGCGCAGGCGGTGCACGTCGTGGATTCCGACGCCGCGGCACTGGCCGCCGCCGAAGCGACCTTCGCCGACGACGACGGCATCGAGGTGCACCGTGGTGAGGTCGCCTCAGCCATCGGCGGACTCCCCGCCGCCGGGGTCGTCGTGCTCGACCCGCCGCGGACCGGGGCCGGTGCACGCGTGATCGGGCAACTCGCCGCGGCCGGTCCGGACGTGGTGGTGCACGTCGGTTGCGACGTCGCCAGGTTCGCCCGTGACCTCGGCCTGTTCGCCGAGAACGGCTATCGCGTCCGCGAGATCCGCGGATTCGACGCGTTCCCGCTCACCCACCACATCGAGGCGATCGCCGTGCTCGTGCGGTCGAACTCACGCCCGCTGCCGCGCTCGGCGGACCGGGGTGCGCCGGCGGCGACCGTAGACTGACATACATGCTCCCGCGCGCACCCGTCGGTGCGCCGGGTGGCCCGCCGGGTACGCACCACGTCACCGGGGAGTGCAACGATCAGTGATGGAGGATCAGATGGGCCAATTGGAGCGCATCAACTCACCAGCCGACCTGCGGACGCTGTCGGACGCAGAGGTCACCTCGCTGGCGGGCGAGATCCGCGAGTTCCTGATCCAGAAGGTGTCGGCGGTCGGCGGGCACCTCGGGCCCAACCTCGGTGTCGTCGAACTCACCCTGGCCATCCACCGCGTCTTCGATTCGCCCATCGACCCCGTGATCTTCGACACAGGCCACCAGAGCTATGTGCACAAGATCGTCACCGGGCGCCGCGACGGCTTCGATTCGCTCCGCCAACGCGGCGGGTTGACCGGTTATCAGGAGCGGTCCGAGAGCCCGCACGACTGGGTGGAGTCCTCACACGCCTCGGCGGCGCTGTCCTACGCCGACGGGCTCGCGAAATCGTTCGCGCTGACCGGGCAGGACGACCGGACGGTCGTCGCGGTGGTGGGCGACGGCGCGTTGACCGGCGGGATGTGCTGGGAGGCGATCAACAACATCGCCGCCGCCGATCGTCGTGTGGTGATCGTCGTCAACGACAACGGCCGGTCCTATGCGCCCACGATCGGCGGGCTGGCCCGGCATCTGTCGGGTCTGCGGCTGCAGCCCGGCTACGAGCGGGTCCTCGATGAGGGCCGACGCGTGGTCAAGCGGCTGCCGGTGGTCGGCGACCCGGCGTATGCCGTTCTGCACGGTGTCAAGAGCGGTCTGAAAGACCTTCTCGCGCCGCAGGAGATGTTCACCGATCTCGGTCTCAAGTACGTCGGCCCGGTCGACGGCCACGACGTGGAGGCCCTCGAATCGGCGTTCACGCGGGCTCGCTCCTTCGGCGGGCCGGTGATCGTGCACACCGTCACCCGAAAGGGCATGGGGTATGCGCACGCCGAGAACCACGAGGCCGACCAGATGCACTCCACCGGTGTCATCGATCCGGTGACCGGCCGGGCGAAGTCCGTGGCGCCGCAGGACTGGACGTCGGTGTTCTCCACGGCCCTCGTCGAGGCGGGGACCGCCCGTGAGGACGTCGTCGCGATCACGGCCGCAATGCCCGGACCGACGGGGCTGGCCCCCTTCGGCGAGAAGTTCCCCGACCGCATGTTCGACGTCGGGATCGCCGAGCAGCACGCCATGACCTCGGCGGCCGGGCTGGCGCTCGGCGGTCTGCATCCGGTGGTCGCGATCTACTCCACCTTCCTCAACCGCGCGTTCGACCAGCTGCTCATGGACGTCGCGCTGCTCGAGCTGCCGGTCACGCTGGTCCTCGACCGGTCGGGCATCACCGGACCCGATGGGCCGAGTCATCATGGGATGTGGGATCTCTCGCTGCTCGCGATGGTTCCCGGGATGCGGGTCGCCGCCCCGCGTGACGCCGTGCGGCTCCGCGAGGAACTCGACGAGGCGCTCGCCGTCGACGACGCGCCCACCGCGCTGCGATTCTCCAAAGGCGCTGTGCCCGAGGATATCCGCGCTGTGGTGCGGCTGGATGACGGAGTCGACGTGTTGCGTCGGGGCACCCCGTCGGCCGAACCGATCGGTGGTGACGTCCTCATCGTCGCGGTCGGGGCGTTCTGCTCGCTGGCCCTCGACACCGCCGAACGGCTGCGTAGTCAGGGCATCGAGGCCACCGTCGTGGACCCCCGGTGGGTGCTCCCGGTTCCGGCGTCGATCACCGAGATCGCCGGTCGGCACCGGTTGGTGGTCACCCTCGAGGACAGTGGTGTGCACGGCGGTGTGGGGTCGGCGGTGGCGACCGCGCTCGGTATCGCCGAGGTCACCGTTCCGGTGCAGAACCGGGGCATCCCACAGCAATTCATCGCGCACGCCTCACGCGGTGAGATCCTCACCGAGCTGGGGCTGACCGCGCAGGATCTGGCGCGTTCGATCACCGCGACCGTCTCCGGCATGCACGTGACACCGGGGCTCGACCGTCACGAGTTCGCCGACACCGGACTCGATGCGTCGCGTGCGGATCGTTCGCTGCGTGAGGTCGACGGTACCGAGCCGGAATAGGCCGAGCCGGAGTCGTTCTACCGGCCGTGTCCGGGGCCGTCCTCGCTGCGGCGACAATCGCTGTCGCACGGGTTCTTTCGGTGCGAGATCGGTCCCCGCGGGTCAGCTCCGGTCCGGCGACGGTGAGTCGCTCGACGCGGCCTCGTTCAGCGCTGCGGTGATCGGGCCGACCGTCAGCGCACGCTGCCAGACGCGGGCGTCACCGGCCGCCAGGCGGGCGTCGACCGCAGCCTCGGTGATCGGCGGATCGATTCCCTCCCAACACAATTGGCGCACCAGGTCGGGTGTCAGCAGGTTTTCCGGCGGAAGTGTGTGTTCCTCGGCGATCTGTTTGACCAGCGGTCGGACCGCGCTCGCGCGCGCCGCGGCCTCCGGATTGCGTTGATCCCAGCGGCTGATCGGCGGAGGACCGGTGGCCGGGGTCTTGCGTGGCGGGAGTTCGGCGTCGGGCAGCTCGCGTGCGCGCAGCAGGGCCGAGAGCCAGATCCCGGCCTGTCGTCGTTGCCGGGGCCCGCCGAAGACCGGCAGGCGGGTCAGCTCGTCGGTGGTCGAGGGAGCCGCAGCGGCAGCGGTGATGATCGCCGAGTCCGGCAGTACCCGACCGGGCGCGACGTCGCGTCGCTGCGCGATCTCCTCACGCGCCGACCACAATTCGCGGACCGCGGCCAGTCCACGGGCAGTCTTGACGGTGTGGATGTTGGCGGTCCGCCGCCAGCGGTCGGTGCGCGGCGGCGACGGTGGACGGCGTAGTACATACGCGAATTCCTCAGCCGCCCAGTCACTTTTCCCGGCGTCGCGCAGAGCCGCGTCCATCGCATCGCGTAACTCGACGAGTACCTCGACGTCGAGCGCGGCATAGTTGAGCCACTCCGGCGGCAGCGGGCGCTTCGACCAATCGGCCGCCCCATGGCCCTTCTGCAAACCGAGTCCGAGGAACTGCTCGACCATCGCGGCCAGATTGACCTTCGTCAGCCCGAGCAATCGCCCGGCGAGTTCGGTGTCGAAGAGTGTGGTGGTCCGGAATCCGAGCTCGCGCAGGCACGGCAGGTCCTGGTCGGCGGCATGCAGAATCCACTCGGGTTCGGCGAGTGCGTCGATCACCGGCTGCAGCGCCTCGGGCTCCTCGATCGGGTCGAGCAAGAAGCTGCCTGCGCCGGTGCGGCGGATCTGGATCAGGTAGGCCCGCTGCGAGTACCGATAGCCCGACGCCCGCTCGGTGTCGAGTGCGACCGGACCGCTGCCCGCGGCCAATCGTTGTGCCGCATCGGCGAAGTGGGCGGCGGACGACAGGACCGGCGGCACGCCCTCCCGGGGTGCCAACAGCGGGGTGACGGGCGGCGAGTCCGACTCGGGCTCCTCCGCGGCTCCGGTCGGGTCCGCGTCGTTCACGCCGACCCGAGTTCGGTGACCCCGACCGGCGGCAGACCCGCCGCCGACGACAAGACCTCGCAGAATCCCTCCAGATGACCGCCGAGGCCGTCGGAGGTTGGTGCGGTCCACGAGGCGCGCAACTCGAGTTGATGAGCTCGTGGGGGGCCGGCGATGTCGCCGTAGCGCACCGACGTCGTCGAGGTGACGGTGCCGCCGAGTGCGGTCACCTCCACCCGGCCGCCGGAGCTGGCGTGCACACTGCCGTCGGAGGCGGTCTGGCCGACCGGTACGCCGAGCGCGTCGGACAACCAACTCCACGCGACCTCCGGGAGCAACGGGTCCATCGCGAGTGCGGCCTCGACCTCGGCCTGGATGTAGGCGACGAGCCGCATCGTCCCGTTCCAGGCGTCCTGGCCGTCGGGGTCGTAGAGCAGGATCAGCCGTCCGAATGCGCTGCCCTGGCCGTCGGCGTCGATGTCGAGGTCGTCGGGTGAGTCCGGAGGGCGCACCTCGGCGCCGACGGCGTAGCTGTAGGGGGCGAGGCGCTGCGGGGGACGGATCGGCCCGACCTCGATCTCGCGCCGGATGCGCGCGGAATGCAGCGACTCGACCGCGGTGCGGAAGTCAGCAGGCTCCATCGGAGCTCCGGAGGAGGTCACGCCCCCGACGGTATGACGGAGACCACGTCGGGCGTCGGAGGCGCGCCGTGGTGATGGTCACCACCGGGCGCCCCCCGCGCACCGGGACGACGCGCCGGGTTCCGGAGTAGCACGCCCGACCGCGCGATGCCGACGGGCCCCGCATGGCAGAGTGATCGGTGATGTCGCACTCACCAGGTACCCGCCGCAGTCACTCCCGTATGCCGCTCGTCGCCGCCGCACGGGGGGAGTCGCCCGCCCGCCGCCCGGTCTGGTTCATGCGGCAGGCCGGTCGATCGCTGCCCGAATACCGGGCGATCCGTGCCGAGATCGGAATGCTCGAGTCGTGCTTCGACCCGGATCTCGTCTGCGAGATCACCATGCAGCCGGTCCGCCGCCATGACGTCGACGCGGCGATACTGTTCTCCGACATCGTGGTGCCGCTGAAGGCGGCGGGGGTCGATCTCGACATCGTCGCCGGTACCGGCCCGGTCATCGCCGCACCGATCCGCAGCACCGCCGACGTCGCGGCGTTGCCACGTCTGGATCCGGCCGCGGTGGGTGCGGTCGCGCGCGCGGTCACGAAGATCCTCGATCAGCTCGACGAGACCACCGCGCTGATCGGTTTCGCCGGTGCCCCGTTCACCCTGGCCTCCTACCTCATCGAGGGCGGTCCGAGTCGTAACTACGTCCACACCAAGGCGCTCATGCGCTCCGACCCCGACACGTGGCATGCGCTGATGGCCCGGCTCGCCGACATCACGATCACCTTCCTGCAGGTGCAACTCGACGCCGGGGTCGACGCCGTCCAGGTCTTCGACTCGTGGGCCGGTGCGCTCTCGGAGGCCGACTACCGCACCTTCGTCGCGCCGCACGTCGATCGCGTCTTCGCCGAGCTCGCCGAATATGGTGTTCCCCGAATCCATTTCGGTGTCGGTACCGGTGAGTTGCTCGCGGCGATGGCCGAACCCGCCGACGTCATCGGCGTCGACTGGCGGGTCCCGCTGGAGGAGGCGGTACACCGCGTCGGGCCGGGTAAGGCGGTGCAGGGCAACCTCGATCCCACCGTGCTGTTCGCCGGCCCCGCCGTCGTCGAGCAGGAGATCCAGCGCGTCCTCGACGACGGCCGCCGGGCCGTGGCCGCGGGTGCGGCCGGCCACATCGTGAACCTCGGTCACGGTGTGCTTCCCGACACCGATCCCGACGTGCTCACCCGCGCCGTCGAGCTGATCCACACCCTCTGATGCCGGCGCGGGTCGCGATCGTCGGCGGGGGAGTCTCCGGCCTGGTCGCGGCCTACCGGTTGCGTCGTGCGCTCGGCGAGGACGCCACGATCGACCTGTATGAGCAGCGCGAGCGGCTCGGCGGCGTGCTGCACACCGTCGACGTCGCCGGGCAGGCCACCGACGTCGGAGCCGAAGCGTTCATCGTGCGCCGGCCGGAGGCTGTCGCGCTGGTCGACGAACTCGGTCTGGCCGATCGGGTCGTCTCGCCGACGCCCCGCCGCCCCGCGATCTGGGCCGGCGGCCGGCTGCATGCCATGCCCGCTCCCGCCCTGATGGGTATCCCGGCCACGGCAGAGGTGATGGCCGGCCTCGCCGATCCCGCCGACCTCGCCCGCATCGCCGCCGAACCCGACCGCGCCCTGGCGTGGCGGCCCGGTGACGACGTCGCTGTCGGCGATCTCGTCGCCGACCGGTTCGGCGCGTCGGTCGTCGCGCGCAGCGTCGATCCCATGCTCGGTGGCGTGTACTCGTCGTTGGCCGCCGACATCGGTGTGCGCGAAGCTATCCCGGCGCTGGCCGCGCGACTCGACGCGGGTGCGCCGAGCCTGTCGGCGGCCGTCGGAGGGCTGCTCACCCCGGTCGGTACCGGTGGCCCGGTGTTCGGGACGCTCGTCGGCGGCTATCGGGTGCTCGTCGATGCGCTCACCGCAGCCGCGCGGCCGGCCTTGTGCACCGATCGACAGGTCGTGGCCGTCCACGCCGACGGCGATCGGTGGCGGGTGGGCACCGAGTCCGGAACCGACACCGTCTATGACGGCCTCGTTCTCGCTGTTCCCGCATGGATCGCCGCCCGCCTGCTCGCCGGGATCGGCGATGAGTTCGTCGCCACCCTGGCGGCGGTCGAGCCGACGTCGTCGGTGGTGGTCTCGATCGCGTTGACGCCGGGCACGGCTCTGCCCGATCACTCCGGCGTGCTGGTGGCGACCGGAGAAGATCTGCGTCCCAAGGCATTCACGTTGTCCTCCCAGAAGTGGGCGCACGTGGGCGGTGACGGTGCGCCGGTGTCGGTGCGCGCCTCCTTCGGCCGCTACGGCGACCCGGTGGCCGACCCCGCCGACGATCCCGGCATCGACGAGTCCCTACGGTCGTGGGCGCTGACCGATCTGGATCGGATCTGTGCCGACGCCGGAGTGGCCGCCCCCTCGGCGCACGTGCTCGAGGCTCGCGTGCAGCGATGGGACGGCGGGCTGCCCCGTTACGCGCCCGGACACCTGGCCCGGATGGCCGAGGTCCTCGCCGCGCTGCCGCCGCGACTCGCGCTGGCCGGCTCCTCGTACGCCGGGGTCGGCGTGCCGGCCTGCATCGCGACGGCCGGTCGGGCCGCCGAGGTGATCCTCGCCGCTCTCGGCTGAGGGCCGTGCGGGCCTACCGACCTGGGTGTCGACGGCCCCGCCCGCGGTGGCACCATGGGGTGCATGAGCCGCTTGGACTATGCCGCACTGAATTCGACGATCCGCTATCTGATGTTCTCGGTGTTCGCCGTGCGCCCGGGTGAGCTCGGCGACGACCGCGACTCGGTCAAGTCCGAGGTGACGGACTTCTTCAAGTCCCTCAACGACTCCGACGTCGTCGTGCGCGGGGTATACGAGGTGTCGGGGATGCGTGCCGACGCCGACTACATGATCTGGTGGCACGCGGAGAAACTCGAGGATCTGCAGGCCGCCTACAACCGATTCCGACGCGAGACCCCGCTGGGCCGGGCAAGCGATCCGGTGTGGAGCAACGTCGCGTTGCACCGTCCGGCCGAGTTCAACAAGAGTCACGTCCCGGCCTTCCTGGCCGGCGAGGAACCGGGTAACTACATCTGCGTCTACCCGTTCGTCCGGTCCTACGAGTGGTACCTGCTGCCCGACGAGGAACGCCGCAAGATGCTCGCCGACCACGGCATGGCTGCCCGTGGCTACAAGGACGTCCGCGCCAACACCGTCGCGTCGTTCGCGCTCGGCGACTACGAATGGCTACTCGCCTTCGAGGCACCGGAGTTGCACCGCATCGTCGATCTGATGCGCGATCTGCGCGCCACCGAGGCCCGCATGCACGTGCGTGAGGAGACGCCGTTCTTCACCGGACCCCGCGTCGAGCCCGGCGCCCTCGTCGACACGCTGCCCTGAGCGCCCGCTGACAACGCAGTAGTCCGAGGTCATGTACGTCCCAACCGGTTTCGCCCTCTCCGACGAGGAGATCGCCGAGCTTCTCGGTGACCCCGGACTGGCCCAGCTCGTGTCGGTGGGTGCCTCCGGTCTCGTCGTGACGCCACTGCCCCTGATCTACGACCGGCCCAACGCCCGGCTGCTCGGGCACATGGCCAAGGCCAACCCGCAT